>SSEV01000193.1 GCA_008015095.1 Lysobacteraceae bacterium | reverse complement strand
TTCGCGACCGATGCGAACACGTCCGGCTTGTGGGTGAGCAGATCGCGGCGGCCGTCGCCGTCGCCGTCTTTCGCCCATAGGCGATAGCTCGACGGCATGAACTGCCCCATGCCCATCGCGCCGGCATAACTGCCCTTGAGCCCGAGCAAATCCAATTGCGGTTCCTGCTTGACCAGCGCGAACAGCTGCGCCAACTCGCCGGCGAAGAACGGCGCGCGCTTCGGATGATCGAACGCCAGCGTGTACAGCGCATCGAGCACGCGGTAATTGCCAGTGACCCGACCGTAGCTGGTCTCCACGCCGATGATCGCGACCACATACTCGGCCGGCACGCCGCTGTTTGCGGCCACGCGCTCCAGGGCTTCGCGGTTGTCGAGATAGAACGCGCGTCCGCCGGCGATCCGCGCCTCGTTGAGAAAGATCGGACGGTAGTCGCGCCAAGGCTTCACCGCTTCGGCAGGCCGGGTGATCGCATCGATGATTGACTGCTTGTATTCGGCCTGCGCAAGCGTGTCGCGGACACGTTGCGGATCGATGCCATACGTCCGCGCGGTGTAATCGACGAAAGCGGCGATGCGTTGCTCGCGCGGCAGGGTCGCGTCGGTCACTTCGGGGGGCGCGACTGGGCGCTCCGGAGGTTGCTGGGGCTTCGACAGCAACGCGGCCTCGGGCGCAGGCTTAGGTTTTACGGATCCGGTCGCCGCCGGCAGTTCTTTCAGCGGCTGCGCAGGGGTGGCCGATGGTTTCGGTGTCGCGCAACCGCCAAAGCTCATGCTCAGCGAGAACGCAGTGAAACACACGAAAGCACGGGAGCTGACATTAAAAATCAATGGCTTATGCCTCATCTTCCAAAATCACGGCCAGAGGGTAGCACGCGATCGGCGAGGGGCCTACGGGGGCGTGTTCAGGTTTGTAAGTGCTCTCCATCCTGCTCGATCCTGGTTTTATCCGTCCTTGCACGCTGTTATGCCAAAGCTGTTTCGATGTGTCGTCACGATGCAAGCATGCTGTTTTTGTCTTTCATCAATCCGCGCGATCCGTGAGCGCGTCATCACGCGATCGTATCGAAAACAATCGGCCGAGTTTGTCCAGCTGCTCCGGCCAGGCGACGTTAAGTGCGCAGGCCACAATCAGCACGACCGCAGTGAGCCGCACATCTCGCGCAACCAGCGCAAAACGATGCTCGCCGTCGTCCTTGAAGGCGCAGTAAGGATCTTCTTTCGGAGTCTTCGTACGCCCCCCACAAACGTACAGTCTTCCCTGTATACACTTAGGGCCTGTGCACGCGATTCGGGGGCATTGCGTTGCCAATCAGCGGCGTGCCAGAGGGCGCGGGGCGGGGCGCGGCGTCATCGCGCTTCCTTGCCGCGCGCCCTCGGCATGGCCGCGCAATGTCCTTGAATCGCGTGAACAGGCCCTAGGATTCATTAAGAATAAAGTGTCGTTAACTGGGATTAGCTGCAGTAATAAAAAGTCAGATCCTCTTGGTGAGAACTTCAATTGCCTCTCGGGAGTTATGCAAAAAAAACAAGCGTTTGGACTATTCTGTCGATAACGGCTATCCCCATTTCTGATTATGCCCCACGCCATCACCACGACCGAGCTGTTCCTGATTGCGATGACGATCATCTTCGCCCTGCCATATCTGATCTGGCGGGTGGGGCGCACCGACTATTACGCGCCCTTGGTGGTAGTGCAGATCCTGGCCGGTATCGCGCTCGGGCCGGGCGTGCTCGGCAAGTGGTTTCCAGACTACTACGCTTTCGTATTCAACAAGGATGTGGTCCAGGCCTTGAACGGCGTCGCGTGGTGGGCGGTGATGCTGTTCGTATGCATCGCCGGGATCGAGCTGGATCTGCGCAAGGCTTGGCAGCACCGTCGCGAAAGCACGATCACCGCAGGCTTGGCGCTGGGCATGCCGCTGATGGCCGGCTGCCTCGTCGCGGCGGTGATGCTGGGTTTCGGCGGTTGGATCGGCGCGAAGGGTATGCGCTGGCAATTCGTCGTCGGCGTCGGCATGGCCTGTGCAGTGACCGCGCTGCCGATCCTGATCCTGCTGATGGAAAAACTTGAGATCCTGCGCCAGCCGATCGGCCAACGCATTTTGCGCTACGCCAGTCTCGACGATATCGCGATCTGGGGCGTACTCGCCCTGGTGCTGATGGACTGGGTGCGGATCGGTCGTCAGGCCGGGTTCCTGATCACATTCGCTATCGTGTGCATCGGATATCGCACATTGATGCGGTCTCTGCCCGAACGCGACCGCTGGTATGTCGCGCTGATCTGGCTGGCGATCTGCGCGTTCGGCGCCGACTGGGCGGGCCTGCACTTCATGGTCGGCGCCTTTCTCGCCGGCATGGTGATGGACACCGACTGGTTCGAACAGGAGAAGATGGATCAACTCCGTCATCACGTTTTGCTGGTGATGATGCCGGTGTTTTTCCTCAGCACCGGTTTGAAGACCAGTTGGAGCATGGGCGGATCGGTGGTGTTCGTCGCCGCAGCCGCACTGCTGCTTGCGCAGCTCACCGGTAAGCTGGCCGGCGTGCATCTGGCCGGCAAGCTGCTGAAATGGCAGCCTGGAGAGGCCTCGATCATCGGCTGGCTGCTGCAGACCAAGGCGCTGATCATGATCATCTTCGCCAATGTGCTGCTGGACAAGAACATCATCACCAGCGCAACTTTCACCGCGCTATTGTTGATGGCCGTGGCCAGCACTATGCTGACCATTCCGATGGTTTCACCCAAATTGCGCAGGATGCGCAAACTACTTGTACGTTCGGCATGAACCAGAAAGCAAGCCCGGCACCTGATGATACCGCGCGCGCCCAACGACTGTTGCCGGCGACATTGGCGACGTGCATGTCGGCTTTCGTCGCCGCGGTGGTGACCGCGATCAATACCGGACTCGATCCCGGTTTCGTGCTGCGCTGGCTCAAGGCCTGGGCGATTGCATTGCCGGCTGCGGTGCTCGCCGCATACGCTTTCCGCCCCCTGGCGTGGCGCATGGCGTTGTGGGTCGTCCGCGCAATGCCGCACCGCGACTAGCACGACTTCCGCTCCAGACTGCATCTGGATATCGCATGTCGCGTTCTTTCGCTATCGCCTTCTGTCTTGCAGCGGTCGCCGTGTGCGCCACCGAAGTCTCGGCGCGCACGGTCTATCGTTGCATTCGCGATGGCACGGTCAGTCTGTCCACCGCGCCGGAACCCGGATCGAAGTGCGAAGCCAACATCATCGACGACAACGCGGCGCAAACCCCGAACCTGTGGGGCGAGATGGGCGTGTTCAGCGGAACCCTCTACGAGCGCGAACAGGACGGAAAACTGGTGTACGGCACGCGCAATCTGCCCGGCTCGCGTGTGTATCTGCGCTTCACCGTCGAAACCCCTGAAGGCGAACCCGCACACGAGGGCTTAGGTGAAGTCGAAGCGCCCATCCTCGACCGCCACGCGCGCCAATTCAAGGCCGCCGCCCGTAAAACCGGCGTCGAGGACGCCTGGCTGCGTGCGATCGCGCACGCCGAAAGTCGTTTCGACGATAAAGCGCTATCGCCGAAAGGCGCACAGGGCGTGATGCAGCTGATGCCCGAAATCGCAAGCGAATACGGCGTCACCGACCCATTTTCGGCCGCGCAATCGATCGACGCGGGGGCCCGGCATTTCAAAAAGCTGTTGCGGCTCTATAAGAACGACAGCACGCGCGCGATCGCCGCCTACAATGCAGGCATCGGCGCGGTCGCGCGTTACGACGGCGTCCCGCCCTATGCCGAAACCCAAGCTTATCTGCAGAAAGTGCAGGCTCTGTACCAACGCTACAAGACCGCGCTCGCACCGCCGCCGCTGCGGCCCGCCGACGCGACGCCGATGCCTAGCAAGCCCGCGGTCAACAGGCCCGCACTGGACAAATCTGACACGAGCAAGCCGATTCCAAACAAATCTGCATCGAGCAAGTCTGCCGCGAACAAGCCCGCCGCAAAGGAACCCGCCACGAATAGGCCTGCCAAGAACAAACTCGCAGCCGGCAAGCCCGCTGCGCAAGAGGGATCTCCAAAATGAACGCTCATCTCCGCATGGTCGGTTTCGACGGCGACGACACGCTATGGCGCAGCGAAGACTATTACCGCGAAGCGCAGCATGCGTTTGAACGGATCGTCTCCGGATATGTCGATCTCGACGATGTCCACGATCGGCTGTACGAGGTCGAAAGACGCAATATCGCCCTGTTCGGTTACGGGGTGAAAGGCATGACTCTCTCGATGATCGAAACCGCGGTGGCGATCACCGATGCGCGGATCTCGGCCGCAGATCTGCGCCATATCGTCGACATCGGCAAATCGCTGCTGCAACATCCGGTCGAGTTGCTGCCGGGGATCCGCGAAGCGGTGGCCGAGATCGCGCGTATCCATCCCGTCGTGCTGATCACCAAGGGCGACCTGTTCCATCAGGAAGCCAAGGTCCGCGAATCTGGGCTTGCGGATCTGTTCCGACGGATCGAAATCGTCAGCGAGAAAGACGAAGCGACCTATGCGCGCCTGTTCGCCGAATTCGGATTGGCCCCGGCCGAATTCGCGATGATCGGCAACTCGCTGCGTTCGGATATCGTGCCGGTGCTGCGCTTGGGCGGCAGCGGCGTGCACATGCCCTATCCCTTGACCTGGGCGCATGAGGCGCAGGCCGAATTGCCTGCGGAACGGACACGCATGCGGAGTGTGACCTGCGCCGCAGAATTGCCTGCGGCGCTGCGCTCCCTTTGACCACACCGACGATGGCTGACCGCACAACAACACACCACAAAAGTGTGGAAAGCCAAAACGCGACGAAGCCCTTTCTTTGACAGCGCACCAATCCCTGAGCGCGTGATGAACTCATCGTGCGGAAGCCGGGAAATTAAAATCCGGTTCACCACGATCGCGGCATCGTCGCGGCTGTCCGCGATGTCGCGGCTGTCCGGAGATCACACATGTCGCCCCTCGCACGTTGGTTCGCCCCTGCCGCGCTCGCCGCCGCCCTCGGCGCCAGCGTCCTTCTCCCTTCGACCGCGCGCGCAGACGACGACCTGGTCCGTGTGCTAGTAGATGTCGCCGATGTGGTGATCCGCGGCGGCCATCCCTACTACCGCTATGGCGATTACGGCTATCGCGACCGCTTGATCGTCCGTCGCGACCGCTATGGCCGTCCGATCTACTACCGCATGATTCCTCGTAACGAGGACCGTTACGGCCCGCCTTACGGAAACGCTTACGGTTACCGCCGCCATCACGATGATCGTCGCTATTCCCGCCAACGCTGCGACAGCCGGGGCCGCTGCCGAGTGGAGTATTACGACCCCCGCTACGATGATCGCGACGACTGGCGTGACGACCGGCGCAGCCACCGCTCCCGTTACGACCACGACAACTGGCGTCGGCGTCACGAGGACTGAACCGAAGCCGGCGCACACGTCTTCTATCGCTTGCGCCGGACCACGGCCGTGATGGCATGATGATGGCCGGGCGCCGAAAGGCGTCCGGCCATCGTTTCCTTCCCGCAGAGGATGCCTGCTCATGCGCCGCCCCCTTCTCTCCAGCGCTTTGTATTCGACCAGCCTCGCGGTGGCCCTGTTCGCCGCCGCCCCCGCCCATGCCCAGGATTTCACCTTCGGCTGGAACCCACGCAGCGGGGATGCATGGGTCGATGTCTGGCTCGGCGACATGAATCGCTACGGCTCCCGGTATCGCGATCCCTTCGTCGACGAGATGGTGCGTTACCACGGCGCTCCGCGTGATCTGGTAGTCGAGTTATTGACCCGTCGTCGCTGGGCGCCAGGCGATGTCTATTTCGCTTGCGCACTGGCCAAGCTCGTCGGCCGTCCCTGCCGCTACGTGGTCGATCTCTGGGAGCGCGACCATGGCCAAGGCTGGGGCGTGATCGCCAAGCGTCTGGGAATCAAGCCGGGTTCGGCCGAATTCCATCGGCTCAAGCGCGGAATGGTGCCCACTTACGATCGCTGGGGCCGGCCGATCCGTCTGGATCGCGATCTGGAGGACCATTTTCCCGGCCGCGGCCACGGCCGTGATCACGCCAACGACCATGGGCGTCGCAACGATGATCATCGCGGCAGCGACAGCCATGACGGCTCCGGTCATGGCAAAGGCAAGGGCAAAGGTCGCGGCAAGGACAAGGACTGAGTCGGTGCGGGAAACGTCAACCGCCCTGGTCGCGCATCGCGGCGGCTGCCATTGCCGCCGCATCCGTTTCGAGGTCGACGCACCCACGACCCTCGATGTTCTCGACTGCAATTGTTCGATCTGCCGGATGACAGGGTTCCTGCATCTGATCGTTCCGGCATCGCGTTTCCGGTTGTTGGCCGGCAGCGAAGACCTGACCGAATATCGCTTCAATACCGGGATCGCACGACATCTGTTCTGTCGCCATTGCGGGGTCAAATCGTTCTACGTGCCGCGCAGCCATCCGGACGGCTTCAGCGTCAATGTTCGTTGCCTCGATCGGGGCACGATCGAAGACATCAGGATCAGCGTTTTCGACGACAACGACCGCGAGGCCGCGACCGAAGCGCTCGCGCATCTATCCAAGGCCTGATATCCAAGGCCTGATCGCCACGACGCGTCCGTGCGCGATCCTTGCGGATCGAATGGGGCTCACGGGCCCGATTTGCGGCAGTCCCCGATGCTCATCGTGTAGGGAATGTAGAGCAGCAGTTCAGCCGCCGACACACGCTGCCATTCGATCCGGCTGTTGAGGCCTTCCAGCTCGATTCTGCATTGCATCGCCATCACTTCCAGCAATCGCTGCGAATCGCGGGCGATGGCGTCGACGATTTCGTAGCGGAACCGTTCGGGGCGGTTCATCGCCAGACCGCTATCGCCGTCAAGATCGATCTCGGTGCGCCCGATTCGCGTCGCATCGCGGATGAAGCGCCGCATCGCCGAGATCACTTCGTCGGCACGGGCCGGATCGCCACCGAGATCGGTACGCACCTGCAGATTGACTAGGCTGCTGTCGGGGCGTTCCTCGTCCTCTTCCGGGTCGATCTGGTAATTGTTGCGATCGAGCGCGGTACGGTAGGCGCCGTTGTGCAGAATGCGATAGCGTCCGGCGGAGGCGGCGATCAGCTTGGCGATGGTCTCGTGCAACTCGCGTTTGCGCACGGCGGGCTCGCGGCTGTCGTTGATCAGGACGATGTTCTGCAGCAGGAAATCGCCCGGCTTGGTCACGAAGATCGCAGGCGTCTTCTGCAACTCGCGGTATCCGACCCGGGAGCCGGTCACCACGATCATATCCAGGTCTTCGCCGGCATCCTGGGCTGCTGCGGGGGCGCCGACGGCGCAGGTCCAGGCCAGAACGATCGACAGCCATACTGTGCGCGCACGGGACACGGGGCACCTCTCTCGCGTGATGGTGAATGATCTTTGCCTATCCGGGCACACGGCGGCAATAGCATCCGTTGTCGCGATCCACTTGCCCGATCCACCGGAATCGGTTTCTCAGATCATCTTCATCGCGCTTGATCGCGGTCATCGCCACGGGTAAACACGCCCGATAGGCTCTTGTCCATACACCTAGGGAAAGCCGTCATGCGACAACACTCCGCCTTTCTGGTTCCGATCCTGTTCGCCATTCACGGCTCCGCCCAGGCCGCCACGCCGCTGAGCGCGGAGTGGGATCTACGCCTGCGCCACGAACATGTCGACGATCAGGCCTTCGTACGCGACGCCGACGCCACCACGCTACGTCTGCGCGCAGGTCTGCGCGCCGATTTCGGCCATGGCTGGTCCGCGCTGCTCGAAGGAGAAGGCATCGTCGCCGCCGGAAACGACTACAACAGCGGCGCGAACGGACGGACGGCCTATCCGGCCGTGATCGATCCCGACGGCGCCGAACTCAATCAGGCCTGGATCGGCTGGAAGAACGAACAATTCGCCATCACCGCCGGACGACAGCGCCTGCTATTCGACAACCAACGCTGGGTCGGCAACGTGGGCTGGCGTCAGAACGAACAGACTTACGACGCCGTGGCGCTCGAATTCAAACCCGACGATGCCTGGAGCCTGCGTTATGCCTGGCTCGACCGTGCGCACCGCGTCTCCGGCGACGACGCCATCGATCCACGCGCGCGCGAACGCGATTTGTCCACGCACCTGCTCAATGCCGCCTATAAGCACGGCAAGCAGCAATGGACGGGGTATGCCTATCTGCACGACGACCAGGATGTCGCGGGCGCATCGACCGCGACCTACGGCCTGCGCTGGACCGGAACGCACCCGGCTGGTGAGCTGACTTGGGGATGGACCGCAGACATCGCCCGGCAACGCGATCATGCCGAGAATCCTCAGGACTTCTCCCATGCCTACTGGCTGCTGGAGCCCTCCTTGCAGGCCAATGGCATCACCTGGAAGCTGGGCTGGGAGCACCTCGGCGGCGACGGCACCCATGCGCTACAAACGCCGCTCGCGACCTTGCACGCCTTCAACGGCTGGGCCGACAAATTCCTGGTCACGCCCGCGCGCGGCCTGGAGGATGTCTACATCGGCGCCAACGGCAAGTTCGAGAAATTCGCCTGGGCTGCTGCATGGCACGACTACCGGGCGGATACCGCGAGCCCTACTGTCGATCGCTATGGCCGCGAGTGGGATCTCTCGCTATCGCGTCCGCTGTGGAAAGACTGGAACGCGATGATCAAGTTCGCAGACTATCGCGCCGACGATTTCGCCCGCGACACTCGTAAGTGGTGGATCCAGGTCGAATACAAGGGTAAATATCCACAATAAGCGACTGTTTGACGCCGCCACCAGTTACGGCCACGTTGCGTTGGATCCTATCCATACGCAACGTGGCGGATGGGCGAACGATCGGCGGCGGCGGCCACAATCGCTGGCGTCGCTTCCGATGTCGCCCTCCAACGCACGCACCAGGGCCCACAGCGCCGACGTCAGATCAGATCTCGTTCTTGAGTTTGATGTTGCTGACGAACTCGCCGAAGCCCGCCTGCAGATGCACGATGTCGCCCAGCATCGGCGGATTGTTGCCAAGCACCTGCGCATTCACGACCACGGTGCCGTTGTTGTAGTCGGTCAGGATGTAGGTGGGAACGCCCTTGTCGGCCTTTCTGGTGGCGTTCACGTAACGCAAGCCGGTGATGATGATGTTCCACTGCGGCCTGCCGGCGAACTCGCCCATCGTCGCGAAACTCGGCGTATCGAAGATCTCGCCGTAATTGTAGTTGTCGACTGCGGCGACGATGGCGTCGACAAGCGTCTGCCATGGCAGGCCGTAGATCACGGTGCTGGTACGCGCGTTGGGAAACAGCCCGAAGCGCTCTCTCGCAGTCTTCGCCGCCTCCTCCGGCACATCGGTAGGATCGAAGTGCTTTTCGAGAAATTCGAATTCATTCGGCATGGTGACATCCTTTTTTTTTGCGTGCGTCGGTTTTGGTTCGCGGCCGCCGGCTTTGTTCGAACCCTGCGCCGCGGACGCGGAATGCTTGGTTTTGCGCAGCGTTCTGCGCAGCAGCAACACATCGATGAGGCCTCGCGACACGGCTGATTCCTTGATTCCCGCTCCGTGAGCATGTAAACGCGCGCGCTGGCGCGTTGTGAACGCCATGGCTCGCACGCGCATATCCGCAATGCCGGCGGCGCAGGTTCACAGCACGGCGCGCGATACGTTTGAGTCGTCGGAGCGTCGGCGCTGCGCCGACCGCATGGGGAACGCCCCGGGAGACGAGCGATGCCGACATTGACCGATGAACAACTCGCGGGACTGGCCAGTCCGAATTTGGGCGCGGGGGTCGAGCTGGACCAGGATTGGCAGGATCCCTATCCGGATGCGCCGTGCTGGGGATGGGCTTTGTTCGGCGGCCCGGGCGGAAACGCCAACAACACGCCCCCGGTGATTTTCGAGCACGCGCTGCTGCTGAACGAAGGCGGTAACGTGATCGGCGTGAAACCCAATTTCGTGCAATGGGTGCAGGCCACGTTCAACAACCAGGATGCGACCGATCAGGCGCAGATCATCGAGGACCATTTCGCCGACGCTTTCCTGGAGCCTAACGATCAAACCATCGTCGTCACCGCGTTCGCCAAACTATGCGTCATCCTGGCGGGGCTCACGCCGTCCGACGACCCCACCAACTACTCGGTCGTGATGGCGTCCGATCGCTGGTACTCATGGGAGCACTGGTCGCTCGGACTGGCCAATGATATCGATGCGCCGCAGAATCCTGCACTGCAATACGTCCAGCGGGATGCCGGCGTCAATCCGGTCAATACGCGTTGTCGGGCGGTCTGGGCGAATCATCCGATCCTCACCAGCATCTGCATCGAGGAGCTGCACCAAGGGCATATCGACTATCTCGAACATGCCGTGGGCTGGCCGGATGATGCGTGAGCGCGCTGCCCGGGCGAACTGCCGCAGGACAAACTGCGCCCTTCCCGGAGGCACGGCGACTGCTTCGGCGAAGCAGACGCGCTTATGAGGGGTCTGCGTATCGATTGCGCGCCCGACATCGCCGGGCTCACGATTGGTGTGCAGATCAGAATATGCGCAGCACGCCCAGTGGGTCGTGATGGCGCGCGATCGAAACCATGAACAGATAGGTCGCGAGCGCGGCCACGAAGCACCATCGACGCGCGCGGATCGTGCTCGCGCGCTTGAGCGCGAAACTGCCGAAGACGATGTAGACGATCAACAGGACGAGTTTGGCGCTCAGCCAGCCGTTGGCGAAGACCGCGCCCGGCAGGATGGTCCATAGCATCAGCGCCGCGGTAAGCAGTGTGGTGTCGATGGCGTAGCTGAGCAGGCGCACCGGCAAGTTCATCGGCCAGCGCGCCGCGTGGAGCACGCCGATGCCGCGCAGAAAAAACAGCCCGCCGCTGAGCGCCACGCAAAGAATGTGAACGGATTTGATTTGCGGGTAGAACTCGATCATGGCGCTTCATCCGCCGATACGCTCCTTCTCCCCGCACGGGGAGAAGGAGCGTATCGGCATTTCTAGAGAACCGAGTCTACCCAGGAGCGTATAACCAGCGCCAACCATACGTATGCAGTTTTCTTTCATTCGCTCTGCGCTGGCGTCCCACGCTTCGGCGCAACCCACAGACGGAATACGAACCAGGTCAGCAGCAGCGCGCCGACGCTGAAAATCGTATCGCCGGGGACGCGCAACCAGACCAGCAGGTCGAAGATCGGCTTGCCCATGAACTCGGCCGAACGCGCGTACCAGTAACCGCGCTCCAGCGCCGCTTGCAGTTGCAGCACGCCCATCGGCAGCAGGGTCAACAGCGCCATCAAGCCGAGGCCGATGTTGAAGGTCCAGAACGAGACCGACAACAGGCGTTCATTCCATGCCGCTTCGGGTTTCAGGCCACGAACGCAGAACAGCAGCAAACCGATGCCGAGCATGCCATACACGCCGAACAACGCCGTATGCCCGTGCAACGGCGTCAGGTTGAGACCCTGCATGTAATACAGCGCCATCGGCGTATTGATCAGGAATCCGAACAGGCCGGCGCCGACCAGGTTCCAGAAACTCACCGCGAGGAAGAACAGGATCGGCCAACGATAACGCTGCATCCACGACGTGGCCTTGCTGTGTTTCCAGGTGTCGTAGGCTTCCAGTCCGATCAGCGCCAACGGCACGACTTCCAACGCCGAGAAACTGGCGCCGAGCGCGATCACCGCGGTCGTGGTTCCGGTGAAATACAGATGGTGGAAGGTGCCGAGAATGCCGCCGGCCATGAACACGATAGTCGCGAACAACACGTTGACCGTTGCGCTGCTGCCGCGAAGCAGGCCGAGCTTGACGAACAGGAAGCTGATCACCGCGGCGGCAAAGACTTCGAAGAAGCCTTCGACCCACAGATGCACGACCCACCAGCGCCAGTATTCGACCATCGACAGATGCGTGTGCTCTTTCCACATCAGCCCCGCGCCGAACAGAAGACCGATCGCGACGGTCGAGAGGAACAGCAGGCCGACGATCGAGGAAGTTTCATCGCGGCGTTTGAGCGCGGGCCACAACGCGCGCCCCACCAGGAACAACCACAACAGCAAGCCGATGAACAGGAACCACTGCCAGAACCTGCCGATGTCGGTGTATTCCCAGCCCTGGTGGCCGAACCAGAAATTATTCTCGAGCCCGAGCGTCTGCATCACCGCCATCCATTGGCCGGAGAACGCACCGACGACGATGATCAACAAGCACAGGAACAGGATATTGACGCCCAGACGTTGGAACTTCGGCTCGTGCCCAGACACCGCCGGGCCGATATACAGTCCGGTGCCGAGCCAGGCCACCGCGATCCACAGCACCGCAAGCTGCGTATGCCAACTGCGTGTGAGCGAGTACGGCAGGAATTCCGAAAGCGCTACACCGTAAGCCTGCTGGCCTTCGACCTGATAGTGCGCCGTCGTCGCGCCGAGCAGAATCTGCACCAGGAATAACGCTAACACCACCCAGAAATATTTCGCGGTGGCCTTCATCGACGGCGTCGGCACCAGTGCGCGCAGAGGATCGATCGCGGGCGGGGTCGTCTCCGTGCCTTTCCCGTGCCAGACCGCGTAATGCCAGCCGAGCAGGCCGATGCCGGCGATCAGGAACACCACGCTGAACACGGTCCAGATCAGACTCGAAGGCGTCGCGGTGTTGCCGACGAGCGGTTCGTACGGCCAGTTCTGCGTATAGCTGACTTTCGCGTCGGGTCGTTCGGTGACGGTGGCCCAACTCGCCCACCAGAAGAACGCCGCCAGCGCGCGACGGTGCGTGGGATCTGGCACCGTGTTCTCGCGCATCGCATAGGTCTCGCGCAGCGGCTGCGTGGCCGGATCGTCGGAGAACAGGCTGTCGTAATGCGCGACGACTTGCCCGATCGCCTGCGCGCGCTCGGCCGAAATGCGGATTTCGCCGCTTGCGCCATCATATGTGTTGGCGCGGATCAGCGGTTGCAGCTCAGCCTGCAATTTGGCGCGTTCGCCCGCGCTCATCGTGTCGTAGTTCTGCGCCCCCGCAGCGCGGGCGCGCAGATCCAGCCACGCCATGGTTTCGCGATGCAACCAATCCGCGGTCCAATCCGGCGCGACCAACGCGCCGTGTCCCCAGATCGAACCGAGTTGATGGCCGCCGATGCTCTGCCACACCTGGCGGCCGCGTTCGATGTCCGCGCGCGTGAGTATCGTCGCGCCGTCCTCGCTGCGCACGGCCTCGGGAATCGGCGGAGCCTGGCGATGGATCTCGCCGCCCATCCAGAGCAAAACGCCGAAACCGGTGATGAGTAGGGCTGCGAGCCCGTACCAAAGCCTTCGGGTGGTGGACATAGGTGTGCTCCCCATTGAAATCCGGAGCAGATGGTCCTCGCCCGGACCGATGCAGGCGATGACCTAGGTCAAGCGCCCCCGCAAGCTATCGAGAAATGGGCCGTGGAAGTTGTTCGATATCTCCGCGCCGGTCTGAAGGTTCCTGCCGGCCAGGAAGCCAATCCACCCTGGCGGCATCGGGCAGGATATTCGGCGCTGCGTATGCGGGGACGCGCGCGCTCCGGAGATCGACACGGCCATGGGTTCGGGCGCCAGGCGGCAATCGACGGGGCGCGAAGGCATGCGGCCGCAGTCGATAACGCCAACGGCCGGCTTCGAATTGCCAGCGCGGAACCGGCAGGCATTCCATCAGGCGCCAGCGAAACTTGCGTCGCTCGTCCTTATCGCTGCGCGCGGCCGCCTTGCCGACGATATTCGGATTGGAAATATTCGGAAGTTTGGAACGGTCTTTTCCCGAAGACGCGGCCAGCCCACCATGTCGACGTGACTGCCGGTGTCATCCGTTTGAAGGCATGCGGTCTGGAACTTGCGTCCACCGGGATGCCCGCCGTCTCGCGACATCCCTATTCGCGCAACACCGGCGCGGCCAACGCGATCAACGCATCGCGATCACGCAGCTCGATCTCGCGACGCTCGACCCGAAGCAGTCCATCCTCGTCGAAGCGGCGCAGCACCCGGCTCACCGTTTCCGGCGCCAACCGCAGGTAGTTGGCGATATCGGTGCGCGCCATGGTCAACTGAAAGCAGTTGGGGGAGAAGCCGCGCTCGCTCAGCCGTCTCGACAAAGTGACCAGGAACGCGGCCATGCGCTGATCGGCGGACCAGTCGCCGGCAAGCAGCGCCGCACGGCCGATATCGCGGCTGAGCAGGCGGAACAATTGCTGCTGCACCCCCGGAACCCGACTGGCGAGCACCGCGATCTTGGGGAACGAGAATCGGCACAACATCACCGTGTCCAACGCCACTGCGTTGCAGGGATAGCGGTCGCCGTCGATCGCATTCAAGCCGATCACTTCGCCGGGCAGGTGGAATCCGAGCACATGCTCATGGCCATCGCGGTCGATGACGTAAGTTTTGACCGTCCCCGCGCGCACCGCGGCGATGGCTTCGAAATGATCGCCTTCACGGAAGATATGTTCGCCGGCGTGCAGCGGGCCGATATGTTCGACCAGCACATGCAGATCCTTGAGCCCGCGCTTGTCCATCCCCTCGGACAGGCAAGCCTGTGAGAAGGCGCAGGTGCTGCAGAAATTGAACTCGTCGCCGTCGTCGGAAAGGGTGCGCGAGTCCAGCCGCGGAAACGCGACACGGTTCATACGGGGCTCCCGACGGGGCTCAGATCGCGCGCGAGAAACGCGTCGTGGCGGCCGGCTGTTGTAGATATCGGTCGAAACACATGGCGATATTACGCAACAGCAGGCGTCCTTGCGCGGTGACCGAGATCCTTTTCGGTTCGATCTGGACCAGACCATCGGCCTGGAGCCCGCGCAGGCGATCCAGGGCTTCGGCGAAATAGACCGGGAATTCGATGCCATATCGGCGTTCCAGGGCCGAGACCGGCACCTCGCCCTGGCACATCAGTCGTTGGATCAGGTCGGCCCGGAGCTGGTCGTCCGCCGACAGGCGCATGCCGCGGAACACCGGCAGCCTCCCGGCTTCGAGCATCGCCTGCCAAGCCGGGATCTCGCGCGGATTCTGGCTGTAAGTGTCGCCGATGTGGCTGATCGCACTCACACCGAACCCGATCAGGTCGCTGTCGGCATGGGTGGTGTACCCCATGAAATTGCGATGCAACCCTCCCCGATCCTGGGCCTGGGCCAGCTCGTCGTCGGGCAGGGCGAAATGGTCCATCCCGATGTAGAGATAGCCGGCGGCGGTCAGGCTCTCGATCGCCGCCTGCAGCAGGCCGAGCTTGGTTTCGGCATCCGGCAACAGCGTGGCGTCGAGCTGCCGCTGCGCCTTGAACAGATCGGGCAGATGGGCGTAGCTATACACGGCGAGCCGATCCGGCCGCATCGCGATCACCGTCTGCAGCGTCGCGCGGAAACCCTCGATGGTCTGATTCGGCAGACCGTAGATCAGATCGATATTGATCGAGCGGAAACGATGGCTGCGGCATGCGTCGATCACCGCATGGGTCTGCTCGATTCCTTGCACGCGGTTGACCGCGGCCTGCACCTCGGGGTTGAAATCCTGCACCCCCAGACTGGCGCGGTTGAACCCCGCCTTCGCCAGCTCGGCGATGTCCTGCGGCAACACCGTGCGCGGGTCGAGTTCGATCGAGATATCGCGATCCGCGGCCTCGCTGAAGCGGAACTGGCGCTGCAGGAATTCGACGATGCGGCGCAGTTGCTCGGGCGACAGGAAATTGGGCGTCCCGCCACCGAAGTGCAACTGGATCACCTCGCGATCACGGTCGAACAGCGGGGCGACCATGCCGATTTCGCGGTAGAGCAGTTCCAGGTAATTATCGCTACGGCGCTTGTCGCGCGTGATGACCCGGTTGCAACCGCAATAGAAACACGGGCTCAGGCAGAACGGCACGTGGACGTAGAGCGAGAGCCGGCGCGGGATCGGGTCGCCATTGCTGTCGGCGATAGCGCTACGCAAGGCCTGCTCGCCGAATTCGCTGTCGAATTGCGGTGCGGTCGGGTAGGAGGTGTAACGCGGCCCCGGACGGTCGTAACGTCGCAGCAGATCGGCATCGAAGGCGAGAGAGGGCATCATGTGCCGCAGGGTAGGCAGCGGCGGGGCGCGCGACCTTGACTCAGATCAACATCGCCGCTCAGACGCGTCCCGGCGCGCTACCGCGCTCAGGCCAGCGCGAAGGCCGGAACCTCCAGCTCCAGGGATAGGGCCAGATGGTCGGACCAGGCTGCCGGCAATGCCCGCATCCCTGCGCAGGCCAGACCATCGCTGACCAAAATGTGGTCGATGGCGCGCTGCGGACGCCAGCTGGGGAAGGTGTGCACGGCCTCGCTCGGCGGCTGCAGCCGAGTGCGTTGGAACAGCACCGACATCTCCGGATGCTCGGGGGTGCAGTTGAAGTCGCCCATCAGCACGCTATGCGGATGGTCTTGCAGCAACTCGCCGATGAAGGCCAGCTGGGATTTGCGCGAACCGGCGCCGAGCGAGAGATGCGCGACGGCGACCGTGAGACTGCCCACCCCCCGACCGAAGCGCGCAATCAATACGCCGCGCCCCGGAATACGCCCCGGCAAGGGATAGTCGCTGACTTCGACCGGCTCCATCCGCGAAAGCAGGGCGTTGGCGCTGGAAGCGACGATCCCGACCCGGCGATTGGGCTGATGGCTCCAATAGTCGAAGCCCGCGCGCTCGGCGAGGTAATGGGTCTGATTGGTGAAACCCGAACGCCAACTGCCGGGATCGCTTTCCTGCAAGCCGACGATGTCGTATTGCGCCGCCAGTTCGGCGATGGTGTCGAGGGCGGCGCGTTTGTTGCCCACGGGCAACACGTGCGACCAACTGCGGGTCGCGTAGTCGCTATACCGTCGCGTGCTGGTGCCGGCCTGGATATTGGCGCTCAGCAGCCGCAGCCGCCGCGTCGTCGACGTCTCCGCCATCCGCGAATCCATTCCGGCCCCGAGCCTCGGCGACTCAAGGCGTCGCCGACGCGCCCTGCCCGCGCTCGTGAGCAATGAGGATGTCGGCGATCCGGACCTTATCCTCGAACGAACGGCCTTCCACCTTGTATTTGCCGTTGACGATCACCGTAGGCGTGCTGTTGACGCCTGCGCTGATGATGTACTGCCGGGCTTTGTTGTACTTACCGGTGACCGCGAAACTACGCATATTGCCCGCGAACTGTTTGGCGTCGACCCCGAACTGGCTGTAGAACGCAGCGATCGCGGCGTCGCTGTCCTCGCCGCGCTCGCCTTTAAGCTTGTCTTCGAGATGGATCGCGTCGTAAGTCTTTTCATGGGCTTTCTCGGCGATGCCCATGGTCTGCGCGGCGTAGTAGCTGCGGACGAACTGGTCCCAGTTGCCGCCGAAGGCCGCAGGCACATAGGTAAAACGCACGTCGGGCGGCAACCGCTTCTTCCAGCTCACCACCAGCGGTTGGAAGGATGCGCAGGCCGGGCAGACGAAATTGAACACTTCGACCACTTCGATCTTGCCGTTGAGCGGTTCGAACGGCTGCCCGTTGGGAATGATCTTGTAGTCGGTCCCGAGGGTCAGGCCTGGCACCGCGCCGGTCGCGGCCGGCGCATCTGTCGGCGGCGGCGGCGCATCCATGGGCTCGGGCTGCCCGCTTGCCGCGGACGCAGGATCGGCCGAGGCTTTCGCGGCGGCTTCCGCCGCCGCCATCAATTCGGCATCGCTGGTCACCGCGGTATCGCCCGCCGCCGGCTGCGCAGGCGTTTCCTCGGTCTTGCGGTCGCAACCGGCGGCCATGACCGCAACCGTCGCCGCGAGCAGCGCGAACATCATGTATCGCTTCATCTGTATGGTCTCCTGAAGAATTGCGTCAGTCCGCCGCGATGGTCACGCGAATCAGCGTTTGCCGGCGGCGCGCTCCTGCGCGATCACCGCATCGAGGATCCGCATCCGCTCTTCGAGCGAACGCCCCTTGATCAGGTATTTGCCGTTGACGATCACCGCAGGCGTACCGCGGACCTGGTTGGCTTTCATAAACTCGCGCGCCCGCTGCATCCGGGCATCGACGTCTTTCGAGCGCATCAGCCCGACCATCCGCTCGCGGTTGAGACCACGCTCCGCGAAATAGGTTCCGAGTTCGTCAATGGTGGCGTTGCGCATCGGCACGCTGCCCAGTTCGTGCATCGCGGTGAACAGCGCACTATGCGTCTTCGGCACGGCGTCGGCGATTTCCGCGGCGAAATAGGCGCGCGCATAGACATCTTCGGGATCGAATGCCGCCGGCACGTAATGGAACGTCACGCCAGCGGGCATCTTTTTCTTCCAGGCATCGACCATCGGCTGGAAGTCGGCGCAATGCGGGCACCAGTAGGCGAAGACTTCGACGACTTCGATCTTGTTCGACTTCGGCTGCCAGCGCTGCCCCTGGGGCAACACTTCGTAATCGGTGCCCGGCTGCGGGGCGGACTGCGACTGACCGCAGGCGCTCAGCGGCATGACCAGCAAGGACAACCAGAGAAAGAGACGCATCATGCGAACAGTCCTGTTGCGAAAGTGAGAATGGTGACACCGTGACGAAGGATCGGCTTCAATCAAACTCATCCGACCCGTCAGCAAAAACGCCGACACAGACGGTATCCGTGCCGGCGTCGGGTTTCATGCCACGAGGCAGGCGGCGCCAGTCGGCGCACTGTCTCTGCGGCGAGGATCAACCCCCCGCAGCGGGCGCCTGGGCACCGGCCGCAACCTGTCCGGCCGGCGCTTCGTCGCGACGATCGTGCAGGCCTTGCAGATAGCTCGAAAGGGCCTGGATCTCCTCGTCGGTAAGCGGTTTGGCGACCGCGGACATGACGTCGAAGAGGGCGCGATCCTTCTCGGTGGTGGTTCCGGCGCGGTACTCCTGCAAACGACGCGCCACGAACCAGCTTTGCTGCCCGGCGACGCGTGGGTAGGCCGGGCCAGGGTTGCCCGCGCCGCTGGGACCATGGCAGGCCATGCAGGCCGGAACGCCCCGCGCGGCGTCGCCGCTGCGATAAAGCTTTTCTCCGACCTGATAGAACTTCATGCCCTTGTAAGGACTGTCCGCGGTGGTGATGGCAGCGTCGTCAGCCACGCCCGCCCCGCCCTTTTGCTGGGCGTAATGCGCGCCGATGTCACGCATGTCCTGAGCACTGAGGGTCATGGCGAAAGGCTGCATGATCGCGTTGACGCGTTCGCCGCTCTTGAACAGGGACAGTTGGCGGGCGATGTAGCGCTCGCTCTGGCCGGCCAGACGCGGATACAGCGTGGGGTCGGTGGCATTGCCGTCCAGGCCATGGCATGCGGCGCAAGCCGCTGCCTTCGCGGCGCCTGCGGTGGCGTCGCCACCCTTGGCGCCTGCCAGCTCAGCCGCGGCGGCGGCGTCCAGGGGAACCGCTTCCGCGGGCGCGGTCTCGGGCAACGGCGCGACCGTGGGTTGGGCGATGACGGCGGCGGTCACCGCAAGAATCGCGAAACCGGCGAAACCGTAGGCACGGGCAAGACGCATGCTCAAGACTCCACAAATACTGGCGGGACAGGCGGCGGACGCAATCGGTCCGCCCCGGACTCGGCGCGTGCGCCGAAACCGTCGAATTATCGTCGTCGGACCGAAGGCGGTCAAACTGACCGACCCCTAGCAAGATTCTGGCTGGTCTTTGAAAAAGTACGATCCATCCGTTTTTTGAGCTGGGGCTTGTTAGCGCGATTCGGGGACATTGCGTTGCGAATTCAGCGGTGCGCCAGCAGGCGCGGGGCGCGCCGCGGCGGCGGCGCTCGGTCATGGATCGATCTCCACGCCCTCGCTCTTCCTTGCCGCGCGCCCTCGGCATGGCCGCGCAATGCACCCGAATCGCGTTAACAGGCCCTAGCCGCCATTGAAAGCAGACTGCTTGTGCAGTGGTGGATGATTGCGCTGACGAATCAATCGCTTACGCACTCGCGGCGTCGAGGTTGATTCGCCACGCCCGCCACGAGAAGCTGCCAGGACGGACGGTCATGCGATCCTATACCGATGGCCACCCCGCCGACTCCGCCCGATCTCTTCGCACGCGCCCGTTATTTGCTGGCCGCGCACACGCCCCGGCAATTGCCGCCCGACGTCGGTGCGGAAGTCGCTTTCGCCGGTCGTTCCAATGCCGGCAAATCCAGCGCGCTCAACACCTTGTGCCGCCAGAACGCCCTCGCCCGCGTCTCCAAGACGCCAGGGCGGACCCAGCAATTGGTGTTCTTCGAGTTGCCGCCGCTTGAGCACCGCTATCTGGTCGACCTGCCCGGTTACGGCTACGCCAAAGTCCCGCAAGATCTGCGGGCGCACTGGCAGCAGTTTATCGGCCGCTATTTCAGCGAGCGCCAGGCGCTCAAAGGCTTGGTGGTCGTCATGGACATCCGCCACCCACTGAAAGACTACGATCTGCAGATGCTGGCCTATGCCGTCGACCGCGGCTTGCCGGCGCATGCTTTGCTGACGAAGGCCGACAAGCTGGGCCGTGGCGCGGCAGCGAACACCTTGCAGGCTGTGCGCAAAACACTGTTCACGACGTTTGGCGAGCGAGTCAGCGCACAGACGTTTTCTGCGGAATCCAAAACCGGGGTCGACGAGCTTCGGCGGATCGTCGCCGCCTGGCTTGGGATCTGACAGGTCGCGCCGAATGCTCGGCCTGAAGCTTTTCATGCTGCTAGTCCAAAGCAAGCGTCTGGACTTGCAGCACCAGCGTCGCGCCTACCAGCTTGTTGAAAAACGCATTTCCAGCGCGTTTTTCAAGTCGCAAGTCCGGTTCATGCCCGGACCCGCTCGCGGCGGATCAATCGTTGACGCGCTTGCTTCGTCGGCGCAGTCTTCCATGGCTGCGCTAGCAAGCCGTTTTCAACAGCCTGCTAAGGAAAAAAGGTGACGCCAGCAAGGCGGTGATGTCCCCCCGGCAGCAGGATCGCGTTCCAAGGCTTGCCGGCCTGCACGATCGAATTGCCGCAGCTCGGATTCGAAGGATAGACATCGCAGCTGTGCCCCCGTCCGAAGGTATGCCCCAACTCGTGGCCGATCGCATATTCGGCATCGGCGCAATTCGCATTCTGCGCGCCTGAACTCGGACAGGACACGCTGCTGGAGCGTGGCGCGCCCACCGCGAACTGTCCGGAGCCGGCCGCTCCGAGCGAGACATTCTGTGAGTTGCCACTGTACGGAACCGCGACCACCTTCCGCTGCGTCGGAGGCGACCTCCAACACCGGCTGCACGGAATAAGGAAGCGCCCCCATCTTCACGGCCACCCAGTCGTACCGACCGACTCCGATCGCGGCAAGTGACCAGTCCGGCCCGTATTGCACTGACACCGCGTGATTCAGATCCAACGGGTAGTACTGGCCGTTGACGTACGCGCGCCAATCCCACAGGTGCGTGCCGACCGTCACGGCGGCCGCGGTTGGCCCGTACATTTCGCGCGCCTGGCGATTGAGATCGATCGGATAGCAGTAAGGCGAAATGAATTGCGCGAAGGCGGGTTTCGGCGCGAGCACCGACAACGCGATCATCGCGATCGGCAGCGGACATTTCATGTCGGACCTCCTTGATCCGGCCGCAAAGCATCGTGGCCGATGAGTGTTTGTCCGCTCCAGCGGACGCGACCACGATCGATCCGACTCGGACACAGACGTCATGTCCGCGACTGGAATCCCGCGCCGGGTTATCGGCATCCAACCACGAACGGATCTTCGCGCAGGAAAAACTTCGTGAAAATGGATTGATTCCATACCGCACCGGCTTTCGATAGCTCTCGGCGCTGAACCGACAACAGCAATCTCGAAATGAGCCGACGTCGCTTTGTCCTCCCGCCCCGAGCCTTGTTGCGTCGCAGCATCCACGGGTATTTACCCTCTCCCGCACACCGGGCTATGCTGCGGCTGCGAATGCGCTTGTTTCGGTCGATGCATTCGCAGGACAGTCAGGGGGACCGGCGTGCAACGCGTGCGGTCGAGACACTCAAGATCTCGGATGCGCATAAGTGCGCGAAAAGGGGAATGGAATGGGCGGTAAAGCCTACGAATACGAAGCTTTTGTCTTCCTGCGTCGCGATGCGGTCCCGGTGCCGGGCGGCTATGCGGGCCATGTCGGCTGGGGCTTCATGGCCGAAGACGGGGGTTACTACGGCGGCGGCACGGAAAACAACGGCGGCCTGCCTGTCGTGGTCGCGCCGGACGACAACGGCGCATGGATCGAACGCTTCGAGACGCTGGATGATCTCAAGGCCGCCATGCTCGGCCTGAATTACGGCGAAGCGATGGCCACGCGGCACCGCATGAGCTGCGATAGCGAGGCAGCTCGCGCGCAGGGCGAAGCGAATACCGCACTCGGTTACGATTTCGTCGGCAACAACTGCCTCAATCACAGTATCTATGTGCTCGATGCCTATGGCGTCGGCATCGGCCTGCCCTCGAATAGCGACAATCCTTATCCCAGCGTGTGGTTCGATGCGCTCGAAGGAGACTGGTGGCAGCCCGAGCCGATCGGTTGAGCCGTGGAGCGCCACCGCATGGGCAGTTTTTTCCTTCCCGGCGTCGATCTGGCGACTCCGATCGGCGTCGATCTTCCAAGAGGCGAAACCAGCGGTGATCTAGACCGCATCGTGCTGATCGAAACGACCGAGGACATCGACCCGGCATTTGTCGACCGAGCCCTCCTCGATCGCGGCCGCAGCTACCGGCCGATCATGCACGTGAATTTCGTGATTTCTCCCGCAGCGAAACGGATCAATTTCTTCCAGATCCCGGACACCGGTCGGCGCAAACTTCTCGTCCCCCACCAGTTCAGCGGCATCGTCACGACGCCGGCCGATCATCCCGGGGGAAACGGCGCGCCGGCCTGGTCATGGGTCTTCGAGGCGTTTTTCCGTTTCGTATCTTTCCCGGTGCATCTGTTGGAACTCAGCCTGCAAGCGTTCTGCGCCGCCGTGCTGGGCAATGGGTCTCCCTCGACGATACGCAGTAGCTGGGTGTCCAAACCCGAACTCGATGCGAAACGTCGGGAACTGAATCCCGATCAGCATCCATGCACCCCGAGCGATGTTCTGCCTTCGACCGGAGCGCGTTATCTGCGCTCACCGCATCCGGAAGAGGCGGGTCTCGGACTGATCGGTTACCGCGGCGACACCCGCAGCTCATCGGTCCAGTACGTCGACAGCGCCGACCGGGTCGTTTCGGAAGTCGTCAATGCGCCCTTCGACGGCGCGCGCTCGCGCGGATGGCGCCTGGAACCGGACATCCGCACCATCGCGCTGCACTGGATCAGCGCCGACCACAAGGCCAACGACGGCCTGTTGATCGGCTCGTTCTTCATCTTCGAAGCATCTGACTGACGCCTCGTGCGTCGTCTTTCCGGACAACTTACAGGAGTCTCCCAATGCCTACGATCACGACTTCACCATCGGTCCAACTCTCCGATGAAGAAGCGGAATTGCTGAACGCGCTATGGCGCGAACAAATCGCCAAGGCCCCGCAGCGGACCAGCGCCGCGACGCGCGCGACGGAGGATATCGGCACGAGAACGGCCGAGAGCCGCGATTACCCTTGCATAGGACAAATCAACCTCGTCTTTCAAGCCGCATCGCATGGCGGCAACCTCCATGGCGAAGGCACGCCCATCGACCTGACCGAACCCGGTCCCGATGGCACGCTGATCGCGCCATCGGACAAACCGCGCATGGGCGTGCTCGCGACCTGGAGCGGAGTGACCGCGACCGAACGCCCGTTATCGGGAGAAGCACCGAAAGCGGTCGATCCGGCGACGGTGTTCGCCACTGTGCAGGCATTCATGGGCTTTCTCGGGGTCGCGGCCAAACTGTTCACGATCATCGTCGATGCATGGAACAAGTTGATAGCCGCGCTCACCGGCAAAGACGGCTCCCTGAACCTCAAGACCGGCTATGTGAAGCGCGCCGAGCTCGACACCAAGGCCAGAACGCTGAACCCCAAGACAAAGCCCAGCACACCATCGAGTAATTTCCCGAAGAAACCCGGCGCGCCACGGGATCTGTGTCGGCTCTACGACACGCGTTCGGCGCGCTTTAATTCGCGCGACGATAGCCGTAGCGGCATGTTCATCCTGTTGGGCGCAGAGGACGGGAAGTGGTACGAGCCGCCGCTGTATCCCGAACTCTCATATCAGATCCAGGAAGAAAGCCCGAACACAGTGACCGAGCAATTCACATTGCCGCCATACGTCGACAAGATCCTGCCGATGTGGATCAACGACCCAGCCAGCGAGTCTTACCCCGAGATCGGCGCGGTCTATGGCGCGTTGTATATCTACGAAGAGGAATAAGCCCCGGTCAAACGCAAACCCCCGTACGCGCTTATGCGCGTACGGGGGCGGTGTGGATAGCCCGCACCTGGTTTTGCAGCATCAGAAGTTACGGGTGTAAAGCAGACGGTTCGGCGAACCGGTGCCGGCGCCCGTGACGACGCCCGCGGTGGCGTTGCTGGTGATCGCACTGGTGACCGTGGCCGGCGAAGCCGTCGGATTGATCGCCAGATACAACGCCGCAGCGCCAGCGACGTGCGGCGAAGCCATCGAGGTGCCGCTGATGGTGTTCGACGCGGTGGTGCTGGTGTACCAGGCCGAAGTGATCGACGAGCCCGGCGCGAAGACGTCAAGGCAGGTGCCGAAGTTCGAGAACGACGAACGCGCATCGGTGCTGGTGGTCGAACCGACGGTGATCGCCGAGGCAGCGCGCGCCGGCGAGTAATTGCAGGCGTTGGCGTTGCTGTTGCCGGCCGCGACGACGACGGTGACGCCGGCATTGGTCATCGATGCAACCGCGGCGTCGATGGTGGTGGAGGCGCCGCCACCGAGGCTCATATTGGCCACGGCCGGACGGATGCGGTTGGCAGCCACCCAGTTCATGCCCGAGACGACGCCCGCGGTGGTGCCGGAACCGGTGCAGCCCAGCACGCGCACCGGATGGATCGTGACGCCCTTGGCCACGCCCCAGGTGGTGCCGCCGACAGTGCCGGCGCGTGGGTGCCGTGACCGTTGCAATCGGTGGTGCCGCCGCCGACCGCATCGAAACCGTTGCCCATACGACCGGTGAACTGGCTGTGGGTGCCGAGCACGCCGGTGTCGATGATATAGGCATGCACGCCCGCAGCGGTGCGATTGTAGACGTAGGAATTGTTCAGCGGCAGCGCGCGCTGATCGACGCGATCCAGACCCCAGGTGGCCGGGCTCTGCGTGGCGTTGATCGACATGACGCCGTTTTCTTCGACATAGGCGACGCGCGGATCGGCCAGCAGGCGCACCAGCGCGGCATCGTCGGCCTTGACCGCGAACCCGCGCACGGCGTGATCGAAGCTCTGGGTCACGTTCATGCGATGCGATGCGGCCATTTGGCGCGCGATGGTGGAGACCAGCGCGTTCGGGCGCGCTTCGCTGGCGATGCGCGCGGCGTCATTCTTGAGTACGACGATGTACTCGCCCTGCACCGGATTCTGCGCGGTGCGGAAATCGGCGGAGAAGGCCGACATCGAGGCGGCGGACAGGACGGTGGCGGCGATAGCGGCAGACAGCAATGAAATACGACGGTTCACGTTCGCTCCTTGTTCGTTAATCACGTTTATTGAGTGTCTTGGCTGTGGCTGGCGCGACGCGCGAAACACGAGAACGCGCCATGCTCTGGCGGCAGCTTCACCTGTCGCTGTTTACGGGGATGTCGCAATGCAGGCCGTGCTCCATGGCCCGTCATCAATACACAGGTGTGACCCCTGCCGCCGCGCGCACATTAACAAGCTTTCGCGCGAACGCAATCTGCGCCGCAACAAAACACACGCTTTTCGATATTGCTTTTTTTCATATCTGCAGTGCAGCAAAAAAACACGCAGCGAGGCGGGGCCGACGCCGCATCGCAATGATGCCTTTCCGCAGTCGCGCAACTTGCGACCGCTGTAATTGCCATCGCCCCTGACCTGTCCTAACAGGCGGTTGCAAAACGCACTTCCTGCGCGTTTTTGACTCGCCGCCTCGCGGCCAGCCTGGCCGTTCGTACCCGCGCCTGCCGGTGCAGTCAATTCGCGAGTCCGGATCCATGCCCGGATTCGCTCGCGACGCCTCCATCGTTGACGCGCCTGATTCGTCGGCGCAGCCATCCGTGGCTGCGCTAGGGCCTGCTAACGATGTGGCGCAAACGATACGAATCCGTATGCACCCGGGCGCATATGCGCCCGGGCGCGATCGCTCCGGCCACTGAAGTTGAATGGCTGGAGCAATCGCGAATCAGGCATAGTCGCGATAGGAATCACGACATGATCGATCGCGCCGGACCCTGATCACAGACTGAGCGTATACAACAACCGATTCGGCGTGAGCGGCGGCACCCCGGTCAACACGCCTGCGGTGGTCGTGGTCAGAATCGCGCTGGTGACCGTGGCGGGGCTCGCCGTGGGATTGCCCTGCTGATACAGCGCCGCCGCACCGACGACAAAAGCGGCGGCTTTGGCGACGCCGCTGATCGTGCTGATCGCGACATTGCTGCCGATCCAGGACGATGTGATCGACTGGCCTGGCGCGTAGAGATCGACGCATGACCCGTAATTGGCGAATGCGGCGGCGGCATCCGCGCTGGTGCTGGCCGAGACCGTGATCGCCGACGGCGCGCGCCCGGGCGAATAGTTGCAGGCGTCGGCATTATTGCTGCCCGCCGAAGCCACGACGACGATCCCGGCGTTGGTCATTTGCGCGACCGCAGTATCCACCGTGGTGTTTGCCGGAGAGCTGAAGCCCAGATAGGCGACCGCAGGCGCCAGCCGATTCGCGGTCACCCAGTTCATGCCCGAGAGCACATTGGCGATGGTGCCCGCACCGGTGCAATCGAGCACGCGAACGGGATGCAGGGCCACGCTCTTGGCGACGCCGTAGGTGGCGCCACCGATGCTGCCCGCCGCATGCGTGCCATGGCCGTAGCAATCGTTGGTGCCGCCTGCGGCGATCGCGGTGTAGCCGTTGCTGATCCGCGTCGCGAACTCGTTATGCGTGGCCAGGATGCCGCTGTCGACGATATACGCATGCACACCGGCGCCCGCCTTGTTATAGATGTAGTTGTTGTTCAACGGCAACAGAGTCTGGTCGATCCGATCCAGAGGCCACGTCACCGGACTTTGATTGGCCTTGATCGAGACCTGCCCACTGCCGCCGACGGCCGAAACCCGTCCATCTTCCTGAACGTAGTCGACGCGCGGGTCCGCGAGCAGACGCGCCAGCGCCGCGTCGTCTGCTCTGACCGCGAAACCGCGCAGGACATGGTCGTAACTGTGGGTCAGCGTGACCCGATACTGCGTCGTCATCTGCCGGCCGACATCGGCAACCCGCGCCGCGGATGATTTTTCGCCGGCCAAACTAGCGGCTTCGGACTTGAGAACGACGATATAACTGCCCTGCACCGGATGATCGACGGCGCGGAAATCGGCCGACATCGCCGACAAGGGGAACGCCGCGAGTGCGCATGTGACCATCGCAGTGCGTGCGAGTGTGTGTCGAACATTCATATTGCGCTCCTTTGCATGTTGGTTCGAGGGCCCGGACAGGAAGATCGCATCGACGAAGATGCCGCCCGCGGGCTCGTGGATGAGATGTCGGGCATTCCCGGATCAATGGAACGCCGGAACATCGATGAATGGCGAAAGACGCGCCGGGCCTGAAGCGCATGCGCGGCAGGCCCGGCGACTGGCAGGCTGTCGAAAACAAGCCGTCGAAAACAAGCCATCG
Source organism: Lysobacteraceae bacterium (assembly GCA_008015095.1). Lineage (GTDB taxonomy): Bacteria > Pseudomonadota > Gammaproteobacteria > Xanthomonadales > Xanthomonadaceae > Lysobacter_I. The sequence goes on along the minus strand of SSEV01000193.1, from coordinate 14,954 downwards.
AAAGCAGGCCGTCGAAAGCAGGCTCTCGAAAAGCAGCCTGCCGGCAACGATCCGGATGACTGTTGCTCAACAAACTGCCGGATCAGAAATTGCCGATGTACAGCAGCCTGTTCGGCGAGCCGAGCCCGGGGTTGATCACGACGCCTGGCGTGGCGTTGACCGTGATCGCATTCGACACTGCGGCCGGCGTCGCCGCCGGATTGCCCTGCAGATACAGTGCGGCTGCGCCCGTTGCGTGCGGCGCGGCCATCGATGTTCCGCCCGCAACGATTCCGGAAATGCTCGGAATATCCTTGCCTGGCGCGAACACATCGAGACAGGTGCCGTAATTGGCGGAAGCCACGCGTGTATCGGTGCGATCGGTGGCGCTTACGGTAATCGCGGCGAGCACTCGGCCCGGAGAGAAATTACAGGCGTTGGCGCCGCCGCTGCCCGCTGCGGCAACGACACTGACGCCCGCGCCGATCAATTGCGTCACTGCAGTGTCCAACGCGGTCGATGCGCCGCCGCCCAGGCTGATGTTCGCAACCGCCGGACGGATGTGATTGGCCGCAATCCAGTTCAGGCCCGAAATCACCTGTGCCGTCGTACCGGAACCGACGCAGTTCAATACGCGCACCGGATGCAGAGTGACTTTCTTGGCCACGCCCCAGGTGGTGCCCCCGACCACGGCGGCGACATTCGAACCGTGTCCGTTGCAATCGTTAAGGCCGCCGCCGATCGCATCGAAACCGTTGCCGATGCGTCCGGTGAATTCCGTGTGCAGGAGATTGATGCCGGTGTCGACGATATAGGCGTGCACGCCCGCGCCGCTGCGGTTGGGAAGATAAGTGCCGTTCAAGGGCAAGAAGCGCTGATCGATGCGATCCAGCCCCCAGGGCGCCGCCATCGCTTCGACCACGCCGTTCTCCTCGACATAGGCGACGCGGGGATCGGCGAGCAAACGCGCAAGCGCCGCATCATCGGCCTTCACCGAAAAACCGCGCAGCACATGCTCATAACTCTCGGCCAGGCCAAGCCGATGCTGGGCGGCGATACGACCGGCCATTTCGGCCACAGCGGCCGCACGGCCGTTCTCACCGGCCAGGCGTGCGGCCTCGGGTTTGAGGACGACGATGTACTGGCCTTCGACCGGGTTCGCGGCAGTGATGAGATCCGCGGCCGACACGACGGATGAGGCGGCGGATGAGACGGCGACGAGCGCGCCGACGACGATAACGGAAGTTCGACGTTTCATGATTCACTCCTTGGTCATGTACTCGGAACAAAGTTGGCGGATCGTTCCACGATCCGTGATGCCGTGGCATGTCGGCGATGAATGGAATCCTGCTGTCCTTTCGTCTCGAACGTCACGACTGCGATGAATATTGGCATCGCCGCGATCAAACAAAAACTGCCGTGCACGCAAAGCGTGCACGGCAGCCGGACAAAGATCATCGGACAGTGAGACTGCCTGTCCGCTCGCGCGGGATCAGAGGCCCAAGGTATAGAGCAGACGGTTCGGCGAACCGGCCGCGTTGGTCACCTTGTTCAGGGTCGCGGTGTTCTGCAACGCAGCCCGGACCGTGCTCCACGCCGCGGTCGGATTGGTCTGCAGATACAGCGCCGCCGCGCCGGCCACATGCGGGGACGCCATCGACGTGCCGCTGATGGTGTTGGTGCCCGTGGTGGAGGTGTGCCAAGCCGAGCGGATCGCGGTGCCAGGAGCGAACAGATTGAGGCAAGCGCCATAGTTCGACGCCGAACCCACGCCCCAGACCGAACGCGCGTCATTGCTTGCGGTCGCGCCGATCGTAATCGCCGCCGCCGCGCTGGCGGGCGAATAGTTGCAGGCGTCGGCCGCATTGTTGCCGGCCGCGACCACGACGGTCACGCCCGCATTCGCCATCGTCGACACTGCGGCGTTCACCGAAGAGTTGAAGCCGCCGCCCAGGCTCATATTGGCCACGGCGGGACGAATGCGATTGGCCGCCACCCAGTTCATGCCCGCGATCACGCCGGACCAGGCGCCAGAACCGGTGCAATCCAGCACCCGCACCGGATGCAGGGTCACGCGCTTGGCGACGCCCCAGGTCGTGCCGCCGACGGTGCCGGCGACATGGGTGCCGTGACCGTTGCAATCGGTCACGCCGCGGCCGTCGTTGATCGCGTATGCGCCGTTGCCGACGCGGCCAGTGAATTGGGTGTGCGTGGTCAACATGCCGGTGTCGATGATGTAGGCATGCACGCCGAGGCCGGTCTTGTTGTAGACGTAGGTGGTGTTCAGCGGAAGGTTGCGCTGATCGACGCGATCCAGGCCCCAGGTTGCGCCGGCCTGTGTCGCCGTCGTCGTGACCCGGCCGTCTTCTTCGACATATTCGATGCGCGGGTCGGCAAGCAACTTCGCCAAGGCCTGGTCATCGGCCTTGACCGCGAAACCACGCAGGACGTGATCATAGGTCTGGGTGACTTCGGCGCGATGTTCGGCGGCGATCTGCCGACCGATCTGAGAGGCGCGCGCGGCGCGGCTGTTCTCGCCAGCGATGCTGGCGGCGTTGGGCTTCAGCACAACGATGTACTGGCCCGGGATCGGATCCTTCGTAGTACGGAATTCGCCCGCGTGCGCCATCAGCGGCGCAGCGAGAATCACGGCCGCGATAGCGGCGGACAGCGTAGAAATACGACGTTCCATGACTAAGCTCCTTGATACGCTTTGTGATTGGGGGATTTGCAGACGCCAGCGTCCCGGCGGATCGCGCCAGCAGCTGCCTATGGCGCGAGCCGCAAGTAAATTCCCTTATTGACAGCGCTGTCAACTAATCATGTTTTGTTTTGTGCGCAAGCGCAAACAACATCAATTTTTTTACTTTTGCGCGCAAAACCACGACTGTCTCGCGAAATAACGTTTTTTGAATTCCGCATCGTCGTATTGAGGAAACACGGACTGCATAAGGCCGCATGCGCGACACCCGGCATGTACGAACAGACAGGTGCGGCGCTTCATCGCGCCTCGCGCGATGTGTCGCGCTCCATCGCGCCATCGGTTTCGAGTCGTCCGCGGCATGTCGGACTTCTGCGTAGCGCACGCTCGACTGGGCGGCGTGAATGCGGACAAATGCTGCGATGGGTCAGGCTGCGAAGCGTCAGGCCGCCACGAACCCGATCGCGATGACTCGGGCCACCACGCATAGGCGTCACGCCGTCTCGACGATCGCGGCGTCGTGGGAATGTTTGATCGCGGAATCTTTGATCGCAGCCATCGCCGCGTCCGCCGCGCAAACGCCGTCGACGAACGCTTCGCAAAAAAACTGCCGTGCACGCAAAGCGCGCACGGCAGTCGGACAACAAGACTTCCAGTCCGCTTACGCGGACCTCATCACCATCGAATTACAGGCTCAGGGTGTACAGCAGGCGGTTCGGCGAAGCCGGAGTGGCGGGCAGGCCCGTCACCTTGTTCGGCGTGGACGTGCCGATGATCGCGTTGGTGACCGCGGCAGGCGTCGCCGCCGGGTTGGTCTGCAGATACAGCGCCGCGGCGCCGGCCACGTGCGGCGAAGCCATCGAGGTGCCGCTGATGGTGTTCGACGCGGTGGTGCTGGTGTACCAAGCCGACGTGATGCTGCCGCCCGGCGCGAAGATGTCCAGGCAGGTGCCGTAGTTCGAGAACGATGAGCGCGCATCGGTGCGCTCGGTCGAACCGACGGTGATCGCGGCAGGCGCGCGCGCCGGCGAGAAGTTGCAGGCGTTGGTGTTGCTGTTGCCCGCAGCCACCACGACCGTCACGCCGGCGTTGACCATGGTCTGCACCGCAGCGTCGACCGACGTGTTGATGCCGCCGCCGAGGCTCATATTGGCCACGGCCGGACGGATGCGGTTGGCCGCGACCCAGTTCATGCCGCTGATCACGCCGGTCCAGGTGCCCGAGCCCGTGCAGCCGAGCACACGCACCGGATGCAGGATCACGCTCTTGGCCACGCCCCAGGTCGTGCCGCCGACGGTGCCGGCGACGTGGGTGCCATGGCCGTTGCAATCGGTCACGCCGCCGCCGACGGCGTCGAAGCCCGCGCCGATGCGACCGGTGAACTGGGTGTGCGTGGTCAGGATGCCGGTGTCGATGATGTAGGCGTGCACGCCTGCGCCGGTCTTGTTGTAGACATAGGTGGTGTTCAGCGGCAGGTTGCGCTGATCGACGCGATCCAGGCCCCAGGTGGCGCCGGTCTGAGTGGCGTTGATCGAGACGTAGCCGTCCTCTTCAACGTACTCGACGCGCGGATCGGCGAGCAGCTTGGCCAGCGCTGCGTCGTCGGCCTTGACCGCGAAACCACGCAGCACATTGTCGAAGCTGGCGATCACATCGGCGCGATGTTCGGCGGCGATCTGGCGGCCGATCTGGCCCACGCTGGCGGCGCGGCTGTTCTCATTAGCCATTTTCGCGGCGCCCTGCTTCAGCACGACGATGTACTGGCCCGGAACCGGGTTCTGCGTATTACGGAATTCCCCCGCTTGCGCCAACAGCGGCGCGGCGAGAATGGCGGCGGTGATGGCGGTGGACAAAACAGACATACGACGATTCACGATTCACTCCTTGATGTGATTGATTTTTCAATGTTGTAAACAGACCGACGCGGACCCGCGCAGCGGGCCTTGTCTTTTGCTGCTGCGTCGCGCGCTTGGCGGGTTATCGAAAAAGACACCTCGTGTGCGTTTTTCGAATCGCGAGTCGGGCGGTTGCCCAGGCCCTTGCACGGCGCGCTGTCAGCGGATGCGCGGCGGAATGAGAGATCCGAATGCCCGGGCGGGGCGCGACCATCCTGTTCCATGGTTCGGTCTTCTGCGATCGGCTCATTCCATGCCGCGGGCGCACATTACCAGTCTTTGATCACAACGCAAGCGACACTTGCGTGACATCGCGAGACAAAGCATTCACGCGCTCAATCGGTCTCCGAACGCCGAGAGATCGCGTGAGAAATATGCACAAATTTGTGCGCAATACGACACACTCTAATGAGAATCTAACTGCGCGGATGCGGTGAACTTTCCATGAACCCTGATGCGCACCGCATCAGGGTTCGTGGCGAGCCGCATTCTTGACCCGGAGCGATTTCGGCGCCCATGCTTTCGTTCAAGCTCCGGCATCCAAGCCTGGCGTCGAGTTGCGGCTCACGCCCGCGGTTCGAGCGGCGTCTCACCGACGATTTCGCCGCGCGCATCGTAACGACGCGCGGTGTCGAGTCTGCCGTCGCCATCGCGGTCATAGGCCCCTTGCGCCGGAATCCCTTGCCGGTATTCCACCCGTTTGAGCACACGATCTTCGCGATCGAACCATTCTTCGCGGAAAACGACGCCGAGCAGGAACTCGCTGCGGTATTCGGCATGTCCATCGCCATCGCGATCGACCCGTTTCGACGCCAGTTGCCCATGCGCGTACTGTTCGCGCGATTCCATGCGGCCGTCGAAATCGTCGTCGCACACGCCGCGTTCCGGCGAACCGTACTCGTCGTAGTGGAAAACCTGATCGATCTTACGGTCGCGATTACGGTCGGTCTCAACGCGCAGGAGACGATCGCCGGAATAGAACAAACGCTCGTCGATCCCGCCGTCGCCGTCATAATCGACGCCGTGCTCCAGGGTCGGCCCGCGCAACCCGGCCCAGGTGACCCCGACGCCGATCGCGACGCCCGCGAACAGCATCGCCAACCATCCCCAACCGCCCTGCTGCGGCGCGCGCGCGGACGCCGCCTCTTGGGGCGGCGCGCCAGCGTCCTCGGCCAATGCGTTCAGCGTCGTCTCATCGACGACTTCGCCACGCTCCCATTCGCGAATGATCTCCCGTGCGCGCCCACTGTCCTCGTCGGCGACCATCACCCGCACCCGGGTATCGGCGGGAATCTCGCCGACCACGCCTTGCAGATATTCCCCAGCGACATGCGCAGGGATGCCTTCTTGCTCAAGCAGCTGCCGGATCAGATACGCATCGGCGATATGGACGGCTTCATAAATCGAACGCATGCCTTACCTCCGTCGTGATGACGGCGCGCGTGCGCGCCGTGTTCCAGCTTAACTTGCGGCCTTCCGTGAGGCGACCGTCGTGCGTCGTGGGCGTCCACAATGATGCCGCCATGATCCTGCCCTGCAGGCTGTCGAAAACACTCTGCAGGCGCAGTCATGGATGGCGATGGAACAAGCGCATAAGCGGCTGATTCGTCGCAAGCGAATCCGGGCATGTTCCGGACACGGGCGACGACGACGCGGTCAAGGCGTGGCGTCGCGCAGCCGCGGGTCCATCCAACGTCGCAGGCCATCGACCAGGGCGTTGATCACGACAATCGAGGCCCCAACCACCAGCACTACGCCCAGCACCAGGGTGTAATCGCGGTTGAGCGCGCCCTGGACGAAATAACGCCCCATGCCCGGGATACCGAACACCTGCTCGACCACCGCGGACCCGGTGACGATGTTGATCATGGCCGGCGACAACCACGCGACCACCGGCAAGAGCGCCGGCCGCAAGGCGTGTGCGAACAGCAATCGCACACCGCCGAAACCGCGCGCGCGCGCCGCGATCAGGTATTCCGCGGACAGGGTTTCCAGCATCGATGCGCGCATCAGTCGTGCGCAATACGCCAGGTTCGGCAGCGCGCGCGCGACCACCGGCAACACCAGATTGTCCGTATCGCCCCACCCCCCTGCCGGCAGCCAATGCAAGGTCACCGCGAACAACAACACCAGCAAGGGCGCGACCACGAACTTCGGCACGGCAAGGCCCATCCCGGCGACGAGCATCAGCGCACGGTCCAACCAGGATCCCGGACGTAATGCCGCGACGACGCCCAGCGGCACGCCGAGCAGCAACGCCATCGACAAGGCCAAGCCGCCATTGATCGCGGACACCGGCAAGGCCTGCGCGACCAGCTGATTGACGGTGTAGTCGGGGTATTGGAACGAGGGGCCGAGATCGCCGCGAAGCACATCGCCCAACCATGCGCCGTATTGCGCGAGGATCGGCTGATCCAACCGATACTGCGCGGCCAGCGCCGCCTGCACTTCCGGCGGCGCGGATTTTTCGGTGTCGAACGGCCCACCGGGCGCGGCGCGCAGCAACACGAAACACAGACTCGCCAACAACCACAGCGTCAGCAATGCCTCGATCCACCGCGAGGCCCAGGCGGCAAAGGGAATGGGGGTGCGGTTCACACGGGAACCTGGAACAGCCGTCCGATCAGCGCGGCCGCGACCATCGCCGCCACGCCCCAGAACCCGACGCGTAGCGCGCCGCGCAGCATTGGCGCGCCGCCCGCGCGCGCGGCGAGCGCGCCGGAGCCGAACAAGGCGCATACGGTGATCGCGATGGTCACGGTTTCGATCCGGCCAGTCGGCGCGAGCAGCACCGCGATGATCGGCAGTAACGCTCCGCAAGCGAAGGCGGCGGCCGATGCCAACGCCGCCTGCAGCGGCCGCGCGCGCAGCATTTCGGTGATGCCCAACTCGTCGCGCGCATGCGCGCCCAACGCATCGTGCGCAGTGAGCTGCACCGCGACCTGATGCGCGAGTTCGCGGGTCAGGCCGCGCTTGACATAGATATGCGTCAGCTCCTGCAGCTCGTGTTCGGGCTCTTCGGCCAGCTCGCGGGTCTCTTTCGCGATATCGGCGCGTTCGGTATCGGCCTGGGACTGCACCGACACATATTCGCCGGCGGCCATCGACATCGCGCCGGCGACGATGCCGGCGACGCCGGTAGTGAGCACAGTGCCGGCGCCGGCGCCGGTGGCGGCCACACCGACGACCAGCCCGGCGATCGAAATGATGCCGTCGTTGGCGCCAAGCACCGCCGCGCGCAGCCAGCCCACGCGTTCGGTCCGGTGGTTTTCGATATGTCGGCTGCGCATGGGGACGTCCTCGCTCGTTGATTCAGGGCCGCAACCGCAGCCAGCGCGACGGGTGACGGTCCATGGGGTTGGCCGCGAAGCCTTCGATCCGATCGGAGACCAGATGCTTCGACGTATAAAAATACAGGGGAATCATCGCATGCGCGTGCAACAGACGGGTTTCCGCCGCATGCAGCCAGGCGTTGCGTGCGGTCTCGTCGCGCGCCGCTTCGGCCTTGGCGAACAGTTCGCGATACCGCGCATCGGCGTAGCCCGGCCAATTCAACGCGCCATCGTCGGAAAACGCGACCAGGAAGTTGCGCGCATCGGCGACATCCCCGATCCAACCGCCGCGAAACACCTGGGTGATCGTGCGCTGTTTACGATTCTGCACGAACACTTTCCATTCCTCGTTGCGCAGACGCACGCGCACGCCGAGGGTCTGTCGCCACATCGCCGCGACCGCAAGCGCCATGCGTCGGTGCGGAATCGAAGTGTTATAGCGCAACTCGATGACCAACGGCCGCTCCGGCCCGTAGCCCGCCGCGCGATACAGGGCCCGGGCGTGCGCTTCTCGACGCGATTGCTCCCAATCCGCCCAGTGCAGCGCGGCCGGCGTATAGCCCGGGATTCCGGGCGGCACGATGCCGTAAGCCGGCGTTTCGCCGAAACCGGTGACGTAGCGCGTGAGCTTGCCGCGATCCACCGCCAGCGAGAGCGCCTCGCGCAGGCGTTGATCCTCGCGCAACGGAGGCTGCGAGAGATTCAGTCCGAGCCAGAACGCGCCGAGATAGGGCGAGATGCGCAACCGGGAGCCGAAACGTCGACGCAACGCCGGCAACGGCTGCGGCGGGACGGTCTCGGTCAGATGCAGATCGCCCGCCGCGAAGCGTTGCAATTCCGCAGCGGCGTCTTCGGTCACGTGAAACCGTACGCGCTCGATCATCACTGCCGTCGCGGCATGGAAGTACGGATTGCGCTCGACTTCGAGATTGGCCTGCGGCGTCCACGCACGCAGACGATACGCCCCGTTGCCGACCAGCCGCCCCGGACGGGTGTGCTGATGGCCATGCCGCGCCACCGCCGGCAGATACACCGGAAACGCGATCGGCAAGGTCAACAGCGCAGGCAATGCGATCTGCCGCGTGGTGCGAATGCGCACCGTGCGCGCATCGGGCGCGTCGATCCCGAGCCGCTCCGGCGGCAACGCGCCGCTGCGCACGGCCGCGACATGCTCGATCGCATCGAACTGCTCGGCGAAGGGCGCTGCCGTCTCCGGCGCGAACGCGCGACGGAAACTGGCGAGCACTGCCTGCGCGGTCAGCGGTTCGCCGTTGCTCCAACGCAAGTCGGAACGCAGGCGGAAGGTCCAACGGCGACCATCGGCCGACACCGTCCAGCTTTCGGCCATTCCGGGAATCAATCGCCCCGCCGCGTCTTCGCTGACCAAGCCTTCGTACAGATCGCGCAACACGTTCGAGCAGGCCACTTCCTGGCATTTGTGCGCATCGAGCGTGGCGGGCTCCGGCCCGTTGCCGCGTTCCAGCCGCACGGCCACGGACGACTGCGCATGCGCCTGGACGGCGCAACAGCACAACAGCAAAGCGAACAGGGCGCCGGTAGACGGAGCGCGTGTCATATGAGCGCAAACGGCGAGAAAGCAGGCGATGAAAGCACGGGGCATACCCTCAGGCTATAGTGCAAAATCGGATGCGACCCTTGTGATGTTAGGGCAGCGGCCCCATCTGGCCTAGCTCGCATCTTGAACTCGTGTATCGCAAAGCACCGATCGCGTCGCGGACGCAACGTCTCGCCCGCTCCGGCCCTCTATCGAGTCTCTGTCCCACCGGAGCCCGTCATGTCCAGCCCCAGCCACGTCGCCGACACCCCCATCACCGGACGCGACGCCCTGGTCGCGGTGCTCGCTTCGGGCGAGAAGCCCAAGTCCGACTGGCGCATCGGCACCGAGCACGAGAAATTCGGTTTTCGTCTCGACGATCTGCATCCGCCCGCCTTCGATGGCGAGCATGGCATCGAAGCGTTGCTCACCGGCCTGACCCGCTTCGGCTGGCAACCGGTCGCTGAAAGCGTCGACGGCGCGCCGGCCCGCACCATCGCCCTGCTGCGCGACAACGCATCGGTGAGCCTGGAGCCGGCCGGACAACTCGAACTCTCCGGCGCGCCGCTGCAGAACATCCACCAGACCTGCGACGAAGTGCATTCGCATCTCAAAGAAGTGAAGACCATCGCAGACGAACTCGGCCTGGGCTTCCTCGGCATGGGTTTCCAACCGAAGTGGCGACGCGAAGACATGCCGTGGATGCCCAAGGGCCGTTACCGGATCATGCGCGCCTACATGCCCAAGGTCGGCAACCTCGGCCTGGACATGATGACCCGCACTTGCACCGTACAGGTCAATCTGGATTACGCCAGCGAAGCGGACATGGTCAAGAAGTTCCGGGTCTCGCTGGCGCTGCAGCCGGTGGCGACCGCCTTGTTCGCCGATTCTCCGTTCACCGAGGGCAAGCCCAACGGTTACCTCAGCTATCGTTCGCACATCTGGACCGATACCGATCCCGATCGCACCGGCATGCTCGATTTCGTGTTCGAGGACGGTTTCGGCTACGAGCGTTATGTCGACTATCTGCTCGATGTGCCGATGTATTTCTCTTACCGCGACGGCAGATACGTCGACGCCAGCGGACAGAGCTTCCGGGATTTTCTCGCTGGCGAATTGCCGGCTCTACCGGGGGCGCAACCGACGCTGCGCGACTGGTCGGACCACATGACCACGGCGTTCCCCGAAGTGCGCCTGAAGAAATATCTGGAAATGCGCGGCGCCGACGGTGGCCCCTGGGGCAGGCTGTGCGCCTTGCCCGCGTTCTGGGTCGGTTTGCTCTATGACGACGCAGCGCTCGATGCCGCCTGGGATCTGGTCAAGGATTTCACCCCGGCCGAACGCCATGCCTTGCGCGATGGCGTGCCGCGCCATGCATTGAAACTGCCGGCGCCGCTAGGCGGCGTGCGCGGCGCGACGGTGCGCGACCTGGCTCGCGAGGCGCTGAAGATCGCCAGCGAAGGCCTGCGCCGCCGCGCGGTGCTCAATCGCAATGGCGTCGACGAAACCCGCTTCCTCGACCCGTTGATCGAATCTGTGGAGGTCGGGCAGACCCCGGCCGAGCGCAAATTGGCGTTATTCCATGGCGAGTGGAAGGGCGACATCGACCGCGTATTCCGCGAGTTCGCTTATTGAGCCCCATCCCACGCCGGTCTATCCACCTGTTCAAAAACAGCCTGCTGCAGCGCTGCCCGTGGGGGCAGTACAAGCGTTTGCCGGCAGGCGGCGCAAGCCGCGACAAGCGCTTCGCGCATCGTCGCGGCCGCCGCCATCTGTCTGCCCGGGCCTGCATTGTGTAATCTCGGCGGTTCGCACCCCCACTGCGACCCCCTCATGCGCGTCCGCGAAACTCTCGAATTCGCCGCGACCGATACCCTGCTGCGCGACGATGTGCGCAGGCTCGGCGCCATGGTCGGCGACATGCTGGCCGAACAGGTCTCTTCCGAGCTGCTGACGCAGGTCGAATCGGTACGTCGCGCGGCCATCGCACGACGCGAACAGGGCGAGGAGATCGACGAGATCGCCGCGCGTCTCACTGCGGTGCCACCGGACGATGCAGAAGCCCTGGTCCGCGCCTTCGCCGCCTATTTCGGCGTGGTCAATCTGGCCGAGCGCATCCATCGCATCCGCCGCCGCCGCGACTACCAGCGCAACACCGACGCACCGCAACCGGGGGGATTGACGGCAGTGCTGCGCGCGCTGCGCGACGAAGGCGTGGGCCTCGAAGAACTCGGCGCGCTGCTGCCGCAGTTGCGGATCGAACCGGTGTTCACCGCGCACCCGACTGAAGCCGTGCGCCGCGTGCTGCTGGTGAAGGAGCGCACGATCGCCGAACGTCTGATCGCCGACATCGACCGCCAGCGCACGCCCGCGGAACGCCGCGCCGACACGGCGCGCATCCGTCAGGCGCTGACCACGACCTGGCAGACCGCGGAAACACCGCCCCAGCAACCGACCGTCGCCGACGAGATCGAACACATCGGCTTCTATCTCAACAGCGTGCTCTATCGCGCGCTGCCGGTGTACTACGAAGCCTTCTCCGACGCAGTCGAGGCAGTGTACGGGCGACGCATCGATCTGCCGCCGATGCTGCGCTTCGGCACCTGGGTCGGCGGCGATATGGACGGCAATCCCAACGTCGGCGCCGAAACCGTGCGCGCCGCGCTGACCACGCAGCGCAGTCAGGTGCTGGCGAACTATCGCGCCGATCTGCACGCACTCGGCGAGATCTTGACCCAGAGCCGTGATCGAATCGGCGTGGACACAGCGATTGAGACCCGCATCGCCGACTACGCCGCGATGTTGCCCGAAGCCGCCGCGATATTCAGCCCCCGCCTCGCCGACATGCCGTATCGGCACCTGCTCGAACTGATGCGAGCGCGACTGACGGCGACCGGCAACGGCGGCGGCGGCGCCTATGCCCATGCCGAGGATTTCATCGCCGATCTGCAAGCGGTCGACGCCAGCCTGGTCCATCATCGCGGCGAACGCGCCGGCCGCTTCGCCTTGCAACGCGTGCTATGGCGTGCGCGCACCTTCGGTTTCCATCTGGCCACGCTCGATCTGCGCCAGGATTCCGGCACGCATGATCTCGCCATCGCCGCGCTGCTCGGCGATCCGGACTGGTTCGGCCGCGATCCCGCCGAGCGCATTCCGAGGCTGCATGCGCTGATCGCGGGGACGACGCGTATCGACACGGACGCCGGCGCCGCGCAGCCGACGCTCGCGGTGTTGCGCACCGTGCGCGAAGCGCGAAGCGCCTTCGGCACGCACGCCTTCGGCCCCTACATCATCAGCATGAGCCGCAGCGCCGCCGACGTGTTGGCGGTGCTGGCCCTGGCGCGCGCGGCCGCGTGCACCGAAGACGATGTCGTGCCGCTCGATATCGCGCCGCTGTTCGAGACCATCGACGACCTGCGCGCCGCGCCCGCCATCGTGCGCGCCTTGTTGGCGGACCCGGTGTATCGCACCCACCTGCGCGCCCGCGACGACCGCCAGACCGTGATGCTGGGCTATTCCGACAGCGCCAAGGACGGCGGTATCCTCGCCTCGCGTTACGCGCTGCAGCGCGCGCAGGCCGAACTGGTCGAGGTCGCGCGCGAGAGCGGCGTGCACATCGTGTTCTTCCACGGCCGAGGCGGCTCGGTCAGCCGCGGCGGCGGCAAGACCGAACGCGCGATCATCGCCGCGCCGCGCGGCAGCGTCGACGGCGTATTGCGCGTGACCGAACAGGGCGAAGTCATCCATCGCAAGTACGGCATCCGCGCGCTGGCCCTGCGCAATCTCGAACAGGCCACCGCCGCGGTGCTGCGCGCCAGCCTGCGTCCGCGCCCGCCCGAACCGCGCGAGGCGCAATGGCGCGAAATGGCCGCGGATCTGGCCGCGGTCTCACGCGCGCACTACCGCGCGCTGGGGCACGATCGCGTGGATTTTCCCGCGTACTTCCGCGCGGCGACGCCGATCGACGTGATCGAACGCCTGCGCCTGGGCTCGCGCCCGTCGAAGCGTCGCGAAGGCGGCATCGACGCGCTACGTGCGATCCCATGGGTCTTCGCCTGGTCGCAGAACCGCTCCGGCCTCACCGGCTGGTACGGCGTCGGCACCGCACTGGCGCATGGCGTCGAGCGATACGGCCACGACGCGATGGCCGCGATGGCCCGCGACTGGCCGTTCTTTACCGCGATGCTCGACGATATCGAAATGCTGCTGGCGAAATCCGACCTCGCGATCTTCGAACGCTACTCGCACCTCGCCGGCTCGCAACACGCCGATTTCTTTCCAGGCATCGCCGAAGAATTCGAACGCACCCTGGACACTCTGCTGGCCGTGCGCGGCCGCAGCATGTTGCTGCAGAACGACTACCGCCTGCGCCTGTCGATTCGCCTGCGCAACCCCTATGTCGATCCGATCAGCCTGCTGCAGGCCGAACTGCTCCGCCGCTGGCGCGACACCGGCCGCGACGACGACGCGCTATTCCGCACCCTGGTGACCACGGTCAACGGCATCGCAGCGGGGATTCAGAACACGGGGTGAGGATGGCCGGTCACTGATGGCGTTGGATCGCCGACGATTGCGTAGCGCCGCCATCGCAACACATCCGGCGCGTCGCACGAAGAATGAAGAACAGAACACATCCGAGGGAAACATCGCGATAGCCGTGAACCGGGCAAGGTCGAAGTCCACGCCGGAGGACACTCTGAAAACCATGCCTCTGTTTGCCTCGGCCGCACTTACGCACGCCGGGGCTGTGGAATTGCGCTTACTCCATGCTGAGCGTTGCGGTACCATCCGATCGGCATATGTTTCATCCGAACTTTCATCCGAGTTTGTTTCACCCGAATCCGTTTCAGGAGCCCCGCCATGAAATCCCGCGCCGCCGTCGCCTTCGCCGCCGGTCAACCTCTGCAGATCGTCGAGATCGACGTCGCCCCGCCGAAAAAAGGCGAAGTGCTGGTCAAGATCAGTCATACCGGGGTGTGCCACACCGACGCGTTCACGCTCTCGGGCGACGATCCGGAAGGTCTGTTCCCCTGCGTGCTCGGGCACGAGGGCGCTGGCGTGGTGGTGGAAGTGGGCGAAGGCGTCACCAGCGTGAAGCCCGGCGATCACGTGATTCCGCTCTACACCGCCGAATGCGGCGAATGCCTGTTCTGCAAATCCGGCAAGACCAATCTGTGCACATCGGTGCGCGCGACGCAAGGCAAGGGCGTGATGCCCGACGGAACGTCGCGTTTCTCCTACGACGGCCAGCCCGTCTACCACTACATGGGCTGCAGCACTTTCAGCGAATACACCGTCGTCGCCGAAGTCTCGCTGGCCAAGATCAATCCCGAAGCCAACCACGAACAGGTCTGCCTGCTCGGCTGCGGCGTCACCACCGGCATAGGCGCGGTGCACAACACCGCCAAGGTCCAGCCCGGCGACACGGTCGCGGTGTTCGGCCTCGGCGGCATCGGTCTGGCGGTGATCCAGGGCGCGCGTCAAGCGAAGGC
>SSEV01000223.1 GCA_008015095.1 Lysobacteraceae bacterium | reverse complement strand
GTGCGCGATGACGCCGCGATCGTGCGGGATGCGCACGCCACCGAGCATCACATGATCGCCTTCGCCGAAGGCATGGACGTCGAACCCCTGACCGATGCGCATATTGTTTTGTGACATGTTCTCTCACCTTTCACCGTACGGATGTGCTCGCGGCGATCGGCCGCATCGAAAAGCGCATTCTCGACGGCGAAAGGTGAGAGAACATGTCACAAAACAATATGCGCATCGGTCAGGGGTTCGACGTCCATGCCTTCGGCGAAGGCGATCATGTGATGCTCGGTGGCGTGCGCATCCCGCACGATCGCGGCGTCATCGCGCACAGCGACGGCGATGTGGCGTTGCATGCGTTATGCGACGCTATGCTCGGCGCATTGGCGCTGGGCGACATCGGGCGGCATTTCCCGCCTTCGGAGCCGCGATGGAAGGACGCCGACAGTCGTACCTTCCTGCGGCATTGTGACCATCTCTTGCGCGATCTCGGCTGGCGCGTGGGCAATGCCGATATCACCGTGATCTGCGAACGGCCGAAGATCGGTCCGCATGCCGAAGCCATGCGCCGCACGATCGCGCTCGATCTCGGCGTCGAGTTCAGCGCGGTCAGCGTGAAGGCCACCACCACAGAGACGCTCGGTTTCACCGGACGCGCGGAAGGCATCGCAGCGCAGGCGATCTGCCTGCTGGTGCGCACGTGAGCGGACTCGTGCCTCCTGGGGGGAGATGAATGCGTCGGCGTAGGATCGGCCGGCACATGGTGTCCGAAGACGCCGCATTCGCTGGCTGTTTGGTCTGTCCCGAGTGCGGTTGCACGCGCTTCGGCTCCAGCACGCTGCCCGACGGCTCCTCGTTGCGGCGTTGCCATGGCTGGACTCGAGACGACATGATCGGCGTCTTCGCCTGGCCCGAAGCCGACGATCACAAGTATTTCCATCTGCCCCTGACCTTCGTGCTTGAGGCCAAGGGCGATGTCTGATTTGACCGTCGACGCTCCCCCGCTTCCGCGCGCGCACGGCGAGGCGGTCTTGCGCGGGCGGATCCGGCTGACGCCTGAGGATTTCAAAGTCAAAGAGATCGACGCCTTTGAAGCCAGCGGCAGCGGCGAGCACTTGCTGCTTACGGTGGAAAAGCGCGGTATGAACACCGCCTTCGCCGCGAAGCGTATCGCCGCCTGGGCCGGAGTGCCTGAATCGTCGATCGGTTACGCCGGCTTGAAGGATCGCCATGCCTTGACCCGCCAGCGCTTCAGCGTGTGGCTGCCGAAAAAG
This sequence comes from Lysobacteraceae bacterium, assembly GCA_008015095.1. GTDB lineage: Bacteria > Pseudomonadota > Gammaproteobacteria > Xanthomonadales > Xanthomonadaceae > Lysobacter_I. Next base: position 8,437 of record SSEV01000223.1, on the reverse strand, counting down.
GTCGCGCCGGACATCGACGCCTTGCAATCGGAGGATCTGAAGGTGCTCGCGCACGCATGGCATGCGCGCAAATTGCCGCGCGGCGCGCTGGCCGGAAATCGTTTCGCATTGACGCTGCGTGGGATAGAGGGCGACGCTACGCAAATCGATGCGCGGCTGCGCGCGATTGCGGAACGCGGCGTGCCGAACTATTTCGGCGAACAGCGCTTCGGCCGTGATGGCGACAATGTGGCGCAGGCGTTGGCGATGTTCGGAGGACGCAGGGTGCGCCGCGAGGAGCGCACGTATCTGCTGTCGGCGGCGCGCTCCGAATTGTTCAACCGGGTCTTGGCGGTGCGGGTCTGCGGTGGGAACTGGGATCAAGGCCTCGACGGCGAAGTCTGGATGCTCGACGGTAGCCGCAGCGTGTTCGGTCCCGAACCCTGGAACGACACTTTAGCCGCGCGTCTGGGGGCCTTCGATATTCACCCCAGCGGCCCGTTGTGGGGGCGTGGGGATCTGCGCACGACGGAGCAGGCGCGGGCCTGCGAACTCGGCGCGCTCGAAACTGCGGAAAGCACGGTCCTGCGCACGGGGCTGGAACGCGCGGGACTGACGCAGGAACGTCGCAGTCTGCGCCTGTGTCCGAGAGAGCTGATGGCGGATCGGGTCGCGCACGATACGTTGAGTCTGCGGTTTTCGTTGCCGCCCGGCTGTTATGCGACGTCAGTGCTCGCCGAGCTGGGCGAGCTGCATTCGGCCGCGAGGGCAGACTGAGGCCAGACCGCTCGTCGGAAAAGCAAGCACGGCACTGGAGTTCGTCCGGCGCTGGCGTATAAGCCGGAAAGAACGGGACGAGGGTATTCGGCCAGCGATAGTGAGAGCTCCGTGACCGTGGCGAAAGGCCGGGCGAATGCCGGTGCGGTATGCACCACCGTTTCGTGCGAAGACGGCGTCGGAGCCTGATCGCTTCGGCGTCCGTTGGGAATCTGCCGGTAGGCGTGGATCGGAATTTGGATCTGTATTGGGATCTGGATTGGGATCGATACGCAACCTCCGCGGCAGATTCGGTCCCAGCCGGAGATCCGACGATGAACATCGCAATCAACAGATCATGCGGTCTGACCAGGGGCGCGTATGCCGCGACATTGCTGGCCTGCCTCGCCTTGTCGGCCTGTAAGACGACCGAAAGCTTGGCGCGTGTGAGTCCGCCCGCGCCGGACTCGCTGCCGCCCGCGACGACCTATCAACCTCGGATCGAGGAAGACAGTCGCTACATCACCCATGTGGAACAGATGGCGCGGCGTCGCGGCGTGCTGGTGAAGTGGGTGAACAAACCGCATAAACGTACAGTGGATCAGGACTGAAGCTTCAAGGCCGGAGTTTCGAGCCTGAAGCTTCGAAACTGAAGCTCCGGATCGAAGCGTTCCTTGGATGTCGCATGTCCGTGCGCCGTCGGAATCGATAGCGGCAGGAATCGAAAGCGGTTTCGTCCTGTGCGCGTCTGTGGCGCGTTGGAGGCGGAGATGCGCTGGCCGTAAACATTCAGACAATCGACGTGTGTCGTGTATCGATCCGGCGATGTGAAGTTTGCATCGTCGGATCAATATACGGGCCAGGGATGGCCCGTTCGCGACCGGCGCAAAGCGCCGGGTCGCGGGCTTCGATCGCGGACATGCGCCGAGATCGAAGCCGCAGACGTTTGAGCAGAATGTTCATACGCCTGCGGGCCGAACCAATCATCCGCGCGGTCAGCGGTTTGGCGCCAACAGCACCAGCACCGCGCCGGTGCCGCCCGCAGCGGCCGGCGCCGAATGGAAAGCCAGGACATCCGCGCGCTGGCGCAGCAAGCGGTCGACGAGATTCTTGAGGGTTGGAACGCCGTCCTCCGCATGCAGGCCTTTGCCGTGGATCACGCGGACGCAGCCCGTTCCGGCCTCCCGCGCGTCTTTCAGAAAACGCCGCAGCATGGCCTCGGCCTGTCGGCTGTCGGCATGGTGCAGATCGATTTCGTCCTGCGCCGCATAGTGCCCGCGCGCAAGGCGCTGCAGCACCCTGGGCGGAACCTCGTCGCGGCGGTAGCTGAGGGTGTCGCCGGCCAGCAACGACGCGCCGAGGGCGCGGCGGAATTCGTCGCGGGCCTCGTCGTCGTCACGTTCGGCCATGCGCGTACTCGGTCGGGGCCGCGGCTTTGAAGGTGGCGGGGCGGTCGCCGGCAACTCGCGCACCGGGCCGGTTGCGGCTCGGAACAACGCGGCATCGTCATCAATGTCATCCAAACCGGTCGGCTCCGCCGGCGGGGCTGATTTGCGTCGGTGGTCGGCGTGGGACATGGCCTCAGCGTAGCGCAGCGATGCGTCCGACGTCGCTATGCCGTCGGCGCGACGCAGGGCATCCGCTATGATGGCGTCCGGGCAGTGGGCCCGCGATGAGTCGACTTTCCGTTTCATGCGCATCCTGATCAGTAACGACGACGGTGTCGATGCTCCCGGCATCCGCATCCTCGCCGCCGGTTTGCGCGAGGCGGGCCACGAGGTTCTGATGGTCGCGCCCGATCGCGACCGGTCCGGCGCAAGCAATTCGCTGACGCTGGATATGCCGATCCGGGTGATCCGCCAGGACGAGCGCACGTGGCGCGTGTTCGGCACGCCGACCGACTGCGTCCATGTCGCGATCACCGGCATGCTCGATCAGGAGCCCGATCTCGTGGTGTCCGGCATTAACAACACCGCCAATCTCGGCGACGACGTGATCTATTCCGGCACTGTGGCCGCAGCGATGGAAGGCCGCTTCCTCGGTTTGCCCGCAGTGGCGATGTCGTTGGTCACGGCCGACCACAAAGGCCGCCATTACCAGACCGCCGCGCGCGCCGCTGTCGAGATCGTGGCCAGATTGCGCGCCGATCCCTTACCCGCCGACACCATCCTCAACGTCAACGTGCCGGATCTCCCCTGGGAGGAGATCGCCGGCTTCGAGGTGACCCGCTTGGGCAACCGGCATCGCGCCGAGCCGTGTATTCCGCAGGAGGATCCTCGCGGTCGCAGTTGGTGGTGGGTGGGTGCGGCCGGGCCCGAACAAGACGCCGGCCCAGGCACCGACTTCAACGCTGTGCGTCGCGGCTGCATCTCGATCACGCCGATTCACGTCGATCTCACGCGTTACCAGGCGCTTGAGCAGGTCGCCAGTTGGGTCGACGGCCTCGCGGATGGTCTCCGCGGCGACGGAGACGGCGGCGCGGAGCGCGAAGCATGATCGCCCGTGTGCATCTGCAGGCGGGCGCCGTGGGCGTGGGCATGACCTCGCAGCGGGTGCGCGACCGCCTGATCGAACGCCTGCGCGAGAACGGAATTCGGGACGAACGCGTGCTCAATGCGGTCCGCACCGTGCCGCGGCATCTGTTCGTCGACGAAGCTCTGGCGGCGCGCGCCTACGAAGACAATGCCCTTCCGATCGGGCACGGCCAGACGATTTCGCAACCCTGGGTTGTGGCGCGGATGACCGAGGCCCTGTTCGAGCGCGATCCGGCCGATCCTCCGTTGCAGAAAGTGCTCGAGATCGGCACCGGGTCCGGCTATCAGGCCGCGATCCTCGCCGCGCTCGGCCTGGAGGTCTATACGGTCGAGCGCATCGGCGACCTGTTGCGCACCGCGCGCAAGCGCTTTCGCAGCCTCGGTCTGAACATCCGCAGCAAGCACGACGACGGTCGCATCGGCTGGTCCGAATACGCGCCTTATGACGGCATCATCGTCACCGCAGCGGCGCCTGCTTTAGTGGATGCGCTGACCGAACAACTGGCGTCAGGGGGCGTGCTGATCGCGCCGGTCGGCGCCAGCGGCGGGCAGTCGCTGGTCAAGCTACGCAAACGCCCCGATGGCGAGATCGAACGTAGCGATCTGGCTTCGGTCGTGTTCGTGCCGTTGCTCTCGGGGCTGGTCGATGGCTGAGCGCCCGATCCGTTCGGCCGTGGCGCGCGAGGCCGACAACGCATGAAGATTTTCGCGCCACTGTACGAGCGCGCATTGCGCTGGTCACGCCATCCGCGTGCGCCCGCGTTGCTGGGCGGGCTGAGTTTCGCCGAGGCCATCATCTTCCCGGTCATGCCGGAGGTGATGCTGGCGCCGATGTGCCTGTCCCAGCCCAAACGCGGTCTGTGGTTCGCGACGATCAGTCTGGCCGGGTCGTTGCTTGGCGCGGTGATCGGTTATCTGCTCGGACATTAAGCCTACGAATGGGTCAAGCCGATGTTGGAAGCCCTGGGCTGGATCGACAAGATCGACGCGCAGGTCGCGCATCTGCGCGAGATCTCGGCGCAATCGCCGTGGAAAGCGTTTTGGTTGCTGGTGCTGGCCGGGTTCACGCCGATCCCGCTCAAAATCTTCACCTGGGCCTCGGGCGTCGTCGGGGTGCCGATGCTGCCGTTTCTGGCCAGCATGTTCGTCGGCCGCGGCAAGCGCGTGTATCTGATCGCGATCGCGATCCGTCTTGGCGGCGAACGCGCCGAAAGAGCATTACACCGTTATATCGAACCGGTGGGCTGGGGGGCGTCGGCGGTGTTGTTCGTGGCGGTGTCCTATCTCGTCTACCAGGCGGTGTCGGGATGAGCGCGGTGCGTCTCGTCGTCGTCGCGACCGCGGTGCTCGGGCTGCTGACGGCATGCGCCGAAACCCGGGTGATCCGCGATCCGGTCCGTGAGCCTCCGCGCGGCAGGCCGCAGGTGTCGCGTCCGGCGCCGCCGGTCAAACGCGGCGCCAGCGTGACCGTGCGCACCGGCGATACGCTGTACCGAATCGCCACCGAGCACGGCATCAGTCCGCTCGACTTGGCGATGTGGAATCGCATTCCACCGCCCTACACGATCTATCCGGGGCAGCGCCTGCGCTTGCGCCCGCCCGAGAGCCGCCCGGCGACGCCATCGCCCCCGCCTGTTGCCGGCGCCAGACCTCCTGCCGGGGGCGCCCCGCAGAAGCCGCCGACATCTCCGGCACAGACACCGGCGCAGCCGCCCAAACCGATATCGCCGACAAGAGCGGCGCTGCGGTGCGCGCAGCGGCGGACGGCGAAGTGGTGTATTCCGGCACCGGTCTGGTGGGCTACGGCGAGTTGATCATCGTCAAGCACAATGAGCAGTGGCTCTCGGCTTACGGCCATAACCGCGCGCGTCTGGTCAATGAGGGCCAGCGCGTGAAGGCAGGCGAGCAGATCGCCGAAATGGGCCGTAGCGGCGCGAGCCGGGACATGCTGCATTTCGAGATTCGCTACAACGGCAAGCCGCAGGATCCGTTGTCGTATTTGCCCAAACGCTGAGCGCCGCAGAATGACGGCGAAGCAGGAGCCCTCCGTGTTCCGTCCATTCGTATGGTCATTATTCGCGGTACTCGCGCTCGCTCCATCCGCTTCCGCGGCATCCGATGCGCGTGCGCCGGGCGAAGGCGATGCGCAAGCGAAAGCTGCGCCGTTGACGATAGGCGACACCTTCGGGGTGTTCTCCAAGGCCCTCGACGAGACCCGGCGCATCAACGTCTATCTGCCGCAGGGGTATGCGGAACATCCGGAAGCGAAACTGCCCGTGCTGTACATGCCCGATGGCGGCATCGGCGAAGACTTTCTGCATGTGGCGGGCCTATTGCAGGTGTCGATTGGCAACGGAACGATGCGGCCGTTCATCCTGGTGGGGATCGAGAACACGCAGCGGCGTCGCGATCTGACCGGCCCAACCTCGCGCGAAGAGGACCGCAAGATCGCCCCGGTGGTGGGTGGATCGGCCGCTTTCCGCCGTTTTCTTCGTGAGGAACTGATGCCGGAAATCGCGCGTCGGTATCGCGTCACAGACGAGACGGCGATTGTCGGCGAGTCGCTGGCGGGCCTGTTCGTGATCGAGACCCTGTTGCTGGAGCCGGATCTCTTCGACACCTACGTGGCCTTCGATCCCAGCCTATGGTGGGATGGCGGGCGTCTGGTCGACGAAACCACGACGCGCTTGAAAAGGCATGGCGTCGGGAACGTCAAACTATCGCTCGCGACCAGCGACGAGCCGACGATTCTCGCGCCGACCGGTCGTTTTATCGAGATGCTCGAACGCGACGCGCCCGAGGGCCTGCAATGGCGCTACGACGCCATGCCCGAGGAAAAACACTGGACGGTCTATCACCCCGCCGCCTTACGCGCTTTCCGCAGCGTCTTCGCGCCTGTCGAACATCCGTGACGCATTGCTTGTGGCCGGCGTGCCGCTGAAAAACGGCGGCTACGGCCGGTCTTGCTCACACTGCGGCTTTTTCGGCGGGCGTCAGGCACAAAGAGGTGCGCTTGCTGTGGTCTTCGCCCCAGGTGCGGAAGCCTGCGGTGTCGATATGAATCGCGGTGGGCGTGTAGAAACCCAGGCCCATGTTCGCCGCCGGGCCGTGCTCGCGCCAGAACGCGCAGAGCTTTTCGACATTGTCGGCGCGCGCGGGCAGATCGAAATCGATGGCCTGATTATGCAGATGCCGGCTGCGCTGGCTGCCGCCCGCGCAGGTGTTCAGATCCGGCGGCCGGTAAACCGAGCGCGCCAGTGTCGTGTCGATCAAGCCATCCGTTTTCAAACGCAGCAGCAGTTGCAGCGTCGGCACCATGTTCGCGTGCAGTTCCGGCGGCGGCAGATTGAATTCGTCATGCGCGCACTCGCGCCAGCTGCGGGCGCTACGGGTCAGGGCGAACATCGGCACCACATCGCCCACACCTGCGTTGCGCAGGGTCGCGGCATAAGCGTCCGCATCCGCGCGATGGCCTTGTCCGAGCCAGATCAGATAGCGATCCTGCGGCCCGGGCGTTGGCGCGCGGACCGCGCAGGATGAAGCCAACCCAAGCAACATCAGACTCGATAGCCACATCGTCGCCCGGGAAGCGCCGGTTGATGCGGTCGGAAATCGCTGATCGAAAAGCGGAGTGTGCTTGCGCATATCCTGGTTCTGGTGGCGGGATGCCGCTGCGAAGACGCCTATTGTGTCAAATCGCGGTGTTTCGATCGTACCCCGATGCCGCTTGGCGATGCCGTCACGCAAGGCAGATCGACAACCGTCCACGAACGGAAGCTATCGATGAAGCGGCTCAGTCCAACGCATTCAGAAGCGTCGCTGCGGCGTTCTTCAACCTGTGAGGATGAACCCCGCCACCACCCGCCGACCTTCACCCGCCAATACGTTGAAGGTGCGAGCGGCCGAGGCGTTGATCATCGTTTCCACGCCGATGCCGCGGGCGAGGCAAGCGGCCATCGTTTCGGCTGGCGGGAAGGTCTGCCGTGCGCCGCAGCCCAGGACGATGAGTTCCGGCTGCAAGGCGAGCAACGGCGCCAGATCGTCCGTGCGTAGTTCGCGGATATCGCGGACCGCCCAGTGTTCGATCAGGCGATCGGGGGCGAGAATGAAACTGGCGGCGAGCCTGCGGTCATTGACCATGGCGCTGCCGGCATCGGCGCCGCGCAGGAAGAATTCGTGATCGGGTCGTTCGAGATGGAGCAGCATCGGGCATGCCCTCAGCGGCCTTGCCGCATGCGCTTGTGGATCCGCCGCTTCATGGCCAGCCCCCGTTCGATCATCGCTTCGCGGACCGTCCGCAAGCCTCAGGCCCGCGGCAAGACGATCTGGCGCTTGTCCTTGCTCGGGCGATACAGCACGGCGACGTTGCCGATGCGCTGCACCAGCGCGGCTTGGCTGCGTTCGACCAACGCGCCGATCATCGCATCGCGGGCGTCCCGGTCCTCCGCGGCCACCTTCACTTTGATCAGTTCGTGGTGTTCGAGCGCACCGTCGACCTCTGCGACGACGGCGTCGGTCAAGCCTTTGGCTCCGATCTGGAGCAAAGATTTCAGGCCATGGGCCTGACCACGGAGAAAACGGTTCTGTGCGTTAGTCAGCGAAATAGGCATGCGCCGGATGCGGCCTGCAGCGAAGCGGGAGGCCTCGCAGGGTATCATGGCCGCCGGATCGGCCACTTCGGCGCATCCGCCATTCCCGCCGCAACTCGAATCGGCTCAACTCGGATCGGCTCGCCCTGCTCTCTGGAGGGGCGTCCCGTCCGACAGGCCAGGTCATCCGCATCCATTTCTCCGCATGTCTCGTAGCAAGAGCAGCCACCGCTGGCTCAGGGAACACTTTTCGGACCCTTACGTCAAAAAGGCGCAGGCGGAAGGCCTGCGCTCGCGGGCGGCCTACAAGCTGGAGGAACTGGTCGAGCGCGACCGGCTGCTTAAGCCCGGAATGGTCGTGGTCGACCTGGGCGCCGCGCCTGGCGGCTGGTCGCAATGGGTGCGCCAAAGCATGGGCGAGCGTGGCCGTGTGATCGCACTGGATATCCTGGAAATGCCGGCGCGATCACACGGCCACGCTCGCCCATGCTTTGGCGCACCCATTGCGACCAGCCGCCAGGCGCGGCGCCCAGGTCGACCACGACCATTCCGGGCTTAAGCAGCCGGTCGCGCTCGACC
>SSEV01000091.1 GCA_008015095.1 Lysobacteraceae bacterium | reverse complement strand
CCATGCTCTTGCTCCTGAACATGAGTCAGGAACCAGATGCTGGTCACGTCGACCTCGCCCCTCCATCAACAATCCGGAATCAGCCGCGCCCGCAAAAATGGACTTGTTTGTGGACTTAAAAGTCCCGGCTGTAGGCGGATCGCAGTGGACTACGGCAGAACATCAAAGAGAGGAAAAGTCTTTGTGCGGCAACGACTTGCAGACTCTCTTGGACTTCTGCGGAAGTCCGCAGATTGATACAGTGGAGCGGGTGATGGGAATCGAACCCACGTTAGCAGCTTGGGAAGCTGCAGTTCTACCATTGAACTACACCCGCGCGGGTGTTCAGTCTAGCGCGCCGCGCAGCGGTGGAAAACCGGGCCGGCGACGCTGGCCCGGTTTTCCTTTCGACCGCCGGTCAGAAGCCCTTGCCGAAGTTGGCGTAGACGCTGGCGTCGGTGGCCTTGCCCTGGAACAGGGTGGTGCTGGCGCCGATGTTGGCATCCAGTCCGAACAGCTCGGTACGGGCCCCGAAGATCAGGGTCGCGTAGTTGTCGTCGAGTTCCAGGCCCGGGACGGCATAGGGCAGGCTGCCCGGAATCGATTGCGCGCGCGCGAACACTTCTTTGTCAGCGTCTTCGAACTCGCGGTCGTAGGTCAGGCGGGCATACGGCGCCACGTGGTCGTTGATCTTGTAGCTGACCTGCCAGCCCAGGCTGCCGATCATCGAGTCGTAGCTCTGATCCGGGAAGGCCAACGAGGTGGACAGCGCCGGCTGGTCTTCTGCGTAGCCGTCGATGTCGATGCGCTGCGCCAACAGCGAGGCCACCGGGCCATGGCTGAGACGATCGCCGCTGAACTCGTAGCCGGCGTTCACGCCGAGGCTGAGGTTCTTACCGTTGGGTGAGCCTTCGTGGCTGCGCTTGGCCGGGCCGAGCCAGATTTCGCGGTCGATGTCGAAACTCATATGACTGTAGCTGAGCTGGCCGTTGACCCAGGCGCGATCGCCGTACCAGCCGACGAAACCACCCAGCGTGACGTCGAGTTGCGATGCGTCGCCGAAACGATTGCCGAACTCGGTGTCATTGCGTCCCAAGCCGCCGAAGGCGCCGTAGACGAGATTGCCGCGGGTCCAGTCCACGCCACCGGCGATGCTCGGGCCAAGGCCGTCATAGAGCGCACCATCGTCGTAGCGCTGAATATCGCCACGCACGCCGCCCCACCAACGGGTGCCATCGCCGGCCGGCTTGCCGTCGAGATGCAGCGACACCTGCTCAGCGCGGGCACGCCCGGCCACCGAGGCCGAATGCGACAACGCACTGATATGCCGTGGAGCTTCCAGGATCGAAACCGTGTACTCCGACAGGATGCGGTGCGCCGAGCTGGTCGGATGCACGCCGTCGGCGAACAGGTAATCCTGCGCCGCGGTAGGCGTCACATAAGAGGTCGGGTTGCAGGTGAGCGAATTCGCGGTGATCTGCGGCTGGCAGGCGGTGCCGGTGATGTTGGTGAACCCGTAAGCGCCCGGATTGGCGGCGATCTCGCGCAGCAGGTTGAAGGTATCGACCGGAATCACGCGCAGATTGCCGCCGGCCAGGCCCGCGAACAGCGCGCTGTTGTAGTTGATGCTGAGCGCGGTGCCGTTGGCTTGCGCAGCGGCGCCCGCGGCACGGAAGGCCGGGGTCAGCCCCAGATCCGGAATGGTCGGCACCAGGATGTAGCGCGCACCGGCCGTCTGGAGTTGGCCCACGATTCCGATCTGCGAGGCGACTGCATTGGGCAGAGTAGGAACGACTGGCGCGCCGGCATTGGTGATCGCGAAGATGTCGTTGGCGCCGCCCCAGACGGTGTAAAGCGCGCGCGGATCGGCGCGGCCGCCGGTCGAGGTCAGGTAGTTGTTGACCTGGGTCGCCAGCGAGGGAATCGGGCCCAGCGCGCCGGTGCTGTTGATGCCGACACGGGCGCCGCCCGCGGCGTAGTTGGTGCCTGTCTGGCCGTTGCCGTTGGCATCGGCGCGTGTGCCGTAGAAATCAGCCAGATATTGCGACCAGACCAGACCAGGATTGGTGGTGAACTGGCCGGTGACCGGGCGGACGGTCAGCGGCAGCAACGGGCGGAAAAACCCGCCGTCGGTGAGGCTGTCTCCGAAAAATACGGTCTGCGAATACGTCCCCCCGGCCATGGCAGGCGCGGCAGCCGCGACTAGGGCGACCGCCAGAAGATTGCGGATGGGCCTGCTGGCCCGCTTGTACGACGTCATATCCCCTTCTCCCAAATCAGAATTGAAGCCTCCGAGGTCTCTGGATACGGCCCCGGATGGTGGCGGCATGGTTTCACGAAGCCGCGGGCGACTCAAGTGTAAGCCCGTGAAAAACGGGCTTTTCATCGACGTTTTCCGATATCCGAACGGGCGTGGCCCCTGGATTCCGGCCGCGTCGTCCCTCTCCTGAGGCATTCCGTACGCCCTGGGCATCTTCTTCGGCTCGGGCGAAAATAAGGCATGCGCATCCAACTCAATGGCGAAACGACCGTGTTGCCCGAGCGGGCCACCATCACCGATTTATTGCTCGCGCAGGGGCTCGCCCAGCGTCGCGTCGCCGTCGAGGTCAATGGCGAGATCGTTCCGCGCGGCCGCCATGACGCATATGCGCTGAACGAAGGCGATGCCATCGAAATCGTTCATGCATTGGGGGGCGGCTGAGCGAACACGGCTGAGCGAGCGCGACTGAACGAGCGCGCATGCGCCACCCGCCCGCACGTCACCGGCTCGCACGATGGTTGGGGTTGATTCGACCTGCTAGGCAAGCGCGCATGCGCAGCGCTGCGGCGCGATGCTTGGTTTGATTCGACCAAGATTCGATGCGCCGCGCCACAGCTCACGCCCCTCCTGCAAACGGATCTCTCCCGTATGACAGGCTCGATTGATGCTCGTCCGCCACGGATACGGCTCGGCGCTCGCGGCCCCACACAGGCCTGCCCAGGTCGGCGATAATTCCGCGATGACCGCCTCCTTCCAGTTCGACGACCCGCTCGTCATCGCCGGTAAGACCTATCGCTCGCGTCTGCTCACCGGCACAGGCAAATTCAAGGATCTCGACGAGACCCGGCGCGCCACCGAAGCGGCCAGCGCCGAGATCGTCACCGTGGCCATCCGCCGCACCCCGTTCTTCAACAAAACGCTCGGCCAGACACCGGGCGAGCCGAACCTGCTCGATGTCCTGCCGCCCACGCGTTACACCATCCTGCCCAATACCGCCGGCTGTTACACCGCCGAGGATGCCGTGCGCACCTGCCGCCTGGCGCGCGAACTGCTCGATGGCCATCGCCTGGTCAAACTCGAAGTCCTCGGCGACCAGCGCACATTGTTTCCCGACGTGGTGCAGACGCTCGAGGCCGCGGAACGACTGGTCGCCGACGGTTTCGAAGTCATGGTCTACACCAGCGACGACCCCATCCTCGCCAAGCGCCTCGAACAGATCGGTTGCGTCGCGGTGATGCCGCTCGCCGCCCCGATCGGATCGGGGCTCGGCATACAGAACAAGTACAACCTCATCGAGATTATCGAGAACGCCAAAGTGCCGGTTTTGGTCGATGCCGGCGTAGGCACCGCCTCGGACGCCGCGATCGCGATGGAGTTGGGCTGCGACGGCGTGCTGATGAACACCGCGATCGCCGGGGCGAAAGATCCGGTGCGCATGGCGCTGGCCATGAAACTGGGGATCGAAGCAGGACGCCACGCCTTCCTTGCCGGCCGCATTCCGCGCAAACGCTACGCCTCGGCCTCTTCGCCGGTGGACGGGCTGATCGGATGACCGGCACGGGCCGCTCGCAGCAACAGACCGCAGAAGCGGACAGCGGCGAGCGTCGCGAGCTGGAGCAGCCCTTCACCGTCGCCCCCGGTCAACGCAAGATCCGCAGCTTCGTGCTGCGCCAAGGCCGCTTCACGCCCGCCCAGCAACGCGCATTCGAGGCTTTGTGGTCGCGTTACGGGCTGGACTATGCCGGCGCGCCGCGCGATTTCGATTCGGTCTTCGCCCGCCACGCGCCACGCGTGGTCGAGATCGGCTTCGGCAACGGCGAGGCCCTGCGCTTCGCGGCGAAACAAGATCCCTCGCGCGATTACATCGGCATCGAAGTGCATGCGCCGGGCGTCGGCCGCCTGTTGAACTGGCTGGACGAGGACGCCAGCGACCACGTCCGCGTCTACCGCCACGACGCGGTGGAAGTGTTGGCGCACGAGATCGCCGATGGTTCGCTGGACGAAGTGCGGATCTATTTTCCCGACCCCTGGCACAAGAAACGCCATCACAAACGCCGTCTTGTGCAGGCCGAATTCGCCGGGCTGCTGACCCGCAAACTGCGGATCGGCGGCCGCCTGCATCTGGCCACCGATTGGGAGGCTTACGCCGAGCACATGTGGGACGTGCTCGAGGCCACGCCCGGCCTGGTCAACGTCGCCGGCCCGCGCGAGGCGGCGCCGCGTCCGGAATGGCGGCCGCAGACGCATTTCGAGACCCGCGGTCAGAAACTGGGGCACGGCGTGTGGGATCTGTTGTACGAACGGTGGCAGGCGTGACCGCGGCGAAACCACACGGCCCGCATCCTGCCCATCGGGTGGGTTCGCGTATCCGCGCCGTTTCATCGGGCGGGCATTGAACGATGGAGAACACGCTGACCCTCACCAGCGACATGCAGCTCGTCCTCGGGCTGACCGTACTGACGATGGTGCTGTTCGTGTTCGAGCGCTTGCGCGCCGACGTGGTCGCGCTGGTGGTGCTGGTGCTGCTCGGCCTGACCGGCTTGGTCGCGCCCGAAGATCTGTTCAACGGCTTTTCGGGCAACGCCGTCATCAGCGTGATCGCGACCATGATCCTCGGCGCGGGGCTCGACCGCACCGGCGCGCTCAACCGTCTCGCCGCCTGGCTGCTGCGTCGCGCGCGCGGCGTCGAGCAGCGCTTGTTGCTGCTGACTTCGGCCATCGCCGGCCTCAATTCTTCGGTGATGCAGAACCCCTCGGTGATGGCGTTGTATCTGCCTGTCGCTTCGCGGCTGTCGTCTCGCACCGGCATGCCCCTGTCGAGATTGCTCCTGCCCATCGCGGTGGCGATCGTGATGGGCGGCGGGCTGACGATGGTCGGCAATTCGCCGCTGATTCTGCTCAACGATCTGCTGGTGTCGGCCAACGCCAACCTGCCCTCGGGCCTGACCACGCTCAAGCCTCTGCCGATGTTCGCGCCGCTGCCGATCGGCCTGGCGCTGCTCGCCGCGGGCCTTGCGTATTTCCATTTCTTCGGCAGCAAACGCCTGCACGAGAACGCGGCCGATGCAGGCGTCACCCCAGGGCGGACTCAGAGCTATTTCGCCAGCGCTTACGGCATCGACGGCGATGTCTACGAACTCACCGTCACCGCCGACAGTCCTCTGGTCGGCATGTCGCTGGGCGAAGCAGAAGTCTTGCACGACGCGCCGTTGATCCTGGCGCTGAAGACCGGCAACGAATCGCGTCTGGCGCCGCCGGGCGATGCGCGGATCTGGGTCGGCAGCGTGCTCGGCGTCATGGGGCCGCGGGCCGCGATCTCGGACTTCGCGCAGAACCGCTTTCTGCGCATGAGCTCGCGTTTGCGCGAGTTCGCCGATCTGTTCAATCCGGCGCGCGCCGGCATTTCCGAAGCGGTGATCCCTCCGACATCGACCTGGATCGGCAAGACCGCCACCACGCTGCAGCTCGGCAAACGCCACAGTTTGCGTCTGCTCGCGATCAACCGCGACAAGCACGTGCTGCGCGAGAACGTGCGCGAAGTCGCGCTGCGCGCCGGGGACATGCTGGTGCTGCACAGCATTTGGCAGGATCTGGCCCAGGCCGCGGGCGGGCGCGACTTCGTCACCGTCACCGACTTCCCCAAGGCCGAGCAGCGCCCGCACAAATTCAAGATCGCGATGACCATCTTCGGCATGACCATGCTGATCGCGCTGTCTTCGCGCATCCCGGCCTCGGTCGCGCTGATGACCGGCGTGGCCGGCATGCTGATCACCGGCGTATTAAAAATGGACGAGGCCTACGCCGCGATCAACTGGAAGACGGTGTTCCTGATGGCCTGCCTGATCCCATTGGGTTGGGCGATGGATTCCAGCGGCGCGGCGGCTTGGGTGGCCGCGCATACGCTCGACCGTCTGCCCGAGGGCACACCGGTGTGGCTGTTGGAAATCGCGGTGGGGCTGCTGACCGCGGCGTTCTCGCTGGTGATCAGCCATGTCGGCGCCACCATCGTGATGGTGCCGATCGCGATCAATCTCGCGCTCGCCGCCGGCAGCGACGCCACCGCTTTCGCATTGATCGTGGCGCTATCGGCCTCGAACAACTTCATTACGGCGTCGAATCCGGTGATCTCGATGATCACCGGCCCGGCGGGCTACACCACCCGGGAGCTGTGGCGGGTCGGCGGCCCGCTGCTGCTGATCTACACCGCAATCGTCGTCGCGATGGTCAATCTGATGTTCTGAATCCCGATGACCCGAGCGGGATCCGAGCGGGATCCGACCGGCGGTCGGTGATCGTGACGCAAGCTGGCCGCTGAAGGGCTTATTGCGCGTTATTCTCAATACCGGCTCCCAATGGGCGGGCTGCCCCGAAGCACGGAGCGCCCCTTCGCATCAGGACAGCCCTGCCCTCGACGCTTCCGGAATCGGGGCGATACAACGAAATCCGCCAAATTCAGGGACGTCCAAGGAAGTCTTCGTGAGCGCCGCCTCCATTCTCTCCGATCTGCTCTTCGCGGCGTCTCGCACGGCGGCGCGGCAACGTCGTTGCAGACCCGTGTCGGCGTTGATCGCGCCCCGCCCACGGATCACCGTTCTGGCATTTCTGATTCTGTGTTCGGGCGCCTGCGCCCATCCGGCTGCGGACGGGCCATCCCACGCGACCGGATCATCTCCTTCCACCGCAACTCGAGAGTCTTCCATGACCACCGCCCTGCCCACCCGAGCCGAGGACATCGGCAATCGCGTGCTCAAGCTGATCGACAGCATCCACGGCCGCGACGATCTCGCGCCCGCGCACATCGAACAAGTCACCGGGATCAAGGTCAACTTCAACCCCGACGACGCCAACGAGTACGGCTTCGGCGGCGATCTGACCGAAGACTGGGTTTACAACCTGGTCTCGCTCACCGAAACCGACGGCTCCAAGCCCTCGCGTCTGATGTTCTCCTTCGACGACCAAACCCGCGCCTACGCCGACATGACCCCGATCTGCGCGATGGATTTCGATGACTACGCCAAGGCGATGACCGCCGCCGGTTTCAGTTCCGCGCCTGCCTACGGCAAGCACCAAAACATCCTGTATTGGGACTTCGCCCGCGACAAGGTCAACGTCCAGGTATACATCCGTGGCGAAAGCGACGCCAAGCCGACGCACAGCTGCGTCTCCAAAATGATCATCAACGCCTGAGGCCGCCGCCATGTCCGTACCTCCCGATAAAGCCGTCCCGGCGGCCCCAGCGGCCCTGACCGCGGAAGAGAAACTGGAAAAAATCCTCAAGGAATTCCAGGACGCCAACAAAACCGCGACCGAAGACCCGGGCAAGAACCTGCGCGAGCTGCTCGACAAATCGCCCGACCTGAAGAAGCGCATCCTCGATTCGGTCGACAAGGGCCATCTCGAACATTTCGCGCTGCTGCCCAGCGGCGCCAATGCCGGCGGCACCTACAACAGCGGCACCAAAACCATCGAACTCCCCGGCCATTTCCTCAACAAGGCCGACACCAACAAGACCGCCGCGGCCGAACTGGTCTTCGTGATGGGTCACGAGATCCAGCACTCGTTCAACAGCACCGCCAGCACGGTCGCCACCGACGCCTTCAAGAAGGAAGTCGACAAGATCGCCAAGGGCCCCGGCCCGCACGATTACACCGATGCGATCAAAGGCTTCATCGACAACTTTCGCAAGGACGAGGCCGGCGCGCATATCGGCGGTTTCAACGCGATCGCCTCGCAGGTGCTCAAGGACAATCCCAAGCTCAAGGACGATCAGGCCGCCGCGCTGAAGGCCTTCTACAACGCCTATCCGGACCGGATGGGCGATTTCATCGAACGTAGCGGCAAGGCCCCGGACTTCAAGTACGAGCTCAAGCCGGGCCTCAGCCTCGACAAGGACATGACCATGCCCGCGTCGAAGGAAAACGTCGAGGCGATGGGCAAGCATTATTTCGGCAAGCCGGCCAGCGTCTCGCGGCTTGGCGTGAACGGCAATCAGGACTACACCAACTATTACGGCGACTGGGCGATGGGCCACATCCAGCGCGTCGAGAAGCGCGAGCAGGACGCCGCCAAACTGGCCGATCCGAAGCACGTCCCGCCGGAAGTGAAGGTCAATCTCGGCGAACTCGGCCTGCAGACCGGCCAGCTCACCAACGGCCTGAAATATACCGACGCCACGCCGAAGAAACCGATCGAATCAGGCCCCGACGCGCCGATCGAAAAACCGAGCGCACGCGCGGGACACCCCTTGTACGACCAAGCCTTCCAATCGCTTGAGAAACTCAACCTCGGCGTCGGTTCGACCGAGTTGGGCAATCTCGCCGCGGCGATGGCGGTGAAGGCGCAACAGGACGGACTCAGCCAGATCGACTCGGTGGTGAAGAGCGCCAAGGGCGACGGCCTGATCGCCGTGCAGGGCGACAGCAGTTCGGAAGCGGCCAAGCGCAGCGCGGTCGACCGCAGCGACGCCATCGCCCAGCCCTCCGAGCGCAACCTGGAAGTGCTGGCCCGCCAGCAAGTCGCGCCCACCCAGGAGATCGGCCAGGAACCGCGACGGCCGTCGGTGCAGACGTAAACGTCATCGCGCGCACAAGACGCGAACGGCGCCCGCGAGGGCGCCGTTTTTATTTCGCCCCGTTTTTTTACCGCATCCAGGGTACGGTTGCACATAACCGCTTGACACATTCCAGCACCGAGGAAAGTATTCCCGGCATGGGAAAGGAGTCCACTCTCGAGCGCGATCACATCCGGGCGATTCCTGCTCGACACCTTCCCGATCGGTCAGCCGCGCACACTCATCCAGCCAATCGCTCCTCCGCTGGAGATCCCCTCCTGGCCGGCAGTCCGGGCCCACTTCCCGACGCCCCAGACCTCGCCACTTCACGTGAGGAATAGCCCATGTCCGAGCCAGTACGCAATGTTGAATCCAGGCAGCAGAGCGACGCCAAGAAAAAACTCCAGGAGATGTTGGAGACGTTCGAATCGCAAGGCATGCCGGAGACTAAGAATCTGCGTAAGGCAATAGCCGAGGATGAGTCACTGCGCAACAACATCCTAAACGCGATCGAGAAAGGCAAACTCGAAACGTTCAGTCTCGAAGTGACTCAGCACCTCACGAAGAACGAATACCAGCTCGAATCGAAAACTCTCGTGGTTTCGCAGAACTCGCTGAAAGCCGCCGATGGAGGAAACCCTTCCGATCTGCGCGAATTGGCCAACACCGTCAACCAACAAGCAGCGAAGGCGTTACTGACCCCTGAACAGAGGCTGGACGGCATACTCGACGCCTTCGAAAGCGGCCAAAAACCCATCAAGGGCAAACCTGACGAACGCCTGCGCAATCTCATCGACGAATCACCGCTGCTCAAGGCGCAGATGCTGAAAGCTGCCGACAACGGTGATCTGGGTGGGCTGATCGCTGCTTCCAAAATCAAGGACAATGCTGGGGGTTCGTACCATAGAAGCGACCGAACCATCACCATCAAATCAGACCTTCTCGAAAAGTCCGGAAGCGAAAAAGATGCGAAAGCTCAATTGATTTTCGATCTCGGCCACGAAACCACGCATGCCAGAAACAGAGGCAACCTCAATCGGTACAGGGACGAATTCGACCAGGAAGTGGCGCGCATCATCAAGAGCGGGGACAAGCACGACTTCACAGCCGCCATGGACAAGTATCTCGACCAGCACAAGAGGTCGGAGGCCGAAGCCCATCTCGGCGGCTTCAACGCGATCGCCTCGATGGTGCGCGAGAACAAGCCCAATGCGACATTGGGCGACGTCTACGACGCGATGCCGGAAGGAAGGAGAGACGATTTCTTCGCGAGCAGAACCAAACTGAAGGATGGGCTCAAACACGACAGCAACCTCATGTTGCCGGCGAACAATGCCAACATTACCGCCATGGAAACGTATTACTACGGAAAGAGCAAAGACGATGCCCGCCTGGGCCCCAAGGGCAATCTCGATTACAACCACTTTTACGCATTGGAACTGATCACGGAAATCTACTCGCAAGAGGCGAAGGCCGCCAATCCCAACGCCTCGGTCAGAATCAATATGAAAAAGCTTGAGTTGGACGAAAAATCCATTGAGGACAATATATCGTTCCCGGATAACAAGCCTCGCCCCTACGTCAAGATCGAGGACGGCAAAAAGGATGAGCCCACGAACTTCGATCCCAGGATCAAGGTCGACCTGCCGAAACAGCCGAAACCGGTCGCGAAGAGCAAAAACGGCGGCCCATCTGATGGAATGGACGAGCCGGATGGAACCTTACTCGAACCACGCGAACTCGTCTCGGGCAAAATGCCAGGACGAGGGCTTTCCGACGCCACGGGCATGGGACTCTTCGATGCCGCATTGCGGCTGATCGAGAAAGACGCCGACAAGTTCGGAATCAAAGACGAGGAACAACGTCGGAACCTCGCCGGCGCAGTTGCCGAAAGCGCCGCCCACAGCGGAATGAAGAGTATCGACCAGATCGCACTCGGCACCGACGGCAAGAACCTGATTCCGATCGAAGGCCGGGATCCATTCGCTCCCTGGGTGAACCGCTCTGCAGTCGATATCCAACAAGGCAAGCAACAGAATTTGGAGCAAAGTTTTGCCTCGATCGAGCGACACCAACAGCAGCAGACGATGCTTGATGCTCAAGTCTCCATGTCGAAAGAAGAACCGGGAATGTCCCGAGGTGCACGCACCTTATAGCCTTCGCGCATAAGCAGCGCAGAGTCCAAGATTTGCAGCCTGCGCTACTCCACGCTTCGCGTGACCATATCGTCCGGCATCCCAGGCGCCGCCCCAGCGCGAGTGAGCGCCAGAGCGTGATTGCGCGCATCCTGTCTATGGCCGCGTGCATGCCATTTCGTATTGAATTTATTCGCGTTGCGTCGAATAGCGTCCTATTGCGCAATCGCACGAATAGGTTCCGGGCGGATGTCGTCGCCAGGCAAGGCGCAAGGGTGAGAGGCGTAGCAGCGCTACGGTGACGACGAGCAATGCCGTATGGCGGCGAAAGATGCCGCAACCTGTCGATGGGATGTGCAGGATAGGGCGCCAGAACCGATTTTGAGAGCGCAGCATCCCTTTCGGCCCGCCAGGCTTCATAAGCAGCAACAACCGATCAAAGCCCCCGCGCCGCCTCTTCCACCGCGCGGAACAGGGCGCGGCCTTTGTTCATGGTCTCTTCCCATTCTTTCTGCGGGTCGGAGTCGTAGACGATGCCGGCGCCGGCCTGCACGTGCAGGCGGCCGTCCTGGATCACCGCGGTGCGGATCGCGATCGCGGTGTCGGCGTCGCCGTGCCAGCCGATGTAGCCGATGCTGCCGGCGTAGACGTTGCGCTTGACCGGTTCCAGTTCGCGGATCACCTCCAGCGCGCGGATCTTCGGCGCGCCGCTGACCGTGCCCGCGGGGAATGTGGCGCGCAGCACGTCGGCGTAGCTCAGGCCTGCCTTCAAGCGGCCGGTGACTTCGCTGACGATGTGCATGACGTGGCTGTAGCGTTCGATCACGAAACGCTCGCCCACTTCGACGCTGCCTGCTTCGCTGACCCGGCCGACATCGTTGCGGCCGAGATCGATCAGCATCAGATGCTCGGCGCGTTCCTTCGGGTCGGCCAGCAGCTCTGCTTCGAGCGCGAGATCTTCCTCGTGCGTGCGCCCGCGCGGGCGGGTGCCGGCGATCGGGCGAACGGTGATCTTGCCTGCGCCCTGGTCGGTCTGCTCCAGGCGCACCAGGATCTCGGGCGATGAACCCACCACCTGGGTGCCGCCCACATCGAGAAAATACATGTACGGCGACGGATTGAGCGCACGCAGGGCGCGATAGACATCGACCGGCCGCGCCTGAAACGGCACGCTCAAGCGCTGGCTCAGCACCACCTGGAAGATAT
>SSEV01000103.1 GCA_008015095.1 Lysobacteraceae bacterium | reverse complement strand
GTTGGTAGAGCACGACCTTGCCAAGGTCGGGGTCGCGAGTTCGAGTCTCGTTTCCCGCTCCAAATTCTCAGACAAACCCCGGCACGCCGGGGTTGGTCATATCGGGGATGCGAAAAGCCGGTTGGTCGCCATGGATGGGGGGCGAGAGTACAATCCGGTCACTGGCTTGGTGGCAGAGTGGTTATGCAGCGGCCTGCAAAGCCGTGTACGCCGGTTCAATTCCGACCCAAGCCTCCACCTCATCAAAAGACCCGCCAGCGCGGGTTTTTTGTTGTTTTGCGCCTGGATGGCTGGGCGCTGCCGCGCGCTGCGGCGCGTTGAATGTCGTCGAGTGGTCAAGCCACTGCGGCGCGGTTCAATTCCGACCCAAGCCTCCACCTCACTCAAAAGACCCGCCAGCGCGGGTTTTTTGTTGTTTTGCGCCTGGAAGGCCGGGCGCTGCCGCGCGCTGCGGCGCGTTGAATGTCGTCGAGTGGCCAGGCCACTACGTGCGACCTCGGCCTTCTTCTCATCGAAACCTGCCCTTGGGATTTCGGGCGGTCCTTCAACAAACCAATGTCGGCGGTTTTCATCTTCGTACAACTGAGGCACGCTATGCACATGCCCGGGTGGTGAAATCGGTAGACACAGGGGACTTAAAATCCCCCGACGCAAGTCATGCGGGTTCGAGTCCCGCCCCGGGCACCAATCACCACGTCAAGGTTCCGGTTCGATCGCACCTTATGGCGCTTTGGATGTCGGCGCCTTGCCGGATCCGTCGCTGGAGGCTTCATGTCGCGTTATGCCGTCTTTCTTGCCGTGTCGATCCTGTGTCTTGCGGCCGCGATGGCGGCCCTTTCATTCGGCGGCGCCTGGATCTGGGCATTTGCGGCCCTCGCCGCTTTCGTCGTTCTGGGCGTCTGGGATCTGCTGCAAACCCGCAGCACGTTGCGACGCAATTATCCGATCCTCGCGCATTTCCGTTATGGGCTGGAATCGATCGGCCCGGAGATGCGTCAGTACTTCATTGAGTCGGATACCGCGGAGGTGCCGTATTCCCGGCAGCAGCGCGCGCTGATTTACCAGCGATCCAAGGCGGTTAACGATACTCGGCCATTCGGCACGCAGCAGGACGTATATGGCAGCGATTACGAATGGATCAGTCATTCGATACTGCCGACCCACATCGATTCACAGGACTTTCGCGTGCGCGTCGGCGCGCATGCGGCATCGTCCTACGACGCGAGCGTGTTCAATATTTCGGCAATGAGTTTCGGCGCATTGTCCGCGAACGCGATTCGCGCGCTCAATGCCGGGGCGAAGCGCGGCGGCTTCTATCACGACACTGGCGAAGGTTCGATTTCGCAGTATCACCGGGAACATGGCGGCGACCTGGTCTGGGAGATCGGTAGCGGGTACTTCGGTTGCCGTCGCGAGGACGGCGCTTTCAGCGAGGAACGCTTCGTCGAAAACGCGCGCGACCCACAGGTCAAGATGATCGAGTTGAAGTTGTCGCAAGGGGCGAAGCCCGGGCATGGCGGCGTCTTGCCTGCGGCCAAAGTCAGCCCGGAGATCGCGGCGACGCGCGGCGTGAAGCAGGGTGAGGATTGCGTTTCGCCTGCAAGGCATTCGGCATTCTCCACGCCGGTGGGGCTGCTCGAATTCATTGCCAGGATGCGTGAATTGTCGGGCGGCAAGCCGACCGGGTTCAAACTCGCGATCGGTCATCCCTGGGAATGGTTCGGCATCGCCAAAGCAATGCACGAGACCGGAATCCTGCCCGATTTCATCGTCGTCGACGGCGCGGAAGGCGGCACTGGCGCCGCGCCCGCGGAGTTCATCGATCATGTCGGCGTGCCGATGCACGAAGCGCTGATGTTGGTTCATAACACGCTGATCGGGCTGGATCTGCGCGAGCGGATACGCGTCGCCGCCGCAGGTCGCATCGCCAGCGCCTTCGATATCGCGCGCACGTTGGCGATGGGGGCGGATTGGTGCAACGCTGCGCGCGGTTTCATGTTTGCGCTAGGCTGCATCCAGGCCCAGAGCTGTCACACCAGCCGCTGTCCGACCGGAATCGCGACCCAGGATCCATCGCGTTGGCGCAAGCTCGACGTGCCCGACAAAGCGACGCGGGTGCACCAATTCCATCACAACACGCTCAAGGCGCTACGCGAACTGCTCTGTGCGGCCGGACTTGAGCGGCCGTCGCAATTGGGGCCGGAACACATCCTGCGCAGGGTCAGTCCGACGGAGGTCCGTTCGCTCGCGGCGCTGTATCGGTTTCTTCGCCCGGGCGAATTGCTTTCCGGCCCTAGCGAGCATGCGGTATTCCGCGATTATTGGGCGCAGGCGCGCAGCGACGCTTTTGCGGCGCCGTCGAGATTGTCCGCCATCCGCGACAGTAAGTCGTGGTGAGCAGGCCTAGATGAACAAGTTTTGACGAGCAGACGTCTTCACGAGCAAGTCTTGGCGAGCAAGTGCCGGCTGATGGAAACGACCGCAATCGGCGATACCGGAATCAGCGGCCTGTTGCGTGATTGGCGTGTATTGCGCCTACGGCTCGAACATCCGCATGCGGCGGCGACAAGCGGTCGCCGCCCTGATTTTTTCGGGTCGGGGCGTTCGAGTCAGCGCTTTCGATCCGCTATCCAACGATCGATCTTGGCTTCCAGCACATCGAGCGGCACCGAGCCATCCTTCAGCACTTCGTCATGGAAAGCTTTGATGTCGAAGCGGCGGCCAAGTTTCTTCTCGGCGCGCGCGCGCAACTCGGTGATTTTGAGCTGACCGATCTTGTAGGCCAGGGCTTGTCCAGGGATCGCCATATAGCGCTCCGCTTCGGCGACCGCATCGGTTTCGCTGGTCGCGGAGTTCTTCAGCATATAGGCGATCACCTGTTCGCGGGTCCAGCCCTTACTGTGGAAACCGGTGTCGACGACGAGACGGATCGAGCGCCACAACTCGTTCTGCAACATTCCGAAGTACATGTACGGGTCGGTGAGTACGCCGAGCTCGCGCCCGATGGTTTCCGAATAAAGCCCCCAACCTTCGATATAGGCGGTTTCTCCACCGAAGCGGCGGAAGTTCGGTAGCCCGGTGAGTTCCTGTTGCAACGCGATCTGGAAATGATGACCGGGTTTTGCCTCGTGCAGGAACAGGTCTTCGCTGTCCCAGGTCTTGCGGCTGGGCAGGTCGTAGGTGTTCACATAGAAGATGCCAGGACGCGAGCCGTCTTCGCTGGGCGGGTTGTATTCGCCGCCCGCGGCCGATTGCGCGCGGAACGCCTCGGTCGGTCGGATTTCGAACCCAGCCTTCGGCATCAGATTGAACATGCGCTTCAGTCCGGGCTCGAGTTTGGCTTCGATGCTCCGGTAGTGCGCCAGCAGCGCCTCTTCGGAGGAGAAGGAGAATTTCGGATCGTCGTTGACGTGTTTGAAGAAATCCTGCAGAGACCCCTTGAATCCGACTTTTTTCATCACCTTGCGCATTTCGCCGTGGATGCGCGCGACTTCATCCAGCCCGATCTGATGAATCCGTGCCGGCGAAAGCCGGGTGGACGTACTTTGGAATGCGTTGTACGCATACCAAGCCTGACCATCGGGCAGATCGCCCATTCCCGCCGTGTCGCGGCAGGCGGGCAGATATTCATTGGCGATGAATTCGCGCAGCCGGCGGTAGGCCGGCATCAGTTCTTTCTCGATCATGGTGCGGTATTGGGTGGTCAACCGCCGCTTGTCGGCTGCCGAGAAGGTCGCGGGGAGATCCTTGATGGGCTTCCAGAACAGGCTGTCCTCGGCTTTGGCTGCGATCAGGGCATCGAGTTGCGGCAGCACCTTGACCATCAGGGCTTTGGGCTGCACCACGTTAAGGCGCATGCCCTCGCGCATATTGGTAATGGCCTGATCGAAGATCGCGGGAGCTTTGCCGCCGCGCGCGCGCCAGTTGTCGTAATCGGCGACCGTACGGAACGGTTGCGCGGATGCGCCGGAACCGAGCTGCGCGACGAATCCGGCGATATTGCCGAACTGATTGATCGGCATCAGATGTGCGGGGAATTTCTCGCCTTCGAGCGAATCCCTGGCGTTCTTCACGAAGATGTCGTAGCTCAGCCTGTCCTGTCCCGAGAGCCCGTCGGGACCGATCGCTTCGATTTTCTTCAACCAACGCTCGGTGAACGAATGGTTCTCCTGCAGATAGGTCTCGCTGAGGAAATTCGGCAACTGGTCGTTGTATCGGCTGTCGCCCTGAAAGGTGGCCTGGAGCGGATTCAGGCACAGCACTTCTTCCCAGTATTCGGCGTACATCGCATTCAGGCGTTGCGCCTTGGCGTCGGTGCCGGACGTCGTGGCAGTGGCAAGAATGGCGGGGACAGCCGGTGCGATAGCGGCCTCGGCCCGCAACGTGAATGCGATCGCGAGCGTCAGCAGTGCAGGGGCGAGCAGGGTCGTGACACGGGCATGCATAGTGCGGGCTCCATGGGTCAGGCGCCGCCGACGGTATGGCGGAGCGATGCGCGCAGCGTGACCGGGATCATGTCGCTCGGCATCCGCCAAAGGTCACTGAGCGGATCGACAGATGCGCGAGGCGAAGCGTTGCGGGATGGGGGCGCGCCGCCATCGGCCCAGTGCACGTTAGCGGGCTGTTGAAAACGGCCTGTTAGCGCAGCTATGGAGGGCTACGCCGGCGAAGCATGCGCGTCAGCGAGTTCGGGCATGTCCCGGACTCGCGAATTGAAAAACGCACGGGAAGTGCGTTGTTCAACAGCCTGTTACGGTGCCGCTTTCACTGCTGGAGGAGGCGTGAAAGGGATGGTTTCTGGCGAAACCGCGCCGCCGCTGATGATGAAGCTCATCGCTTGATCCACGGTCCAGTCGGTCGGGGTCATCTTCTCGACCGGTACGATTTCGAGATAGCCAGACGTGGGGTTGGGCGTCGTCGGCACATACACCGCGGCCAATTCACGCCCACGGCCTTGCTCGCGCATTACTCGGGTGACGAAGCCGAGCGTTTTCATTTCGGTGTGCGGGAAGTCGATCAGCACCACGCGCTGAGTGCCGTCGGGTTTGGTCTGCAGGATATCCAGCAACTGGCGCGCGCTGCCGTAGATGGTGTTGGCCAAGGGGATGCGCTTGATCAGCGCTTCGAACCAGGTCAGCAGCCGCTGACCGAGCACGCGCCGGGTCAGCGCGCCGGCGAGCAGGATCACCGCAAGCGTCGCGACCAATCCCAGCGCGGTCCGGACCCAGGGCTGTTCCAGCCATGCGAGGGCCGGCGCGCTCAGCGACAGATTGCGCAGCAGCGGATCGATGAAGGGGCGGCTCAAGTCCGACAACAGCACGAACACGAACTTGATCACGATCCAGGTGAGCCAGATCGGCAACAAAGTCAGCAGGCCGGTGATGAACAAGCCCTGGAGGCGGCGGCCGAGTTTTGGGGGATGCGACATGGGTGGAAAGCTTAGCGGCTGGCGCTGGGGAAGGCTATCTGGGCCCCCAAAGTATTGGCAACGAATATCCGCTTCATGAGGGTTGCGGCAGATACGATTGCGCATGAGGCCATCGGATGCCCGACAGCCTCGATGGGGACGCTCCCGTCGAGCGGGAGCAAGGTGACGGCCTTCAGCGTTCGGGCATCGGAAAGAAGGTGAACGCCTGCATCAGGCCGGTGGCGATCGCGAACAGAGTGGTCGAGGCCATGAACACCAGCCGCGGGTCACGAGAAGCGATGAATTCGCAGGCTTTGGCGCTCAATGCGAGCCCGATGCGCGAATGCGCGACGGAGGCGGAAAGCAATAGCAGGAATACGATCGTGGCCGATGTGCAAATCGACAGCAGGAACATGGTGGTTTCGACCAGATTTGGATTTTCCTCGCTGATCGAAACGGCTGCGAGAACGCCAAAACCGTTGAACAGCGACGGGGTGGAGGCGGCGAGGAGGGCCACATCGAGGTTGTCCTTGCCTTCTAGGAAAGACCATTCTTCGCCGAACCATGCCTTGCCGACCCATGCCCGCGCAAGAATGCTGTTTTCATATGCGAACAACAGGAATGCGGGCAACATGAGGACGATGATCGTCGGCAAGAATCTGAGGATGGCGCTCGCGCCGCCGATCAGGCCGAGTGCGGATGCCCTGAGCGGACCACGGCTCTGATTGTCGACGAACGTGCGGTGGAAAAACTTCGAGAATCGATACTCGAACAACCAGTGCAACGGTAGCGAGAAAAGGGCGGTGGCCAATGCCGCGGCGATTTTTATTTGCGTCGTGTCCGTGCCGGTCCTGGCCATGAACAGATACAGGCCGATCGCCAGAATGGCGACCGACACATAGGAGATTCGCAGGGTCTTGAGCTTGCTGACCCTGCCGTCCGCGGTCAGCATGAAAACATTGAGCAGCGTTGCGTACAGCATCAGAGCCTGCGCTTTGAGGTCCGGGCGCTCCGCCTTGCCGCCAAGCGTCACCCACAGCGAAATGATCGATTCCCGTACACGACGGCTCCACAACAACGTGGAAACGCACATGCCTGCGATGGAAACGAAGAACGCTGCGCTGATCAAGAACCATAGTGCTTGGCGCATCGGGCCTCCTTGGCGTGCTGCGTTATTCGACGATCGCCATCGGGCTGCCGTGATTCGATTCTCGATGACGGATTCGCAATCTTATCGCGGGGAATGGTTGAAGCTGTTTTCTAACGCCGAGGATGGGCGGCGAGGATGGGCGGCAGTCACATCTCTCGCACGAGGCGGAAGCCGACATCGTCGTAACCGCGCTGCGCATCCAGTGGGCGCACGCCTTTGCCGTCGCGCCAGCTGCGGCCGCTGCTCATGCGGCGTTCGCAGTTACCGCCGACACAATCGTTCAACCATTCCGAGACCGCTTTCTGGCCTTCACTGCGCGCCACCGCCAGCGCTTCGTTGGCATGCGGCAGACGGTAGCGTTGTTTGCTGCGCTGGCTCTTCCACCTCGCGAAGGCTTCGGCGTCTTTCCACGAAATGCAGACCACTGGCCCGCTGCCCGGCTGCTGGAAGCCCGGCTCCTGCCAGGTGCGTGGGGCGAGCAGGCGCAACGGCGAGACACGTTCGCGGCAAAGCGAGGTATCGCGATTGGTGGCTTTGACGAATTCGGCGTAGGCATCACGGGTGACGGGATTGCGTGACACCGCGACCATCCGGCCTTCGGTCATCACCAGCGTCATCTCGCCGGTCGCACTGTCCGCGACCTTGTCTCCTGGCTTGGCGATGCGCTCAATCCGGCTCTGCAACGCAGCGACCTGTGAGCGCCCCATGCCGAGGGCTTTGGCGGAATCGACGACCTGCGCGGCCGCGGTACGGTCGTGCCTGGCGAGGGCGGTATCCATCTTCGAGGAAAGCGTCGTCGCTAGACGCTTGTTGAGCTGCGCGACGGCGCTCGCATGGCGGCCATTGCTCTGGGTGGCCAATCGCCCGACCCGGCTGACCAGATCGCGCACCGCGGCCTCATCGCCTTTGCGCAGTCGGTTCTCGGCCTCATCGCCCAGCGCGGCGATCAGACGGTTGCTGATCGGCGGCAGGTCGACATGACCGGAGTCGCTGTTCCAGGCCGCCATCACGCTTTCGTAAGCGTTAGCGCCAACCGGGGCGATCAGCCGGTTCTGTTGGAGTTGGCGTTTGGCGTCGTCGATATGGCGTTGCGCTGCCGATTCCGGTACGGCGCGCAGCATCGCATCGGTCGGGTCGGGGACAGGCGCGCCGCGAGTAGGATCCAGTTCGATCGATGGTTCCGACACCGGACTGGACAGTGTTGCGCTGGCCCTGAGTTCGGCCCAGGTTTCCGCGGCCTTGCGTTGGTCCATCTGCGCAGCCACGACCACGGCACCGACCATGATCGCCATCAGGCCCACAGCCGTCAGCAGTTTGCGTGGACCATGCTGGCCGCGGAAGCGCGCGATCGCCGCACGCAAGGGTTGGCGCTGCGCATGCGGCACCTTGCGCATCGCCTCCAGCATGCCCTGCGCATCGGCGAAGCGGTCGATCGGCGTCTTGGCCAAAGCGCGGTCGAAGAAGCGCTGCCATTGGCTCAGATGCGGCGGCAGGCGCGGAATCGGATCCTGTACGTGCTTCAACGCCATCGATAGCCCGTCTTCGGCCTTGTAGGGCAGGGCGCCGGTCAGCATTTCCCAGGCAAGCACCCCTAGGCTGTAGAGATCGGCGCGCAGATCGACCTCGCTGCCGCGCGCCTGCTCCGGCGCCATGTAGGCGGTGCTGCCGACGGCGGTGCCCGCGGTGGTGACTCGGGAACCGTAGCCACGGCGCAGGGCGATGCCGAAGTCGGTCAGCATCGGCCGCTCGGCGTCGTCGAACAGCACGTTTTCGGCCTTCACGTCGCGGTGCACGATGCCGCGACTGTGCGCATACGCGAGGGCCGAGAGCAGGGCTTCGAGGATTTCGCGAATCCGCGCTTCGTCGCGGACCAGATTGCGACGGCCTAGGTGGCCGCGCGGGAGCACCGGCATTACGTGGTAAGGCAGGCCGTCCTTGGTCCGCCCAACCTCATGGATGTGCACGATATGCGGGTGGTCGAGGCGCGCGATGGTGCGTGCTTCGTTCTCGAAGCGCCGACGGCCAATCTCGTCGCCGACCACGTCCTGGCGCATGACCTTGACCGCCACGTCCCGGCCCAGCGACAACTGCTGGCCGAGATAGACCGTGGACATGCCGCCGTACCCGAGTACGCGCATCAGGCGGTAGCCCGGAATTTCCGGCAGCCCCTCCTCTTGCTCCGTACGCCACACTGCCATCGTCCAACCCCCCTGGTTGCGATCCCGAGCATACCCCGTGAAACGTACGGAGTGAATCGGTTGGGACGCGGGGCGTGACGGTTTTCTCAGGCTTCTCCGCAGAGACAGCGATGAGGAGACAACGATGAGTGTCCTCCAGTCAGTCTTCTGAACGACGAGGGCTGTCCGGAGGGGCGTCTTTTTTGCGGGACTCGTCATCGGGGGGTGACCATGCCGTGCAATGGGCGGCGTTTAAACCGACGGGCAACGGCGCGAAAGCGGCATCGGCGAGCGGCTTCGCCGACGCGCAGGGGCAACCGAAGAGCAAAAAAAAATCTTGCCGAATCGCTGCGGACGCGCCGTCTCAACGGGCTTCGATCGCGTGGTCTTCAGCTGGCGCCATCGAATTCCGGTGCTACCATCCGGCTGAGGATGGACCGGCAGAGAATGGATGCATGCCCTGGATCAGGAACACATGGCGCGCCGTATTGCCCAGATGGGGCGATAAAGCGGTTCGCATCGTCGGTTGGTTACCTGCGATCCTTGTGCTCAGCTTTCTGGTGCTCTGGTCGGTCTCGCGCGCGGCATACCCCACTAAAAGCCAGCGGGATGCGCTCGCGCAGATGCAGGCCCGGCAGCCGCCGGTTTTCGAAGGACAGAATGTCTTTGCGTTGCTCTGGCTGTTGCCCTACGACATCCCGCAGTCGGAATGGGCGCGGGTGATCGAGCAGGACAAACGCGCATTCGAGATTTTTCGCAAACAGAAATGGCGGGAATTGTCCGAAGCGGACTTCAGCGGCGAAAGTTTTTTTAGAAGCAGTGCGCACGGCAGGTATCCCTGGCGCTTCAGCGAAGCAGACAACAACGTGCTATGTCAGTACGGCGAAGATTGCCTGAAAAAGGTGTCGATGGATCTGCCTGCCTACGAGGCTCTGTTGTCGCGCCATTCCACATGGATGGAGGGGGTCGGGCCGCTGAGCCGGTACGGTCATTACGACGATCTTTTCGGGAATGGTTTTTGGAGTCCCATGTCATACCCATCGAGTTTTGATTACTTTCGGCTTCTTAGTACTCGCGCGGCCTATGATTTCGTCAACGGCAGACATGTGGCAGCCGTTGAGGCCTTGTGCGGAAATATTTTCTGGTATCGGAAGATTGCAGCCAATAATAGATCTCTTCTTTACACACTATTGTTTTCAACCATAGCATCTCGCGATGCTGAGCTGTTGGGCGAGATGCTTGCGCGGTTTCCCGTGGACGCCCACCTGCCCGCGGCATGTCTAGCGATCTCGACTGCGCCTCCGCAAATCTCTGCAGCTGACTACTGTGCGGCGCTGCGTTCCGAGTACGAAGTGCAATCCGATGTCATTAACAATCTCCCGGTGTTCTCCCGCCCAGGCAAAAAGAGGTGGGTTATCTCGGCGTTGGACAGGTTCCTGTACGAACGGCGTCAGACCGAAGCGGCGGTTGCGGAAGTGTTTGGGTATTACTGTGGGCGAGAATTCGCCAATGCATTTGATGAATGGGATTCAACCGGAACGATGCGTGCTGACGTGGATATTGGGCGATTAGAGTGCTTCGGAAATCTGATGGGGTGTATGCATCGAAGTGTCAATATGGGGCGGAACGGCAGTTATAGGCGTTATGCGCAAAGGGCTGCGGACATGAACGCCAGAATGCGACTGCTCGGCATGATTCTGCGCAGTCGCGCCATATACGAGAAAGAAGGGCATTTCAGCCTGGGAAAGGCTGTGAACGAGTACTGCCTGTCGAAAGCTTACGATCTCGATGGGATTTATTGGCAAATCGAAAAGAAATCCGGCCGCGCCGAGCTGAAGCTCATCGTCGGAAGCGATGCGGATGAAAGCTGGGGGCTGCCCTTACCGAATGGCGTTTCAGGCGAATCGGTATCCGGCGATAGGGCTGGGCGGATTCGAAAGGACGATAACGACGGATATATGACCGAATCGATACGTCTTCATCAGTTCACTCATATCGATTGCGAAAAAGCGGCTCCCGCCGCCACCCGCTAACGATCACCTCAATCCGAAGAATCGGACTTCCGCCGGACATGCAGTTGCTTGCGCACCCTGGCGACAGGTTCTCCCTGGGCGTCGACGATCTCGGTCTCGAACCAATGGCGGTGTTTTTCGCCCGAGGCGGTTGCGGCGCGCAGTTCGTCGAGCACCGCGTCGTCCAGCACGAAGCGGGCGCGCAGCGTGCCGCGCCCGGGCCTGAGAAAACGGATCTCGCCTGCGCGGTCCCAGACGATGTAACCGCGGCCCAGTGCGTTCATGGTCAGCAGCATCCAGAACGGGTCGGTCATCGCGAACAGGCTGCCGCCGAAATGCACGCCGACGTAGTTCCGGTTCCATGGCCGCATCCGCAGCTCGACTTCGGCGCTGCGCCAGTCGTCGGCGATCTCGACCACATGGATGCCCGCGAACACGAACGGGGGCCAGAGATTCAGCAGACGCCGTAGCGTGCGCGGCGAGGCGTTACGCAGCATTCGATTCGGGCCGGGGCGGATTCAGACCAGCAGCAGCGAGGACATCTTGCGCCGGTACGCGCCGACCAGATCCTCGTCTTCGATCACTCGAAAGGCATCGATCAGCGCCTTCCGCGGCAGGCCGTCGCGAAACCCGCGATCGCGGCGCAACATCTCCAGAAATTGCTCTAAACCATCCTGTTCGCGACCGCCGACGATCCAGCGCGCGCCGAGCAGATGACGGGCATGCAGATCGGCGGGGTCGGCGTCAATCGCGGCTAGCAGCGCGCTTTCGGAGGGGGCGTCGCGCAGCAGGCTCGCCAATCCGAGCCGCGCGCGCGCTCGAGTGGCGCGATCGTCGGTGGCCAGATTGGCGGGCAGGGCGTCCAGCAGTTGCTCCGCTTCGGTGGTGTGCCCGGCGAGCAGCAGTCCGAGCGCCAGATCGAGCTTCAGCTCGGCCTTGTCGGGATCCGCTTCGGCTGCTGCGCGCAAACGCGCCACTTCCGCTTCTGGATCCAGCACTGTCGGCGCGGGCGTTTCGACCGATTCCGGTTCGGCGGCAGGCAGAATCCCGTGCAGTTTCAGAAATTCGCGCAACTGGCCTTCGGGTAACGCACCCTGGAAACCATCAGCCAATTGCCCATCCTTCACCAGAACCACGGTCGGGATCGAACGGATCTGGAATGCAGCACCGAGTTCCTGTTCGGCCTCGACATCGACCTTCGCGAGTACGAAAGCGCCGTTGTACTCGGCGGCAAGCTTTTCCAGGACCGGTCCGAGGGTTTTGCAGGGGGCGCACCATTCGGCCCAGAAATCGATCAGGACCGGGATTTGCAGCGAGCGCTGCAGGACATCGGCCTCGAAACGTTCGGCGGTGACGTCGAACACATGGGGGGAATCGCTGGACATCAGTCGGCACCAAGGGGGTCGTCGAAGGCGGCTATTGTGCCAGTCGCGGACGACCCGCAGCGCAACACGCTCCAATAGGATTGGCTAGCCCCGGGGCTTACTGTTCGAACAGGAGATTGGCCGGTGAATATTGATCGGTCAGCGGTCGATAGCCGATGGCGCGCGGTTGCGTGGTCGCTTCGAGTTCCGGAAGCTGGATGCCGACCCGCCACAGCCGGTTTTCCAACGCAGCGGCATTGCGCCGCATGGCCGAAGGCGAGGGCAGCCCGTCGCGGCCGGCGAGGATGATCCGGCTGCCGATCGTCATCTCCACGTTGCGCGTTTCGCCGAAGACCGATTGATACGTCGATGCTTCATAAGGCGCCAAGGGCCCGCGCGCGAAGGTATTGGAGGCGATGACGCCCCCCGGCGCGAGCAGCGACTTCACCTCTGCGACGAATTCGCGCGTGACCATATGCTCGGGAACGTAGACCCGTTCATAGGCGTCGATCACGATCAGGTCGTAACGCATCCCTTTGCGCGCTTGTCTGCGCACATAGACCCTGCCGTCGCCGATCGCCACGCGCAGGCGCGGGTCTTCGCGGAAATTGAAATAGCGCTTGGCGACGCCGAGCACCGCCGGGTCCAGTTCGACCACGTCGATCCGCAAAGTGGGATCGATGCGACGCATCGCCATGGGAATTACGCCGCCGCCCAGGCCGATGATCAGCACCCGTCGCGCTTCCGGATTGGCGACCAGACCGACGAGCGCGGCCCGGGTGTAAGGCACCGCGAGGAGTTGTGGATTTGCGCGCAGGATGCAGCTCTGCATTCCGTTGCGGCGTGCAAAAGACATGCAGCGATACTCGCTGTTTTCGGTCACGATGATGTCGCGATAGAGCGATTTCTCGCGATGCACGATGCGTTCGGTCTCGGCCATGCCCCCTCGCGTGCAGGCTGCGAGTGCGAGCATGACCGTCAGCGCCGCGACGATGCCTCTGCGCCGATCACTGCGCATGGCGGCGGTGTCCCAAAGCGCACAGCACGGCGCCGACCGCGAAAGAGACCGCGGTCAGCCCCAGGATGATCGCGTCGATTTCCAGCAGCAGCACCAGATAGAACGTGGTCAGGATCGTGCCGCCGGCCGAGCCCAGGGTCGACGCGAAATAGAGTCGCCCGGCCGATTGGCCCGATCTTTCAAGACTATCGATCAGTAATCGGACCGCATAGGGCGAGACCATCCCCGACACCAGGGTAGGGGCGCTGAACATCAAGGCCGAAGCGAGCAACGAGCCGTAACGCGGATCCTCGATCGCGTACGAGAGCGTGTCGAAGACAGGGTCGCCGAACAGCACGATCGGCAGCGCCAGCACCGCTTCCGCGATCAGCAGCAGGCCCAACCCGGTGAACGAGGGCGAGCGCAGGGACAACTGACCACCGATCAGATAGCCGATCGCCAACGCGGTCATGAACACCGCGATCAATGCACCCCAGACGAAAATCGAACTGCCGAAATAGGGCGCAAGCAGACGGCCGCCCAGCAGTTCCACGCCCATCACGAAAAATCCGCTCCAGGCGGCGGTCAGATACAGGGCGGGATTGCGCCATGCCGGAAGGGTGGCGCCCTGCGCCCCGGTAAGGTTGGCGGAGATTGTTTCCATGGGTGTCCCAGACATTCCGGCCCCAGACATCCCGGGTGTCCCAGACATGCCGCCTGAAGTGCCGGTTTCGATGGGTGTCCCGGAAATGGAAGTACCGGGGATAGAGCTGCTGGCATGGACGGCTGCCATTCCTGATTGGCTGGCGGACATTTTCGAAAGCTTCCCCTGTCGGTTCCGTCGATTGTGCCAGTGCCGATCCAGGATCGAAATGTAAAAAATACTTGACATCAGCAGAATTGAAAGTAAGGTATGCATTACATTTAGTAATTTAGAGGGAACATCTATGGGCTTGAAAACCTGGACTTGGTGGGGCCTGACGATCCTCTCCGGCTGCACGCTCTGGCTTCTACTGGCTGGGCCGGGCCACTTGCTCGGGATCGAGACCAGCTGGCTCGGAATGGGGTTGCTGCCGCTCGTCACCTGGGCAATGTTCTACGCGGTGTCGCGGATTCCACGCGAAGACCTGGTAGGTTCGGCGTCTCCCGCGGAATGGCATGCCCGCATCGGGATCGGTTTCAACCTGATCGCGATGATTTATTTCTTCGCGCACATGCCGGATTTCAACAATGCCGATCTTCCGCAGAACCCAGAAGCGGTCGCGGTCGGTCGCAACTTGGTGTTGATGCTCATCGCTTGGGCGGCGATCGCCTATATTCTGGCGGGTCGCTGGAAGGGCGTGGCCGAGGACGATGAACGCGATTGCGAAATCGCCGCCGAAGCCGCTGCCTGGGGACGCGGTGCGTTGATCTTCGCCGTCATCGGTATCGTGGTGATGCTTGGCCTCACGCCTTCGTCAAAATTGGAATGGGCGACGCCGACGATGATCGGCAATCTGCTGGTTTTCGCTCTGATGTGGGGCTGGTTCTGCGAATACGCGGCGACGCTGGCGTACTACTGGCGCGATCGTCGTGGGTGAGTCGAGACTTCGGATCGCCAACCAGATCCGCCGCCTGCGCTTCGAGCACGGCGAAATGACCCAGGAAATGCTGGCCCAGCGCTGTGGCGTGACCCGACAGACGATCATCGCGCTGGAGGCCGGCCGCTATGCGCCTTCGCTGGAACTCGCGTTCCGGATCGCGCGCGTGTTTTCGCTCGGTCTCGAAGACGTGTTCCAGTGGAAGGGGGACGCATGAGCCGCATTTTGCGTCTTGCCGGCCCGCTGGCATTGCTTTCGTTCGTGCTGGCCGCCGGTCTCGCCGGCGCCGCTCTCGATGGATACTCGCATCGTGAGTATCCCTTGGCGTATCTCGGCGCACGCGGCGTTCCCGGCGCCTGTTGGTTCAATGTGTTCGCATTTGCGATTCCTGGCTTGCTCGTATTTGCGGCCTTGCAGTCGTTACGTGAGACCTTGCCAGCCCGCGCGCGCTGGCAGGCGCGGATCGGCGCGCAAATCGCCGCATTGTCGGCGCTGGCTTTCGCGGCGATGGGCCTGTTCTCTCTGGATCCTGAAACCGCCGCTTCGGATGCGAACGGCCTGCATGCGACGGCGTGGACCCTGTGGTGGATCGCGTTCGCCGCAGGCGGTTCGCTGCTAGCGCTCGGTGGCATGGGACGAAGAGTCGTCGTTGCGACCGCGATCGCGACATCGGTTGTGATCGCGTTAACGACGCCGATCTGGTCTGGCGTGATGTCGGCTTATGCGCCGCGCCTTGCATTCCTGTGCTGGCTGGTCTGGAGCGTGGCGATAGCGCGCTTTCGCGACTGAAAACGTGTCGCCGCAGCAACCGGCCTTCAGGCCGGCTCGGCAAGCAACGTCGCGATTTCCGCGCCCAGGCGCAGATCGTCGACGCCGCCGAAGTGCTGTACGCGCAGCCGCCCCTTGCGATCGATCAGGATCAGAGTCGGTGTGCCGCGCATGGCATAGGCGGCCATCGTCAACGGTAGTGGATGACGGGCCGGATCACCATCGCGATAAGCATCCACGCCGACCGGATAACGGATCCGGTTCTCGTGCAGATAAACCTCCAGCGCTTCCGGTCCCATCACCGCATGATGTTCGAATACGGTATGCAGGCCGACCACCGCCAGATCGCTGCGCGCGAAGGCTTCGGCCACCTTCTGGCTCTGCGGCACAGCATGCTGGACGCAGCCCGGGCATAGCATCTGGAACGCATGCAGGAACACCGGGCGGCCGAGCAGTATTTCCAGCGATAACGACGCATCGCCATTGAACCAGCGCGAAACATGCAGGGGCGGGGCAGCAAGGTCATCCATGTTTGAGTTTCATGGCGAGGATGGTGGCCGAGAGAATGAAGGTCACGACGTTGGCGATGATCATCGGCAAGGAGTTGAGCGCAATGCCGTAGATCAGCCAGAAGGCGATGCCGATGGTGAAGATCACGTACATACCCAACGAAATGCTGCGAGTATCCTTGCTACGGATTGTTTTGACCGCCTGGGGCACGAACGCGACCGTGGTCAGAGCGGCGGCGAGGAAACCGGTCCATTCCAGGTTCATCGGCCCTCCGCACCGTCACGGACGTGCTTATGGATGACGCCGTCCTTCATAACGAAATCCACGCCGAGCACCGCGCGGATGTCCTCGACCGGATTTCCCGGCATGGCGATGACGTCGGCGCGTTTGCCGGCCTCGATTACGCCCTGATCGTCCACACCGAGGACTTGCGCCGCGAACAGGGTCGCCGACTGCAGCGCGTAGGAGGCGGGCATGCCCGCTTCGGTCATGTAGATGAATTCCATGGCGTTCTCGCCATGCGGACTGACCCCGGAATCGGTGCCGAAGGCGATCTTCACCCCGGCCTTATAGGCCTTGGCCGCGGTGCCCTGGATCAATGCGCCGATCCTGGCCGCTTTGGGCCGCACCAGTTCGGGAAAATAGCCGTCGATCTTGGCCTTATCGGCGACGAAACGGCCCGCGATGATCGTCGGCACGTACCAGGTGCCTTTCTGCTTCATCAGCGCCATGACCTCGTCGGTCATGTACGTCCCGTGCTCGATGCTGGTCACGCCGCCCAGCACCGCTCGCTTCATGCCTTCCGCGCCGTGCGCGTGTGCGGCGACACGGTAGCCGTAGTCCTGCGCGGTCTCGACCACAGAGCGGACTTCCTCCACGGTGAATTGCGGTGCGTCACCGGAACGGGCATAGCTCAGCACGCCGCCAGTAGCGGTGATCTTGATGACATCGCTGCCTTCTTTGTAACGCTGA
Source organism: Lysobacteraceae bacterium (assembly GCA_008015095.1). Classification (GTDB taxonomy): domain Bacteria; phylum Pseudomonadota; class Gammaproteobacteria; order Xanthomonadales; family Xanthomonadaceae; genus Lysobacter_I. The sequence goes on along the minus strand of SSEV01000103.1, from coordinate 1,089 downwards.
CGCACGGCTTGGCGGGCGTCTTCGACCGAATTGACCACGCCTTCAGTCGGCCCGGGCGGTCCGACCAGATGCGCAAGTTCCGAATTCATGCCGTTGGTGGGATCGCCATGCCCACCGGTGGTCGCGATCGATTTGCCGGCGGCCCAGATCCGCGGCCCTTCGATCAGCCCCTGGTTGATGGCGTCGCGCAGATGAGGCGCGACTTCGCCGCCGAGATCGCGCACGCTGGTGAAGCCGGCCATCAGCGTCTTGCGCGCATAACTGACCCCGCGCAACACGAAATCGGTGGGGTCAAGTCGGAAGTTCTCCTCATAGGCGCGCGGATTGGATTGGTTGCCCAAATGCACGTGCAGGTCGGTCCAACCGGGCGAGCAGGTGTGGCCGGCGAGATCGATGCCTTTTACGCCCGCCGGCAGTTCGGTGCGGCCGGGACGGACGTCGGCGATCTTGCCCTCACGGATCACCAATGTCTGCGGGCCAAGCATCCGCCCATTGCGGCTATCGAAGACCCGTTCGCAGTACAGGGCGTAATCCGCAGCGAAAACAGGCAGCCCCGTACCTAGCAGAAAGGTCGAGGCGACAAAAGGGATGAGCTTGGCGTGGATCGACCGGGACATGGCGGGACTCCTGCGGAAGTCCCGCGATCATAACGGCTCGCGGAGCATCACGAGCAGGCGGCGCAAGCCGGCCGCATCTTGGCGGCAGGGCTCAGACTTTGACTTCGAGCGGTTGGACCTTGACTGCCGGCAACAGGCGCTGGGTGAAGTAATTGTCCTTGAAGTACTTGATCTTGTCGCACATCACCGGGTGCGGGATGCCTTCGTAGAAGAAGATTTCCTTGTCGAAACCGATCGCCTTCAGCTCCTGTGGCAGCAGCAGCGCGCGGCGCTCTTCCGACTCGCTGCGCGAGAATTCGCGGCCGCGAGTGAAGCTGTCCTTGCGCACGGTGGTGTAGCCGAGCATTTCCGAATAATCGTTCGCGTCCTGCTGCTCGCGCGGCGCATAGACGATCTGCAGCGCGTGGTTGGTGATCATCGTGCGCGAGAGATCCTTGCCGTAGGTCGCGTCGAGCTGCGACATGCTCTGGAT
>SSEV01000207.1 GCA_008015095.1 Lysobacteraceae bacterium | reverse complement strand
TTATTGATCCGGCGATGTGAAGTTTGCATCGTCGGATCAACACACGGGCCAGGGATGGCCCGTTCGCGACCGGCGCAAAGCGCCGGATCGCGGGCTTCGATCGCGGACATGCGCCGAGATCGAAGCCACAGACGTTTGAACAGGATGTTCAAACGTCTGCTGGCCGAATCAATAAAAAACGCACTTCCTGCGCGTTTTTCAATTCGCGAAATGCTGATAGCCACGGCGCGGCGGCGTCCACTCCGCGCCGGAAGCATCGCAAGCCATGACCCGGCCGCTGTCGCTCGTGATCGCGCCGATCCGCGCGACCGGCGTATCGCATAAGGCCATCGCCTCTTCGATGGCCAGGCGTGCCGTGACCGGCGCGGTGAAGCACAGTTCGTAGTCGTCGCCGCCGGCCGTTTGCAACGCGCGCAGATCATTGCTGTCGAACGCGGCGCGCAATGCCGACGATGCCGGAAGCGCGTCGATCGCGACCCGCGCGCCGACGCGGCTGGCGCGGCAGGCATGTCCGAGATCGGCGAGCAATCCATCCGAGACGTCGATGCAGGCATGCGCGATGCCGGCGAGCGCGCGACCGGCCGCGACCCGCGGCGTCGGGCGGTCGAGACGCGCGCGCAAGGCTGCGTCGATCGCGATGCCCGTCTGCCACTGGCGCAACGCGGCGGCGGCATCGCCGAGCGTGCCGGTAATCCAGATATCGTCGCCGACGCGGGCTGCGTTGCGACGCAACCCGCCGCGCGGCGCCACGAGGCCATGCGCGGTCACGCAAACCGACAACGGTCCGCGCGTGGTGTCGCCACCGACCAGGGCGACGCCATCGCGCGCGGCGAGTTCGAAAAACCCGTCGAGAAACCCATCGATCCATGCCGCATCGGCGCACGGGACGGACAACGACAACACGCACCACGCGGGCTCCGCGCCCATCGCCGCAAGATCCGACAGATTCACCGCCAGCGCTTTCCATCCGATATCGGCCGGCGCGGTGTCTTCCGGGAAATGCACGCCGACGTTCAACGTATCCATCGCGACCACGAGATCGCGGCCTGTGGGCACGCGCAGTATCGCCGCATCGTCGCCGATGCCGAGCAGCACGTCGCCGCGTGTGGCGGCGCGGGCGCGGATCCGGGCGATGAGGTCGAATTCGGAATCGTGGGTCGCCATACGGTCTGTGATACGGCCTGTGCGCGTTTCGGTCCGAGCGGGCGGACTGATGCGCTATGGTGACATGGCTGCGCGTCGAACGCGTCCTGCTTGGCCTGCTGTCCTGGTTGGCGGGTCGGCGGCTTTCTGGAACCATACCGGCACGTCTTCCACGGCCGTCATGTACGGTTGCGGACCATGGCGCAGGAGAAAACGCATGACGGACAACCTGTTCAGGCCGGAAGTGCAGCAGGCGCGCGAAACCGCCTGGCTAGGGGCCACGCGGCTGCCGTCGCCGCGGATCGCGTGGCCGATGACGCTGTTGTCGCTGGCGCTGCTCCTCTGCGTGGCGGCCTTTTTGACCTTCGGTCAATACGTGCGCAAGGTGCGCGTACAGGGCCTGCTGGTGCCGTCGCAAGGCCTGCTCGCCGGCGTCGCGCCGAGCGACGGCATGGTGACGCGGGTACGCGTCGAGGAAGGCGATCTGGTCGACGCGCGGCAACCGCTGATCGAAATCGTTTCGTCGATCGAGAGCCCGCGGTGGTCCTCCGGCGATGCCGGCGCGGCCGTCGCCGGACAGATCGAACGTCAACGCGCGTTGATCGAAGCCGATATGGACATGCTCGAATCGATCCGGGCGCGCGATGCCCGCGCGCTGGATGAACGCATCTCGGCATTGCGCGGCGAACTCGACGCTGCGCAGCGCACGCTGCAACTGCGCGAACGTCAGGCGCGGCTGGCGCAGACGCTGTTGGCGCGGGTCCGCCCCTTGCAGCACGAACGGATCGTCAGCGACGTCCAAATCGCGCAATACGAGGCCGACGCCACCGAAGCGGGCGCCGCCGCCGAACAAGCGCGGCAGACGCGGTCGCAGGCCGGGCGACGGCTTGCCGAAGCCGAAGCGGATCTCGCGGCGTTGCGCACGAATACGCAATTGCGCAGCCACGATCTGCAGCGCAGGCTCGCCGGCCTGTCGCGGGACGCCGCGCGCAACGCAGCCGAAGGCGGCGCGCTGGTGCGCGCGCCGAAGCGCGGCGTGGTTTCCGGCCTTGCGGTCGATGCGGGGCAATCGGTGGCGCGCGGTCAGCGCCTGTTCTCGCTGATTCCCGAAGGCGCGGCGCTGCGCGCCGAATTGTGGGCGCCGAGCGACGCGATCGGAGAACTGTCCCCGGGCACGCGCGTGGCGCTGCGTTATCGCGCGTTTCCGTTCCGTCGTTACGGCGTGCAGTCCGGCCGCGTGCTCTCGGTATCGCGCTCCGCGCTGTCGCCCGAAGAGATCCGGCGGCGCAACGGCATGAAGATCGACGCGCCCGCCTACCGCGTGCTGGTCGTGCTGGACCCGCAGATCGACCGCGGCAGTGGCCGCGCGCTACCGCTGCGGGCGAGCATGCATCTGGACGCGGACCTCCTGCTCGAACGCCGCCGCCTGTACGAGTACATGCTGTTCCCGAGCACGTCCCGGAGCGGCGCATGAGCCGACGCGCAAGGCATGGCCGCAGCGGGGAACTGCCGCTGATCCGTCAGGACGAGATCGCCGAATGCGGCCTGGCCTGCATCGCCATGATCGCGGCTTTCCATGGCCACGATCTCAACATGGCCGGCATGCGCCGTCGTTTCGCGGTATCGATCCGCGGAGCGACCTTGTCGCGACTGATCGCGATCGCCGACCGGCTCGATCTGTCGGCGCGGCCGCTGCGCGCGGACCCCGAGCATCTGCCCGACCTGCGCATGCCCTGCATCCTGCATTGGGACATGAACCATTTCGTGGTGCTCAAGAAGATCGGACGCGGGACGGCCGAGCTGCATGATCCGGCGCGCGGCGCGATCACCATGCCGATCGCCGAACTCGGACGTCATTTCACCGGCGTGGCGCTGGAGCTGACGCCGAACGAGGACTTCAATCCGGTTCGCACCCGCGAACCGTTGCGACTGCGCGCGCTGGTGGGCGCGGTGAGCGGCTGGCGGCGAGCGCTGACGCAGGTACTGGCGCTCGCACTCGCACTGGAGTTGTTCACTCTGCTGCTGCCGATGTCGATGCAGTGGGTGATCGATCAGGTGCTGGTGACGGCGGATGCCGAACTGCTCACGCTGCTCGCGCTCGGGTTTCTCGCCGCCGTGATCTTCCAATCCGCGATCGCCGCGGTGCGCGGCTGGGTGGTCGCCGATATCGCCGCGGCGTTCGAGGCGCAGTGGTCGTCGCATTTGGCCGGACATCTGTTGCGCTTGCCGCTGACGTTCTTCGTCAAACGCAGCGTCGGCGAAGTGCTGTCGCGGTTCCAGTCGGTCCAGAGCGTGCAGCAGACCCTCAGCACCAGCTTCGTCGAAGCCTTGCTCGATGGCCTGACCGTGATCCTGGTGTTGGCCCTGCTGCTGGTCTATTCGCCGACGCTGACCGCCTGGGTCGTCGCCGGCTTCGCGCTGTACGCGCTGATCCGGGCATGGACCTATCGCCGTCTGTGGCGGCTGAAGGAAGACCATCTGGCCAGCCTGGCCCGGCAGCAATCGCTGCTGGTCGAGTCAGTGCATGGGGTGCAGGCGATCAAACTCGCCAACCGACACGCCGAACGTCATGCGCGCCTGTCCAACGCGGCGCACGACGCCGCGCGCCAGGACGCCGCCGTGCGGCGCGCGACGGCCACGTTCTCGGCGCTGTCCAAACTGTTGTTCGGCGCACAGCGCATATTGCTGATCTGGCTGGGCGCGCGGATGGCGCTGGAAGGCGCGATGAGCGCGGGCACTTTGGTCTTGTGCGTCGCCTACGCCGACATGTTCAGCGCGCGCGCAGGCGCGATGATCGACAAGGGCATCGACCTGCGCCTGCTCGGCGTGCATGCGCGGCGCATCGCCGATATCGCGCAGCAGCCGCCCGAGCGCGATCGCATCGGCGACTACGCCGGGCCACCGCCGCAACCTTCGCTGGATGTCGAAGGGCTCGGCTTCCGCTATGGCGAAGACGAGCCCTGGGTCGTGCGCGACTGCAGCTTCCGCGTCGATGCGGGCGAGTCGGTCGCCATCGTCGGGCCTTCCGGCGCGGGCAAGACCACCCTGGCCAAACTACTGCTCGGTCTGTTGCCCGCCGAAGAGGGGACGGTGCGGATCGGCGGCGTCGATATCGCGCGCTACGGCCTGTCGGCGTTCCGGGCGCGAATCGGCGCGGTCATGCAGGACGACGCGCTGTTCGCAGGCTCGATCGCCGACAATATCGCCTTCTTCGACGGCGATGCGCGACCCGAAGCGGTGATCGCGGCCGCGCGACGCGCCGGCATCCACGACGAGATCGCGGCGATGCCGATGGGGTACGAAACATTGGTGGGCGATATGGGATCCGCGCTGTCCGGCGGGCAGAAACAGCGCGTATTGCTGGCGCGCGCACTGTTCCGCGAGCCCGACATTCTGCTGCTCGACGAGGCGACCAGCCACCTCGACATCGCGCGCGAGCGCAGCATCAATACGGAGATCGCGGCGTTGCGCGTCACCCGGCTGATCATCGCCCACCGCCCGGAAACGATTTCCAGCGCCGATCGCGTCCTGATGATCGAATCCGGCCGCGTACGGACATGGTCTCAGATGCAATACCGATCGTATTCGATGGCCGGCGCGGATCCGGCGAATGCGGCTCCGACGAATGCGGATCCGACGAATGCTGACCCGGCGAATATCGACGCCGATGCGCTCACAGGAAATTAACACCCCTGCGCACCGCGCCGCATAGACTCGAATCGTTCCCGCACACGTCTTCGCGGACGATCCGGGAACCGGATCCGCGTCGATCCGGCACTGTCTTGTCTATGCGCGGCCCCTCATGCGAGCGACGCATGACGCCGGTCGCGCGTCGAGCGACGCGGTGCGCGGAGCGGGCCGGAACCGCAAGTTCGCGTCGGGCGCAAGGCCCGAACGCCGTTTCTTCCACAAGTTGTATCGAAGGAGTGCCAAGATGTCGAAGTTCGAGGATAAGTCCCAGGCCGATGTCGTCCGTCCGATCGCACGTACGATCGCGCGCGAGTTGTCGCCGCAGGAAATCGAAAAGATCGCCGGCGGCAGGCCGAGCACCACGCACGCCACCGGCCCCAACGGCGACGACCCCGCGGATCCGGGTTCGCCGATCTGATCAAGGCGCGGATCGATCCGTCGCGATGTCAGGTCCGCCGACGTCGCGCGCATCGTACCCCGTCGAGCCGCGCTGTCTTTTGGCAGCGCGGCGTTTTTTTGTTGATCGCCATCGCGAAGCGCGCACGCGCCGTCTTCGAATTTTCGGATGACATCCGCGCCGGCGATGCCTGCGGTCGCGACCGCCGACGGCTTCGCGCACCTCATCCTCCACCGCAACGCCGATCGAATCGCCGATGAAACAGCCGCTGATCCTGTCCGGTCTGGCCCACGATCTCCACGCCGCCGCCGTGTGCTGGGCGTTGCGACGCAGCGGCTATCGCCCGGTTTGGGCGCAGACGCTCGCCGACGGCGCGTTGACGCCGGTGTCGCTGCATGCCGACGATCGTGCCGGGCTGCGCTTCAGCGGCGGCATCGACCCCGAACGGGTATCCGCCGTGTGGTTCCGCCGGCCGCGCTATCCCGACGGCTTCCACGGTGCGGCCGCGGCCGATCTGGCGTTCCTGCGCGACGAATGGAAGCGCCATCTCGGCAACATCCACGCCGTGGCCGACACGGCCGGCGACCTGCTGTGGGTCAACCGTCCCGATCGCGCATTGACGGCGGAAAACAAACTGGTGCAATTGCAGGCCGCGCACCGTTGCGGCCTGCGCTTCCCGGCCACGCTGGCCTCGTCGGACCCGGACCAGATCCGGCGTTTCCACGCCGCGCACGAGCGCATCGTCTACAAGCCCTTCGCCACCCACAGTTGGCGCGACGAACAGGGCAGAATCTTCAGCACTTACGCGCGCGTGCTCGATGCCGAAACCTTGCGCGACGATGCCGCGCTGCGCCTGTGCCCGGGCATCTATCAGGCCTGCGTGCGCAAGCGCTACGACCTGCGGGTGACGGTGGTCGGCCGACGGATGTACGCCGTGCGCCTGGATGCGCCGGCGACCGACGACGGCGTGGTCGATTGGCGCGCGGCGTCGATCGGCGATCGCACCACCTCGCGCGTCGTCGAACTGTCACAGGCGTGGCAGGCCGCGCTGCGCCGGCTGATGGACGCGCTGGGCCTCACGTTCGGTTGCGTCGACCTGGTCGCGGACGAACACGACGAGCTGCATTTCCTCGAAATCAATCAGGCCGGACAGTTCCTGTTCGTCGAGCACGAACTCCCCGAAGTGCCGCTGCTGCGTTCGGTCGCGGCGATGCTGGCCGAGGGGCGTACGGATTACTCGCTGGACCGCATCGCCGAGGTGTCCTACGCGCAGTTCCTCGAAGACCCCGAGCAACAAGCGTGGTGGGATACGGTGTCGCCGGGGATGCGCGGGCCGGAAGGTACGATTCCGGGCGTCAGCGAAGAGGCGCCATGATTCCATCCGGATCATTCCATGCGGATGATTCCGTGCGGGATGGCGTCATGCGGGATGACGCCATGCAGGACATGCAGGATCTGCAGAACATGAAGACCGGCGGATATCGTCCCAACGACAACCAGGAACCCGCACGGCATCCCTGCTCGGAGACCCGGAAGGCGGCGCGCAGGGCGCGCGCCGTTTTTCGATGAGACAGGGCGCTCATCGAAAAATCCCGGTCACCTTCCCATTGGCAGATTTGACTCGGAACTGCATGTTTTCTTTGGTGATTTTCTTTGCGCCAAAGAAAGTCACCCGCGCTGCAGCACGGAAAAGATTCCGGGCTTTACTTGAAACCGACATAAGCAACTTCACGACGCTTGCAGCAGGAGTGAGGCACGGCTCCCGAAAGCCCCACACTTCTCATTTGCGGAAGAGGCCATCAATTCTCGACAGGATCGGACCTCATCGCCGTCGACACTCGCTCGAAAGCATCGTCGCGCGCCGAACTTTTTCGGTCAGTCGGAGGCAACGCTGAAAACGTCAGCGTTGCCGCGGCACAGGTATATGCCGCTCGCGAATCGACCCGGCGCCGATGCCGCCAAAAAAGCCGCGAAAGCATCAATGCCCTTTGCTCAACGCCGCGACGCCTGCACCTCGACGCTGCGCAACACCGCCGCGACATGGTCGAGCACGCCATTGACGTAGGTGTGACCGTGTTCCGAACCGAAACGCTTGACCGACTCCACCGCCTCATTGAGCACCACCCGATAAGGTACGTCGGGACGATGCGCCAGTTCGTAGGCGGCGATGCGCAATGCGGCGCGCTCGATCGGATCGACCTCTTCGACATTGCGGTCCAAATGCGGCGAAAGGGCTTCGTCCAACGGCTGGCGATGCTTCTCGACGCCGTGCACCAGATCCTCGAAGTACGCGAGATCGGCGATTTCCCGCGCCTGTTCGTGCGCGAACTGGGTGACGATCTCGCGTGCGCTCGCGCCGGACAGTTGCCAGGCGTAGACCGCCTGCAACGCGCGCCGCCGCGCCCGCGTGCGCAACACGGGGTCCACGCCATCGGGGCGACGGTGATGCGGCTTGTTCATGGCAATTTGCCCAACAGGTTGGCCATCTCGATCGCGACCAGCGCGGCCTCTTCGCCTTTATTGCCGTGGCTGCCTCCGGCACGGGCCTCGGCGTGTTCGTAAGTATCCACCGCGAGCACGCCATTGGCGACCGGAATGCGGAGGTCGAGGCTCACCCGCATCAGGCCTTCGGAACAGCCGTCGGCGACCTGCGCGTAATGCCGGGTGTCGCCGCGCACCACGCAACCGAGGGCCACGATCGCGACATGCGCCCCGGCGGCGGCCAGGCGCGCGGCGATCACCGGTAGTTCCCAGGCGCCAGGCACACGAATCACATCGACGGCCTGCTCATTCACCCCGTGCGCGGCGAAGGCCTGTCGTGCGCCATCGACCAGACGCTCGGTGATCCTGGGGTTCCAGCGACTGGCGATGATCGCGAAGCGGGCGCTTTGAGGGGCGCGCAGATCGCCTTCGAAGTGAGGCATGCGGAGGGCTCGAATCTGGGTTCGGCATTGTAGCGGCCCCGCACGGCCCCATCGAGCGATGGGGTCGGCCTCATGCCTAGGGCCATTTTTCAAAGGCCTGCTGCGGCTGGCGAGAACAAACCGGCGAGGGATCTCCCGCCGGATTGAGCTACAGCCCGACGTACGCCACTACTTCCAGGCCGAAGCCGGCCAGTCCCACCTGCTTGCGCGGCGTGCCCAGCACACGCAGTTTTCCCAGTCCGAGGTCGGCCAGTATCTGCGAGCCGCTGCCGTTACGCCGCCATTCCGCGATCGCGCCGCTGCGCGCTTCGGGTTCGGGCTGCTCGCGGATTTTCGCCAACAACGCATCGGGCGTTTGCGGCTCGCCGAGCAGGACCAGTGCGCCGCGTCCTTCGCGCGCGATCGCGGCGAGCACGTCGCCGACGGCCGGACCGAAATCCGCGCGTCGCCAATGCAGGGCGTCGGCCAGAGGATTCTGCACATGCACGCGCACCAGCGTCGGAAGCTCCGGGTCGGACTCGCCGCGCAGCAGGGCGTAATGCAGACAATGGCCGATCCGATCGCGATAGGTGTGCAAGCGGAACGGGCCGTGCTCCGTGGCGATCTCACGCACGTCCACGCGTTCGACGGTGTGCTCGTGATGCAGCCGGTGCCGGATCAATGTCTCGATCGATCCCATTTTCAGTCCATGCGCCTGCGCGAACGTCTCCAACTGCGGTCGCCGCGCCATGGTGCCGTCGGCGTTGAGGATCTCCACCAGCGCGCCGGCGGGTTCGAAGCCGGCGAGCAGCGCTAGATCGCAGGCGGCTTCTGTGTGGCCGGCGCGATTGAGCACGCCGCCGGGCTGCGCCATCAGCGGAAAGATGTGACCGGGCTGGACCAGATCCTCGGGCCCGGCGTCGGGGCGCACCGCGGTACGGATGGTGTGGGCGCGATCGTAGGCGCTGATGCCGGTGCTCACGCCCTCCGCCGCTTCGATGCTGACCGTGAAATTGGTGCCGTGCGGCGTGGTGTTGTCGCGCACCATCGGCGGCAGACCGAGCTGGCGGCAACGCTCGCGGGTCAACGCCAGGCAAACCAGGCCACGGGCGTGGGTCACCATGAAATTGATGTCCTGCGGCCGCACCATCTCGGCGGCCATGATCAGGTCTCCTTCGTTCTCGCGATCCTCGTCGTCGACGACCACGATCATGCGGCCGGCGCGCAGTTCGTCGAGCAGCTCGGGAACGGTGGCGAAATTCATGCGTGTTCCCTCGCTGCGAGCAGGCGCTCGACATAGCGCGCGATCAGGTCGACCTCCAGGTTGACCGCATCGCCGACGACGGTCTCGGCGAACGCGGTATGGGCCACCGTATGCGGAATCAACGCGACCTCGAAACTCGCGTCGTCGACCGCATTGACGGTGAGGCTGACGCCGTCGACGCAGATCGACCCTTTGCCGGCGATGTATTTCGTCAGCGCCCGCGGCGCGGCGATGCGCCAGCGATGCGCGCGCGCATCGGGCCACACGTCGAGAACGCGGCCGACGCCGTCGACATGGCCGCTGACCAGATGCCCGCCCAGGCGCTCGTCGGCGCGCAGTGCGCGCTCGAGATTGAGCGCGCGCCCATGCCGCAACGCGCCGAGCGTGGTCAACGCCAAGGTCTCGGTGGACGCGTCGACCGCGAACGACGATGCGTCGTGGCCGATCACGGTCAGGCACACGCCGTTGACCTCGATGCTCTCGCCGAGCTTCGGGTTCGCGAACGGCAACGCGCCGGCAGCGATCCGCATCCGCGCATCGCCATCGCGATCCTCGCGTTCGAGCAACCGGCCGACGCCCTGGATCAGTCCCGTAAACATGCGCTCACCCACATTCGTTCACCACCGTTTCCCGGTCATCATTCGGGCTTACGCCGCGCATGCGCGAACAACGGCCAGCGCAGTATCCGTGTCGGCGCATCGCCCCAGGCCTCCGCGATCGCGGCTTGATGCGACGCGACCGGATCGACGCCGCAGTGCTCGCGATAACGTTTGGTCGCCGAATAGCTGGAGAAATAGCGCAGCATCCGCGCCAACGACCATTCGGCCACGATCTCGAACGATGGCGCGGACAACGCGTCGAATGGCCATTCGAAACCGGCATAGGCCGTATCGACCCAACGTCGTTCGTCCGGCCAGTACGCGGCGATCTCGGTTTGAAAAGCGCCGACTGCGCGCGCGATCTCCGTGGGCGTTTCGATATCCCGATAGGCCCAGGCCATGAGCACCCCGCCGGGCCTGAGCACGCGCGCGCATTCGGCGAAGAACCTCGGCCGCTCGAACCAATGCAGCGCTTGTGCGACGCAGACAGCATCGACGCTTGCATCGGGCAGGCCGCACTGTTCCGCGAATCCGACTTCGTAGCGCACATTCGCGATAGCGGGCGCCTGCGCGAGCTGCGCCGGGCTGGGTTCGGTGGCGAACACCTCCGCGAACACCCTGGCCAGATCGCGCGTGGCCTGCCCGCTTCCGCAACCAGCTTCCCATACCTTGTCGCGGCCGGTCGCCGTCGCGGCGATCCAATCCAACAAGGCCTGCGGATATTCGGGGCGCGCCTCGGCGTATTGCGCGGCGACCGCGGAGAAGTGATCGGCGAACGTGCCGACGTCGCGCTGCGTGCTCACGCCATGCGCTCCGGCTGCAACAGCAAACGCAAATCCTCGCCGATCTTGCGCGCTTCGACCGCGCCAATGCATGGACCTTGAGCCATCTCGTCGATGCGCAGGCCCTCGAACAGCGGCCGCGCGTCGGCGCCGACCAAGAATGGCGCGACGTACAGCAGAATTTCGTCGACCAGATCCGCGCGCAATAGCGCGCCGGCCAGGGTCGCGCCTGCTTCGACCTGCACCTCGTTGATCTCGCGCGCAGCCAACGCGCGCAGCACCGCCTCCAGATCGAGCAGGCCATCGCGCATCGGCGCAACCTCGCGCGCGGCGTCGAAGCCGCGCGGCGGCTTGGCGTCGGGGGCGTGGAAGTACAAGGTCGGCGCGCCGCCCTCCCGTATGCGGCCGCGCGCAATCGTGGCCAGGCCCGGATCGAGCACCACGCGCAGCGGCGGGACAAACGCTGCGCCTGCGCCGCCACCGCCATCAAGGCCGCCGCCATCGAGACGCACGGTCAGCTGCGGATCGTCCGCCAGCACCGTGCCGGCGCCTGTGAGCAACGCTCCCGCGCACGCGCGCCAATGCATCACGTCGCGGCGCGAGGCCGCACCGCTGATCCACTTCGAATCGCCGTTGGCCAACGCGGTACGGCCGTCGAGACTGGTCGCCAATTTCACCCGCACCCAGGGCCGGCCGCGTTCGACGCGCGAAAGGAAACCGCGATTGATCCGCCGCGCCTGCGCAGCCATCAGACCATACTCGACCGCGATGCCTGCATTGCGCAGGCGTTCGAATCCGGCGCCGTCGACGCGCGGAAACGGATCGCGCATCGCGGCGACCACGCGCGCGATGCCTGCTTCGATCAGCGCATCGGCGCAGGGGCCGGTCTTGCCGGTATGCGCGCAGGGCTCCAGCGTCACATAGGCGGTCGCTCCGCGCGACTGCTCCCCCGCGGCGCGCAGGGCCAGCACTTCGGCGTGCGGCTCGCCGGCGCGCATATGCCAGGCTTCGCCGACGACGCCTTCGCCATGCGCGATCACGCAGCCGACCATCGGATTGGGCTTGGTGGTGTAGGCGCCGCGCTCGGCCAAGGCCAGCGCGCGCGCCATCAGCGCGTGATCGGTCGCGGAAAATGCGGGAAAAGGCGCGACGTTCATATCTTCGCGCGATCAGCGCTTCTTCTTGTCCTTGTCGGCGTGCCTCTCGAACGGCACCACCTCGCCGCCGAGCAACGGCAGTTGCCCCTCGCCGGGCAGATCGCGTTCGAGGCGGTCGAGTTCTTCGCGGAAATCGGCGACATCCTCGAACGCGCGGTAGACCGAGGCGAAACGCACGAACGCGACGTGGTCGAGCTTGCGCAGTTCGGCCATCACGAATTCGCCCACGCGGCGCGAAGGCAGTTCGCGCTCGGTGGTCATCCGCAGCTGGTGCACCACCGCGCGCACCGCCGCTTCGATCTGCTCCTCCGACACCGGCCGCTTGTGCAGGGCGCGGTCGAAGCCATGGCGCAGTTTGCGCGCGTCGAAATGTTCGCGCCGGCCGTCGGATTTGATGATCGCGGGCAATTTGAGTTCGATGGTTTCCAGCGTGCTGAAACGCTCGCCGCAGGCTTCGCATTCGCGGCGACGGCGGATCGTGGCGCCGTCTTCGCTGACGCGCGAATCGATGACGCGGGTGTTTTCGTGCTGGCAGAAAGGGCAATGCATCCGGGATAGCCTAAGGTGCTGCGCGCCGCGAAGAACGCCGCAAAGATGACAAAAAAGGGAACACGACGCCGAGCGGATACAGGAGCATCGAAAATGCGAAAGACCCGAAACCGGCGGATCGGCCGGCGCCAGGCATGTACAGCGCGATCAGCGCCGCGACAAACAACAGAACCGTCGCAAACAACGTCCCCGCCGCGCCAAGCCACGACCACCGCGAGGCCTCACGCAACGCAACCGCGCCGCTGGACAAATAGCGTCGCAACAAACCGATGCACGCGGGCAATCCGACCAGCATCAGCACGGCATAAGCGATGATCACCCCGATATCCCACCACTCGCGGCCGGAATGATCGCCATATCCAAAGCCGCTGATCGCCAGAAGCATAGCGAAGGCCAGCGCGGCGACACTCAACAGCAGTCCGTAAAGCACGCACATGATCAGACACAGATTGGCGAAGATTCTGTTCAATCCCACGCCCCGCCCGCGCAACCATCGCGATGTCCATGGTCTTCATCCTGGCGCGGCGATTCGGGCATCAATCCGCCTCCACCCCGTAAGCGATCACCTGATAGGCCACGTCCTGAATCGGCTTCCCGTCGAACGTCGAGGGACTGTAGCGGTTCCGGCGGACCACCTGTTCGGCCAAGGCGACGAAGGCGGGGTCGGTCGCGCACACGACCTCCGTGCGCGCAACCCGTCCCTCGGTATTGATGTAGAGCAGCAGACCGACCGCCCCGGGAGCCCCTGCCCTCAGCAGCTCAGCCGGATAACGCGCAACCGGTGTCCGCCAGATCACTTGTAGCGGACGGTAACGCGGATCGTTGATCAGGCTGCCCAGATCGCCGATCGAGGCTTTCACGCTTTCGGAGAGCTGGAGCTGAGTCGACGTATCGATGCAACCCATCTCGGTGCTTAACTGCACTCGTTGCGCCTGGGCGGATGCGTCCCGACGTCCGGCCTCGTAACTGGGGCTTCGGCTCTGCGAAGACATCAGATCGGTTGCCACCGGAACGCTGGCCGCCTCTGGCGATGGCGATTCCTCGGCGCGCGCCTGTCCGACGCAGGCGGCGAGCGCCAAGGCGCATGCGACAACGATGCGGACGCCCGGGTCAGCCATACACCGGGAACTGCCGGCACTGCTTGGTCACGTTCTCGCGCACGCCGGCGATCACGTTCTCATCGTTCGGATGATCCAGCACGTCGCAGATCCAATGCGCCAGGGCCACGCATTCGGGCTCCTTGTAACCGCGCGTGGTCACCGCGGGCGTGCCGATGCGCAGCCCCGAGGTGTAGACCGGCTTCTGCGGGTCGTTCGGCACCGCGTTCTTGTTCACGGTGATGTGCGCACGCCCCAGCGCTTCCTCTGCGGCCTTGCCGGTGATGCCCTTGCCGATCATATCGACCAGCATCAGATGGTTCTGGGTGCCGCCGGAGACGATCTTGTAACCGCGGGAAATGATCGTGTTCGCCATCGCCTGCGCGTTCTTCACCACCTGGCTCTGGTAATCCTTGAACTCCGGTTGCAGGGCCTCCTGGAAAGCGACCGCCTTGGCCGCGATCACGTGCATCAGCGGCCCGCCCTGCAGACCGGGGAACACCAGACTTTGCAGTTTCTTCTCGATCTCGGCGGCCTGCTCGCCGCCGTCGTTGCGCATGAGGATGAAACCGCCGCGCGGGCCGCGCAGGGTCTTGTGGGTGGTCGAGGTGACCACGTGCGCGTGCGGCACCGGATTGGGATAGACCCCGGCCGCGATCAGGCCGGCGACATGGGCCATGTCCACGAACAGGAACGCGCCGACTTTGTCGGAGATGGCGCGGAAGCGCGCCCAGTCCACGATCTGCGAATACGCGGAGAAACCGGCGATGATCATCTTCGGTTTGCTTTCGACCGCGATCCGCTCGACGTCGTCGTAATCGATCAGGCCCTGATCGTCGACGCCATAGGAGACGATGTTGAACAGCTTGCCGGAGATGTTGGCCTTGGCGCCGTGGGTCAGGTGGCCGCCATGGGCCAGGGACATGCCGAGCACGGTGTCGCCCGGCTTGAGCAGGGAGAAATACACCGCCTGATTGGCCTGCGACCCGGAGTGCGGCTGCACGTTGGCGTAATCTGCGCCATAGAGCGCCTTGACCCGTTCGATCGCCAAGCGTTCGGCGATATCGACGTATTCGCAACCGCCGTAATAGCGCTTGCCGATGTAGCCTTCGGCGTACTTGTTGGTCAGCACGCTGCCTTGCGCCTCCAGCACCCGCGGGCTGGCGTAGTTCTCGGAGGCGATCAGTTCGACGTGTTCTTCCTGCCGCCGCTGTTCCGCCGCGATCGCGTCGGCCAGTTCGGGATCGAAACCTTCGATACGGGCATCGCGCGGGAACATCGGGCCTCCGGGGCAACCTTCGAATGAAATCCGCGGAATTGTAAGCCCCACCGGGCGTTTGACCAATTGCGCCCGAGACAAAGGGCTGGGCGCGACACCACACGCGGGCGCATGGTGATGCTGGCGACGGTGATGTGACCACGTCGGTCCGACGGGAGTCGTCTGAATGATTCAGCGATTTGGCGCGCCATGATCGGCTGCGCTGACGGCCCCTACGAGGGCGCTCTGCCCTACCTCGACAACATCAGTGGCCCGATCACACCGGGGTCCAGCAGTTGCTGGCGGCTGAGCACGCGCAGGCCCAGTCGGTCGACGGCTTCGGACACCACGAGCGGGTCTGGAACGATCAGACCGCAAGCCGCGGCGATGCGGATTCCGCCCTTGCGCGCCATGCTTGCATATTCCGCGAGGGAGGCGACATCCCTCGCCACGACGAGCGCTCGGTCCACGTTCTGCCGGAACCATGGCGCTGCGATCATGTTGACCATCGCTTGTTGGGACAGGCCGTCGGAGACCTGAATCACGATCGCATCGGGCAATGCCCGCTCCGAGACGCCATGTTCAGGCGAGCTTCGCTCCAGGTCGGCCAGCAGGGCATACACCGCTCGGCGTAACGTATCGGCCGAAACATGACGGGTCGAAGCGAGGCCGCAGTTACCGAAATCGCGTACCGCCACCGCACCGGCATCGACCATGTGCCAGTAGTCGCCTGCCGATCCGATCCCGGCCATGTTGGCGGCGGCCACCCGGACGCCCGCGTTGCTCAGGCCGCGGATCAGATTCGCCGCGGCCGGGGCTTCGCGACCGCAGCGGCTCGGCTCCAGCACCGCGAAGACCGGCAAGCTCGCCACGTAACGTTCGACCATCGGAAGACCGAATCGGGCCAGATTGAGCGGTCTGCCGTCGAGATCGCCCAGCATCCCGACCGGTTGCAGCATCGTCGGTCGGTCGTCGACATCGTTCTGTCCTTCCCATGCGCCGGCCACGCCGCTGCTGCTCATCAGCGCACACGACGGCATAGATCCGCCCACACGGGCGCCGTATCGGCCGGGGATGTCGTGTTGGCCGTAACAGACCACCACTTCGTCATCCAGATACAGCCGCGCGCGACGCCCGTCGGGTAGCTCGATCCATTCGTGACGGCCCAGCTGGGCGACGCTTGCAAGAAACAAATGGCCGGGCTCCGGCGCGTACTGGCGACCGAGCAGGGTCGCCAAGCCCAGATCCGCGCGGCGCAGACAGAAGCCGCGCTTGGCCGCTTGCAAACGCCTGGAGATGGCCATCGTCGATGTAGGCGCCGTCTGCGCCCACATGGGAGCGCTAAGGAAAGGCTGAGCGACGCCATCCATCGAGCGCGGATTCTCCGCATTGTTCAAAGGCTACCTCCCCTCTGGCTTCTGGGGTTCATGCATCGACTCGAACATCCTTGGGCGCACGGCGGTGTCCATCCTCATTCTCCAGGGGCGCCCGACGCACCGACTGAATATGCAAACGAATCCGTCGGTGTTTTATTCCCTCGTCAACGGCGAGACGGCGCAGCGGCGTGACTGCTCGGGCGCGAATCGGCGATAATTTCGCGATTCCCCGCCTTCCCCGACGGCGCTGCCTTCCAGGCAGACCACGCCGCCCGCCCCTGCCGCACCCGACGTGCCGCGAACGACCGGAGCCCCCATGCAGTACATCTACACCATGAACGGCGTCAGCAAGACCGTGCCGCCGAAGCGTCAGATCATCAAGGACATCTCGCTGTCGTTCTTCCCGGGCGCGAAGATCGGTCTGCTCGGCCTCAACGGCGCCGGCAAATCCACCGTGCTCAAGATCATGGCC
>SSEV01000054.1 GCA_008015095.1 Lysobacteraceae bacterium | reverse complement strand
GGGTTGGTCCAGGCCCATGAGGATCGGGCCGATGGCGACGCCGTCGGTCATCACGCGCACCATGTTGTAGGTGATGTTGGCGGCGTCGAGATTCGGCATCACGAACAGGTTGGCGCGGCCTTCCAGCGTGGTGTTGGGGAACATGCGCTTGCGCAGGCCCTCGTCCCAGGCGGTGTCGGCCATCATTTCGCCGTCTACTTCGAGCTTGGGCGCACGCTTGCGGATCAGTTGATAGGCGCGGCGCATCTTCGCCGCGCTCGGGTTGTCGTGACTGCCGTAGTTGGAATGCGACAGCAGCGCGACCTTGGGGGTGATGCCGAACAGTTTGAGCCGGTAGCTGGCCTGCAAGGTCGCTTCGGCGATCTGCTCCGCGCTCGGGTCGGGTTGCACATGGGTGTCGAGGAAGAACCATACGCCGTGATCGTTGATCACGCCGGTCATCGCCGCGGTGCCGGTGACGCCGCGATCGAATTCGAACACGCTGAGCAGATAGCCGAATTTCTTGTGGAAACGCCCGACCAGGCCGCAGACCATCGCATCGGCTTCGCCGCGTTCGACCATCAGTGCGGCGATCAACGCGGGACGCGAACGCAGCAGGTTTTTGGCCGAGGCCGGGGTCACGCCGCGACGCTCGGTGAGACGGTGGTACTGCTGCCAGTAGTCGTTGAAGCGCGGGTCGTCGTGGATGTTGGTGAGGTCGTAGTCGACGCCGCGGCGCATGCGCAAGCCCAGGCGCTGGATGCGCGCGTCGATCACGTCCGGCCGGCCGATCAAAATCGGCCTGGCCAGTTGTTCGTCGACCACGGTCTGCACCGCGCGCAGCACGGTTTCCTCTTCGCCCTCGGCGTAGACCACGCGCTGGCGATCGCCGCGCGCCCGGTCGTAGATCGGTTTCATCACCAGGCCGGTGCGATACACGAACTGGCCGAGTTTTTCCCTGTACGCGACCATGTTGGCGATCGGGCGCAGGGCGATGCCCGAATCCATCGCCGCCTGCGCCACTGCGGGCGCGAGCATGGTCAGCAGGCGCGGGTCGAACGGGCGCGGGATGATGTAGTCGGCGCCGAAACGCGGCACGTCGCCGCCGTAGGCGCCGCCGAGATCGGAGGCTTCCATCCGGGCCAGTTGCGCGATCGCGCGCACGCAGGCCAGCTTCATCGCCTCGTTGATCTCGGTCGCGCCCACGTCCAGCGCGCCGCGGAAGATGTAGGGGAAGCACAGCGCGTTGTTGACCTGGTTCGGATAGTCGGAACGGCCGGTGGCGATGACGCAGTCCGGACGCACTTTCTGCGCGTCCTCGGGCAGGATTTCCGGATGCGGATTGGCCAGGGCGAGAATAATCGGGCGCTCGGCCATGGTCGCGACCATCTCCGGCTTGAGCACGCCGCCGGCCGACAGGCCTAGGAAGATATCCGCGCCGGTCACGATATCCGCGAGCGTGCGTTTGTCGGTGTCGCGGGCGTAGCGCTGTTTGTCCGGGTCCATGTGGCCGCGGCCGGTGTAGAGCACGCCGTCGCGGTCGACCGCGAGAATGTTTTCAGGCTTCATGCCGAGTGCGACCAGCATGTCCAGGCAGGCGATGCCGGCCGCGCCCGCGCCGGAGGTGGCGAGTCTGACTTCGTTGATCTTCTTGCCGACGACTTCCAGCGCGTTGAGCACCGCCGCGCCGACGATGATCGCGGTGCCGTGCTGGTCGTCGTGGAAGACCGGGATGTTCATCCGCTCGCGCAGCTTGCGTTCGACCACGAAGCATTCCGGCGCTTTGATGTCTTCGAGGTTGATGCCGCCGAACGTGGGTTCGAGCGCGGCGATGATCTCGACCAGTTTGTCCGGGTCTTTCTCGTTGATCTCGATATCGAACACGTCGATGCCGGCGAACTTCTGAAACAGCACGCCCTTGCCTTCCATCACAGGCTTGCCGGCCAGCGGGCCGATGTCGCCGAGCCCGAGCACCGCGGTGCCGTTGGTGATCACCGCGACCAGATTGCCGCGGGCGGTGACTTCGCTGGCGGCGTTGGCGTCTTCGACGATGGCTTCGCAGGCGTAGGCCACGCCCGGCGAATAGGCCAGGGCGAGGTCGCGCTGGGTCACCAGCGGTTTGGTCGGCGCGACCTTGATCTTGCCCGGCCGATCCTGGCGGTGATAATCGAGCGCGGATTGTTTGAGATCGGACGGGGCCTGATCGCCGTCGTGCTGGGTCTGGTCGGACATCGGAGAATGGGCCGTATTCGGGCCGATGATTCTAGCGCCGCCGGGCTGATCAGGGGCGAATACGTCCCGTTGCGCGCTGAGCGCAGCTGGCGGGCCATGCGCCGCATCGCGCAGAATGGCCGCGCCTGGGATTTCGCATGACCGCCGCCGACCTTCGCCGTTTCTCCCGTGTTTTCGCTTCACGCGCCGGCATCGTGCTGCCGGTGTTCGCGCTCGTGTGTCTGGCGCAATTGCCGCTGATCTTCAATCCGGGCTATTTCAGTCACGACGAGCTGCAATGGGCCGCGCGCGCCGATACGCCGGCCGGACAGCGCTTGCCCTGGTTCGCCTGGACGGCGGTTGAGACGTACCAGTATCGACCGTTGACCTTCAATCTATGGCTGTTGTTGTCGCGCTGGTGGTTTGAACAACCGCAGCTTTTTCATGCGGTCTGTGTGTTCTGGGGCGCTGCGAATGCGGCGATGTTGGCGGCGCTGGGCCGCCGGTTCGGCATGGGGCCGACCGCCGCGGCGCTGGGCGCGCTGGCGTTCGCGCTGGGGCCGTATGCGGTGTTCGTGCACGGTTGGGTGGGCACGATGGCCGATCTGCTCTGGCTCAGTTGCGCGCTCGGCATCGGCTTGATCGTGGCGCGCGTTTCGCGGCCGTGGTGGGCGTTCTGCGCGGCGGCGACGCTGACCTTGATCGGTCTGCTCGGCAAGGAGGCCGCGATCACCATTCCGCCGCTGTTGGCGGTCGCATGGTGGTTCGATGCGCGTAAACCCGCCTGGATGGCGGCGACGATCGGTGCGGGCGGTGTGGCCGCGGTCTATCTGGGATTGCGCTATCAGGCTTTGCTGCAAAGCCCGCGCGATGGGGCGCAGTACGCGCTCAGCGCCTGGCATCCGCCATTGCGCTGGATCGAATACCAACTGTTCGCGCAGATTCCAACCCTGCTCGAAACCTTCACCACGCTGGCGCGCGGCGTGGACGGACGGGTCGCGGTTGCGGGGCTGTTGTGGCTGGCTTTGTGCGCGGCCTTGTGAAAGGCGCGGCCGCGGCTGCTCGCGTTGTTCCTGGTCGGCGGCGCGGCGGCGTTGTTCGCGGTGTTGCCGCTGGGCAGCAGTTGGAATCATTACGGCTACGCTTTCGCCGCGGTGACCGCGATGACGGTCGCCGCGGCCTGGAATGCGGCGCCGCGCTGGGGGCGGGGCGTGATCGTGGCGATCGCTGCGTTGAACCTGATCCACGGTGCGGTGGTGATGCTGGCTTTCCAGCATGTCGGCCGCGTGCAGGCGGTGTTCTCGCCGATGCTGGCGCAGGCGGTTCAGGCCGCAGGGCCGGGCACGGCAGAGTCGACGCCGATACGGTTGAAACCCGCGGCGGACGCCAAGGTCTGGATCTTCCAGCGCCTGACCCACGAGATTCCGAGTTATCGCGGCGTGCCGATCGGCGCGCGGGTGCGCATGGTCGAAGCCGGCGCCGCCGCCGATTACCGGATCGAGCCCGACGGCCGGCTGACGCCTTTGCGCTGACACAGCGGCGCATGGCGATCGGTATCGATCGCCGTGTCGATGCGGACCGCGTCTTTCGCACCGAACGCTTGGCAAGGCCTGAACAACGCCATCCTGGCGTCGTTCGGACGCCGCAGACTCAGGCAAAGCCCGCGTCTGCTCCCACTGAATCCACCGCGTGCATGATGGATTCGCGAGCGCGCCATGCATGGCGCGCGGAAACTCTGACAGGAACTCTGAATGGTTCAGAGTTTCTCTTGCGGATGCGCGCCGTGCATCCGTGATCCGTCGATGCCATGTCGATGCCGTGCGTGTCGACGGCATACCTGTCGACGGCATGCTCGTCAGCGACATGCCGCGCTCGAAATCCTATCGATCGCCGCATTCAACAGGCTTCATGCGCGAGTCATAAAAGCGCGGCCCCCTACGATCCGCCTGTGACCGGCCGCTGATCGCTTTATGACCATGGGCACACTTTTGAAGACATCGATCGCTTTGCTTGAAATCAGACAACGAGTTACATCGCGTTTCATGTTTGAGAATGTAAATGACGTCCATCGCGTGGATTCTCACGGCTGAGCGATATACTCGAACGCGATGGTGTGATTGCGATGGCGCATGAAGAGACATGAAGTCTCATCGGATGCGCCATCGGTTGGGCAGTCTGTGACCATGCCGAGGCATGCGCAGGATGCGGAAGATGGCATGGAGAGCGAGACGTTGGATCAGGAGCGTGTGGAACCCGGTCGGCAGGAGCGCACGCCGAACGGCAATCGGGAAGCGCCGATCGGGCTTTTCAGGGAAGAAGCGCTCAGCGCGTCTTTTTCCGCGCGTTCCGACGGCGCCGCGTTGATGCCGGCCTTGCCTTTGCGCCCGATCGTCTGGGCGGCGGTCGCGATGATGCTTGCCTTCGTCCTGTTGCTGGTCTTCGGCCGCTACGGGCGCAGTGTGCAGGTCGTCGGTGCGTTGCAACCGGAAGGCGGACAGATTCAGGTCAAAGCGCCCATCGCCGGCGTGGTCACCGAATTGAAGGTCGCCGATGGCGTCACGGTGACCCGGAACCAGCCGATCGCGACCGTGGAATCCACTGCGTTCAGCCGTGCCGGCGACGAAACCCACTCGGCCACGCGCGCGAGTCTGGAGCGCAAGGCCGAACGCATCGACGACGCGATCGATTCCGAACGTTTCGCAGTGCGCGATGCTTCGCGTACCGCGGCCACCCGGCTGGCGCTGGTGCGTTCCGAGATTGGCCAGGTGGAAAACGAAATCCGCCTGCTGGACGCGCGCGGCGGGCCGGCCGAGAACACCGTCCAGGCCTGCCTGGAGCGGAAGGAAAAGGGCATCGTCTCCGACCTGGCGGTGGCGCCGCACAAGGATCGCGAACTGGAAATCCGCGCGAACCGCGCTTCGCTGCAACGCACCCTGGCGTCTTTGCAGCAGGACGAAGCCAGCCTGCTGCAGGCGGTGCGCGATGATGAACAACGCGCGCAGCAACAGGTGTCGGAACTGCGGCGCCAGCTCGACGATATCGAAATCGAAAAGATTCGTTTGGCCGGCCAGACCTCGCGCGTGCTGATCGCCTCCGCGGCGGGCCGGGTACTGCGCGTGACCGCGCGCGAAGGACAGACGGTCGAGAACGGCGATCTGGTCGCGCTGATCGGCACGCGTTCGGACCGCTACATCGCGCGTTTCCTGGTGCCGAGCCAATCACTGGCGGAAGTTTCGGTAGGGCAGCCCGCCGGTTTGAGCGTGACCGGCTATGCGCGCGAGAAATACGGCGTGCTGGCCGGCCGGGTGGCGTCGATCAGCCCGGCCGGCGTGCCCTCCAGCCAATTGCAGGCGCCTGACAGCGAAAGCATCGGCGGCCCGCAGGAGCGGCAACTGCTGTTCGAGGTCGACATCGCTATCGACGAGAACGAGTTCGCCACGAAAGGCATTCCCCTGCGCGCCGGCACTCGGGTGGAGGCGCGCATCCAACTCAAGCGCCGTCCGCTGTACCGCTGGTTGATCGCGCCGTTCACCGAACATCTGTCGGACCCCCTGCCCGATGAAAGTCGTCTTCCAAGCCGAAACCAGTGAATGCGCCCTGGCCTGTCTGGCCATGGTTGCGGATCATTACGGCGCCGAAATCAGCGTCGCCGAGATGCGCCGGCGTTTTTTTGTCTCCAGTAAGGGCACCACGCTTTCGTCGCTGATCCGCTACGCCGAAGCGCTGCATCTGCTGGCGCGGCCGCTGCGGGTGGATCTGGAGCATCTGGGCGAACTGGGCACGCCGGCGATCCTGCACTGGAACATGGACCACTTCGTGGTGCTGGAGAGCATCGGCCGTAACGGGCTGGTGATCGTCGATCCCGCGCTGGGCCGGCGCAAGGTCTCGTTCGCGGAAGCATCGAAAGCGTTCACCGGCGTGGCGCTGGCGATCGAAAAAACCCCGGCGTTCGCGCCGGAAAAGGCCGCGCGGGCGCGGACGCTTGCCTCGATCGGCTTGGAACTGGATGCGCGCGCGAAATCGCGCCTGGGCATGGCCCTGCTGCTGGCCGCAGCGATCGAGATCATCGTGCTGTGCCATCCGCTGTACACGCAGTTGGTGATCGACCACGCCCTGGCCGCAAGCGATCACGCGCTGCTGGTCACCCTGCTGCTCGGCTTCGCGCTGTTGCTGATGACCCGCGTGCTGCTGTCGTTCCTGCGCGACTGGATGGTGCTCAAGCTCAGCATCGGCCTGCGTTACCAATGGGGCTCCAGCGTGTTCTGGAAACTGCTGAAGCTGCCGGTGGACTATTTCCAGAAGCGCCACACCGGCGACATCATGAGCCGGTTCCAGTCGCTGGACATGATCCAGCAGTCGATTTCGCATGGCGTGATCGGCGCCGCGCTCGATCTGATCCTGCTGGTGTTCGCACTGTCGGTGATGCTGGTCTACAGCCCGCGGCTGACCGCCGTGATCGCGGCGATGGCGGCGGTCTACGGCCTGTACCGCTGGCTGGCGTTCTATCCGCTGCAGCGCGCCAACCGCGAGCGCATCGTCTTCTCGGCGCGGGAGAGCAGCTATTTCCTCGAAACCCTGCGCGCGATCGTGCCGATCAAGCTGGCCAACAAGATGTCGGACCGGCGCGTGCAGTGGCAGCAGTACTACAGCCAGGTACTGCGCCGCGACGCGACCACGCAGACCATGATGATGGCCTTCGAGGGGGCCGAGACTCTGCTGAAGACGCTGCCGTCGTTGGTGGTGATGTTCATCGGCGCGGGCATGGTGCAGGAGCGGTCGATTTCGATCGGCATGCTGATCGCGTTCGGCATCTACGCCGACACCCTGACCACGCGGCTGTCGTCGCTGATCGCGGCGGTGACTCAGTTCCGGCTGCTGGCGCTGCATGCGGAGCGGGTCTCCGACATCACCCTGGAACGTTCGGAGGAAGAGAAAGGCGGCGGCATGCCGGTCGACGGTCGCGTCGGCGCGGCGGATCTGGAATTGAACGAAATCTCCTACCGCTACGGCGACAGCGAGCCGTGGATCGTCAGGAACGTCGATCTGCGCATCCGTGCCGGCGAATTCGTTGCGCTGATCGGGCCTTCGGGCGCCGGCAAAAGCACCTTGGCGAAAATCATCCTTGGTCTGATCCGGCCGTCCACCGGCACGGTGAAATACGACGGCATGCCGATCGACACCATCGGCCTGGAAGCGTTCCGCAACGAGGTCGCCTGCGTGCTTCAGGACGATCAACTGCTGGCCGGCACCATCGCCGACAACATCGCCTTCTTCGACGAGCACATCGACTTCGGGCGGGTGGTCGACTGCGCCACCGCCGCGGCCATCCACGCCGATATCGTCGCGATGCCGCTGGGGTATCGCACCCTGGTCGGCGACATGGGCAGCGCGCTGTCGGGCGGACAGAAACAGCGGGTGCTGCTGGCGCGCGCGCTGTACAAATCGCCGCGCATCTTGGTGCTGGATGAGGCGACCAGCCACCTCGATCCAGCGACCGAGGCCTCCATCAATCGCTTTCTGGTCGGTCTGGGCACGACGCGCATCGTCATCGCGCATCGCGCCGAGACCCAACGGCTTGCCGATCGCCTGCTCCTGTTGGAGAACGGCGCGCTGCGCGAGCTGAGCGTTCTTCCCGGGCATTCCGGAGAAGCCGCGGTCGCTGCCGCAAACGCGTAGCGCCGCCGGTCACGTGCCTCGGGCACACAGCGTTTGCACAACAAGGAGAAGTTACGATGAAAGAAGATGTCCGCGTACTCGCCCGCCGCGTCGCGCGCGAGCTGACCCCGGAGGAATGCGACGCCATCGGCGGTGGCGGTTCGATGACCTACAGCGGTTCGACCACGTGTTGGGACCAGTACATCGGTCGCCGCCCCGACGACCAGGGCGATATCGATTACGAGTGGTAATCGTCATCGCGTCACCGCGGGCTGACCTTCGCCGGTCAGCCCGCACGATCGCAGTAATCACGGAACACGTATCGGAACGGCCCCGCCCATGTCGAAGATCCTGCTCGTCTATACCCCCGGCGATATGCACGGCGAAGCCGTGCGCTGGGCGCTGCGCTCGCGCGGCGTGTCCTGCGATGTCTGGCAATTCTCGGAATTTCCCGGCGCTTCGCGCGCGTCGATGCGGTTGACGCCTTCGGGCGAATGCGCAGCGCGGCTGCACGGCGCGCCGGAGGACGGACGAATCGACCGCTACGATGTGGTGTGGATGCGCCGGTTGGGGCGGCCCGGGATTTCGCCGGACACGCACAGCGGAGACCGCAAGTTCGTTCGCCAGGAATCGCTGGCGTTCCTGCGCAATCTGCGCGGGCTGCTCGGTCATGCCGGCACGCGCTGGGTCAACGATCCGAGCGCCGCCGCGGTCGCCAACAACAAGCTGCATCAACTGCGCGTGGCGCGGCAGTGCGGATTCTCGATTCCCGACACGCTGCTGTCGAACGATCCGGCCGAGGTGCGCGCGTTTTTCGCCGCCCACGGTCCGCACGTGATCATGAAACCGTTCGGTTCGTTCGTCTGGCGCAACGACAGGACCGGCATGACCAGTTATTCGCTGACCACCGAGTTGAAGCACCTCGATCTGGAGGACCCGCGTCCGATCGAACTGGTGCCGGCCATCTACCAGCCGCGGATCGAGGTCGATTACGAACTTCGGGTCACCGCGTTCGGCGAGCGCGCGTTCGCGGCCAGGATCGACAGCCAGGCGCATGGCCGCGCCACCGACTGGCGGCACGACGTGCATTACGGCATCGCACCGGTGCGCGCCTTCGAACTGCCCGAAGCGGTCTCGCGCCGCTGCATCGGACTGTTGCGCGCGCTGGGCCTGTCGTTCGGCTGCATCGATCTGATCGTCGATCGCAACGGCGAATACGTGTTCCTGGAAGTGAACGAGGCCGGGCAGTTCCTGTGGAAGGAGGAATACGACCCCGATCTGCCGATGCTGCGCGAATTCTGCGGTTTCCTCGCCGAGGCCGCAGGCGCGGGGCGGGCGATGGATGGGATCACGTTCGCCGAATTCACCACCACCGGCGAATTCCGTCAGGCCACCGAAACCGCCAACCGGGTCACCGCCGAGGAAGAAAGCTACGTCGGAGTGGAATGAAGATGTCGCTGCCGATCGATGACATCCTGCAATCGAAGGAGGCGCGTCTCGCCGCGCAGGTCGGCTATGCCGCACTGCTGTTGGCCCGCACCGAGCGGCGCGCGTTCTCGATCGCGTCGCTCGACAGTTGGGTCGCGCCTGCGGCAGTGCTGCGGCAGATCCGCTTCTGTTTCGACGATAACCAGCAACCGATCGCGTACGCGACCTGGGCCTTCCTGTCCGATGAGATGTCCGCGCGCATGGCGCGCGACGAGATCGGTCTGCTGCACATCTCGGACTGGAACGCGGGCTTGAACCCGTGGGTGGTCGATCTGGTGGCGCCCTACGGCGCGAACCGGTCGCTCGTTCGGCACCTGTTGGGCGAGGCCTTCGCCGACTGTGAGCGTCCGTTGTGCTGGCTGCGCCGCGGTCACGACGGCCAGGTCCGAAAACGCGGCCGCAGTGCATGGCTTTGCGGCGCGCTCCCCACCGATGCGGGCGCGACGCCATGAATCCCCCCCCGATCGATATGTGCGACTCGACACTCGCAGTACCGCCCGAATCGGCGCCGAAGTCGACGCTCGACGCCGCGCTCACGCCAATGGTGCTGGGCGTGCCCGATCTCGACGCGCTGGGTGCACACATCGGCGCACGTTTCCGGCCGCGGCGGATGGCGCGTTCGCGCGTGCTGTGGTTGAACCGGCGCTGGTTCTTCGAGCGCGGTTGCGATCTCACTTCGCCGGACACCAGGGCAGCGCTCGAAGCCTGGTTGTTGTCGAACTACGCAGCGATCGTGCAGGGTGATTGGGATCCGGAAACCGCCTACGCCGAGGGTGAAGCGGAACTGTGCGCCGATCGCTACGGCGCGCCGGGTGGCGCGCCGAACGGCGGCAGCGGGCGATGCGGGTTCGCCGGTGCCTTCAACGCCAAGGGTATCGGACGCACGCCGTTGGTCAGTGCCGACGCGGATTGGTACCACTCGCATGGTTGTCTGTGGGTCGAGGAGGCGATGCGCGAAGCGATCGCCGCGGAAGTGGCGGACGCGGAATTGCCGCACGGTGCGACGCCGGTCGTCGCCATCCTCGACCCCGGTATGCGCATCCACGGCCCACCGACCGGCATCGGCGGTGTGCGCCGCGCCATCCTGATCCGTCCCAATTTCGTCCGGCTGGCGCACTTCGAGCGCAGTATCCGCTTCGGCAAGGGCGGGTATTCGCGATCCGAGCAGTATCTCGATGCCCTGCGCACCGAGGAAGCGGTCGATGCTTTGCGTGCGCATCTGGCCGGTGAGCGTGATCTGGGGTTGCCGATCCGTTCGGTGCCGGAGATCTTCGCGCGGATCGCCGAGCAGACCGGCAGCGGCTGGAGCCAGCGGTTGTTTCACGGCGGCCTGTTCAGCTCGAACATCGCCGTCGACGGGCAGTTGGTGGACTTCGGCAATTTCCGCGCGCTTCCCGACTGGCGCCGGCATGTGTGTGGTGGACGCGGTGCGGCCTTCGGTGCGGAAATCGGCAACTTCCGCGTGGTGCTGCATTCATTGAATTTCTATTTCCGCCGGTATGGTCGTTCGGCGTTGGCCTTCGATACGAATGCGATGTGCGACGAGATGGGCGAGGTCGCGGTCCGCGCCTTCGTCACCGAGACACTTGCCGGGCTGGGGCTGTTGCGTTACGCCGGCGCGTCCTTCATGGAGGACGCCGAGCGGTTGCTGGTCGGCGCTTTCTTCGCGATGCAATCGCAATCAGTGCGCAATTTGCGGCAAGCGCCGACGCTCTGGCGCAGCGTCTGGTCCGGATGGGACGCCGCCGCTTCCGATGCCGCTCCCGATCGCGTGTCCTCGTTGCCCGGATCTGCCCAGATCGCTTCGCTCGGACGCCTGCTGCGGCAGTCGCTGCCCGCGGCCGAGCACGCGCACGTGCGCGAGCAGTCGCTGCCC
>SSEV01000048.1 GCA_008015095.1 Lysobacteraceae bacterium | reverse complement strand
AGGAGATGCTGGACGGCGAAGTCATACACGCCCTGCCGAACGGGGAAGTGGTGACTTTGCAGTACATCAAAGGCAAGCCGCTGCCGCAGTCGACCGAGCGGATCAAGTTCTCCGGCGCGGGGCCGATGATCCGTAACGCATCGGGCGATGTCTCCTACAAATGGGGCTTCACCCTCGATTTCATCGGCCCGCAGGCCCCGATCAACGTCAAGATCGAAAGCGTGAGCGAATCCCAGGCCGAGACTCTGGTGGACGAACATGTCGGCATCGCCAACGCGCCGAAGAACGGCGAGAGTTGGCTCGGCGTTTCGCCCCGGATCTGCAGGATCGCGCGCGACCAGGCGTGCAGCGCCTGGGTGTTCGAGCCGCAACCGCACGTCTTCGTATTCAAGGCCACGTTTCTGTACGTCGACGGCTCGTCCGAGGAAATCTACCAGAGCGCGGTGATCGATCCTTCTCTGTTCCTCTCGATGCTGAAACTTTGAATCGGCGGCGCCCCCTGAGGACATCATGAATATGCAACCGCACGACCAGACGACCCCGCCCCCGCCTGCGACAGAGCCCGCGGGCGCGCGCAGGAAGGCCTGGATTTTCACCATCCTCGGCCTCGTGAGCGGCACCTGGGGATACGCCCTGTTGCCGATCGTGGGCTCGATCGCGATGGTCTACTTCGGCTTCAAGGCAAGAACCTTCAACCGTAAGCCGCACGACTCGGTCAGCATCACTTTTTTAGCGGGCGCGTGCATGCTGATCGGTATCGTGGAGGCCATCGCCGCATTCGGGGACGTGTTCCAGACACTGCTGTTCTGGGTGGTCGGCGTCCTGGAGTAGGGTCGAATCGAAATGCGAAAGGATCCTCCATGACTCATCGATCATTGCCGGTCGCAGCGCTGCTCCTGCTGTCGATCGCGGCTTGTTCGGATTCGGACGCCCCCGTGATCCCGTCGACCTATCGCGGGCAGGAGGTGCTCTCGATGGAAACGGACATCTCGAATGGCCAGAGAGCGACGTTCTATTTCACCAAGTCCGGCTTCCTGCCGATGGCCACGAAACGTGTGGAAATCGTGTCCGCAGGCCCCGAATTCGAGACCCGCGCGGATGGCGCCGAGGTCAACTATCGCTGGGCTTTCAGCCTGAAATTCGCGGCCGGCGCGAAGCCCGAGTCGGTCGTGGTCGAGAACGTCGGCGACCGGCGCGATGCCAAAGTGTTGTTGCCGCGCAGCGAGATCAAACTCGGCGCGAAGATCGTGCCGAAGGACGGCAAACTCTATGCCCAGCAAATCCGCGAGTGGAAAGCGGTCTCGCCGACCGTGTGCAAGGTGGCTCCGGGCGAGCGGTGCAGTGCGTGGATGTACGGCGACGGTTCGATGCTGTTCGGCGAGGATGTCGCCTTCCTGCCGTTGCGCTTCGTGATT
This sequence comes from Lysobacteraceae bacterium, assembly GCA_008015095.1. Taxonomy (GTDB): domain Bacteria; phylum Pseudomonadota; class Gammaproteobacteria; order Xanthomonadales; family Xanthomonadaceae; genus Lysobacter_I. The sequence goes on along the minus strand of SSEV01000048.1, from coordinate 23,637 downwards.
CGCTATCAGGACCGCAGCGAGGAGACGATCTACCAGGGCGTGACGTTCCGCCATCGGGAACTGCTCGCGAAGTTGCGATCCGGCGGCGGCGAACGCACCGGGGTTTCGCTGCCGGGCACGTTGGACCCATCGGGAGCGCCGTTTTCGCGGACGCCGCCGGAGGCTTATCAGGGCCAGCCGGTGCAATCCAGCCGCTTCGAAACCGCCGAGGGCGACGAGGCCACGCTGTACCTGACCGATGCGGGCTTCCTGCCGGCGGCCAGCGAGCGGGCCTCGGTACGTCGCGTCGGTCTGGAACTGTTGGAATACCAGGATGCGCCACGGCACGGCTACGCCCTGGATTTCGCGCTGCGCTTCGCCGACGACGCGAGCCCGGTGTCGGTGAAGGTCGAACACGTGAGCCGCACTCCGGCGCGTCTGCTGGTTCCGGAGACCGAAGTCGCGCTGACCTCCAGCTTCGTGGTGTCAGACGAAGGCAAGATCGTATCCCGCCGCGATAGCGATTGGTCCGGCGTCTCGGCCGAGAGTTGCCGCATCGATCGGGAGGAACACTGCGGTTCCTGGCTGTACGGCGAGCAACCCACCCACTTCGCATTCCGGATCACGATCGGTTACAAAGACGGGACGCGCGAAACCCTCTATCAGGGCGCGACCTTCGATCCGAAGGCACTGGCGCCCCACCTGAATCCCGCCTCGGAGCAGCACTGACCGGTGTATACCCTCGCCCGCCCCTTCCTGTTCCATCTCGACCCCGAACGCGCGCACGCGCTCGGGCTGTCGATGTTGGAGTCGGCGTATCGCACCGGCCTCAATCCGCTGCTGGGGCGCGCGCCCAAGCCCTTCCCTGTCAAGGCGCTCGGGCTGAGTTTTCCCAACCCGGTGGGCTTGGCCGCGGGCCTCGACAAGAACGGCGCGCATATCGACGCGTTGTTCGCGCTGGGTTTCGGCTTCGTCGAGATCGGCACGGTCACGCCGCGGCCGCAGGAAGGCAATCCCAAACCGCGGATGTTCCGCCTGCCCGAGTACAACGCGCTGATCAACCGTCTGGGTTTCAACAACGACGGGGTGGATGCGCTGGTGCGCAATGTCGAGAAGGCGCGACGCAGCGGCGACGGTCTGCTCGGCATCAACATCGGCCGCAACAAGGACACGCCGAACGATGCCGCGGCGCGCGATTACCTGTACTGCCTGGAACGGGTGTATCCGCTGGCCGATTACGTGGTGATCAACATCTCCTCGCCGAATACGGCGGGGCTGCGCGAATTGCAGGAGGAACAGGCGCTGCGCCGCCTGCTCGGCGTACTGCGCGAGTCGCAGGAGTTCTACGCCGGCAAACACGGACGACGCGTGCCGATGCTGGTCAAGATCGCGCCCGACCTCGCCGACGACGACATCGACGCCACCGCGCGCGTGCTCGGCGAAATGCAGGTCGACGGGGTGGTCGCGACCAACACCACGGTCTCGCGCATTTCCGTGCATCAGCATCCGTTGTCGAAAGAAACCGGCGGCCTGTCCGGCGAGCCGTTGATGGCGAAGTCGACCTCCGTGCTGCGCATGATGCGCACGCGTTTGCCGGAAAGGATTCCGCTGGTCGGCGTGGGCGGCATCCTCTCCGGCGCCGACGCGGTGAAGAAGATGGCGGCGGGCGCCAGCTTGGTCCAGTTCTATACCGGCCTGATCTATCGTGGCCCGGGTTTGATCGGCGAGTGCATGGAAGCGATTCGTCGCCGTAAGGAAGCGCCCAGCCGCGGCCATCTGCCGAACGAATGAGCATCCGCCGCACCGCCGACGCGCCGCTGCGCGCGCGCAACACTTTCGGCATCGACGCCGCAGCCGGGCTACTGGTCGAGACCGACGACGCCGACGACCTCCCTGCGCTGTTCGCAGACGAATTCGCTGCGTCCGCGCCGCTGGTGCTAGGCGGCGGCAGCAATCTGCTGATCGTCGAAGGCCCGCAGCTCGCGCTCGCCCTCGGCACGCGAACCATCCGCACGCTCGATGTCCATGACGATCGCGCCATCGTCCGCGCCGACGCCGGCGTGGAGTGGCACCGTCTGGTGATGTGGAGCCTGGAGCAAGGCTACGCGGGCCTGGAAAATCTGGCGCTGATCCCCGGCACGGTGGGCGCGGCGCCGATCCAGAATATCGGCGCGTATGGCGTGGAAGTAGGCGAGCGCATCCACGCGGTCGATGCGTTCGAGCGCGCCACCGGCGTGTTCCATCGCTTCGATCCGGCGCAATGCGCGTTCGCCTATCGCGACAGCATGTTCAAACGCGAAACCGACCGTTACCTGATCGTTGCGGTCGAGTTCGATCTGCCCACCGCGCGCAGCATCGGCGCGGCCGGTTTGAAGATCGATTACGCCGGCATCCGCGAAGCGATGGGTATCGCCTCCGACGTTTGCGACGGCTACGCCGCGCGCGACGTGGCGCAGGCCGTGATCCGGTTGCGTCGAAGCAAGCTGCCGGATCCCGCGGTGACCGGGAATGCCGGAAGCTTCTTCAAGAATCCGATCGTGCCCTTAGCGCAGGCCGAGACGCTGTCGGCCGAGCATCCGTCGATGCCGGTGTTCCGCGCCGATGATGACGCCACGCGCAAGCTCTCGGCGGCCTGGCTGATCGACGCCTGCGGATGGAAAGGCCGACGCCTTGCCGAAGGTTCAGGCGACGCAGGGGTTTCCGAACGACATGCGCTGGTCTTGGTCAATCACGGCGCCGCCAGCGGTGCGGAGTTGCTGGCCCTGGCTCGCGCCATCGCCGCCGATGTGCGCGCCCGCTTCGGCGTGATGATCGAACCCGAACCGCGAATCGTCGGCGCGCGGTGGTGAACGCGCGCGCTCCGCATCTGCGCGCGGCGCTGCTGATGCTCGGCAGTACGGTGTTGTTCGGATGGATGGCGGTGGTGATCCGGCTGGCCTCGGAACAGCTGCACGCGTTCGAGATCGCGTTCTTCCGCAACCTGTTCGGCCTGGTCGCGGCGTTGCCGCTGTTGTACCGGCACGGTCCAGGGCTGCTGAAGACCGCGCAATTGCCGAGTTATCTCTTGCGCTGCGCGATCGGGGTGACGTCGATGTTCGCCGGCTTCTGGGCGATCGGCCACCTGCCGCTGGCGCAAGCGGTCTCGTTGTCGTATTCGACGCCGATCTTCGTCACCATCGCCGCAGTCCTGTTTCTCGGCGAACAGGTGCGCGCGCGGCGCTGGGCCGCGGTCGCGCTCGGTTTCGTCGGCGTGCTCATCATCGTCCGTCCCGGCACTGCGGAGTTCAGCGCGGGCACGCTGATCGCGCTGGCCGCCGCCGTACTCAGCGGCGTGGTCTCGGTGATGATCAAACTGCTCTCGCGCACCGAGCCTGCCGACCGCATCGTGTTCTACACCACGATGCTGTGGGTGCCGATGTCGCTGCTGCCCGCGCTGGCGGTATGGGAATGGCCGCGCGGCATCGTCTGGATCTGGGTGATCGCCGCCGGTTTTCTCGGCACCGGCGGGCATATGCTCTGGACGCGCGCGCTGAAACTCGGCGATGTCTCCGCGTTGACCCCGATCAGCTTCATGCAATTGCCGATCGTGGCGTTCGCCGGTTGGTGGTTGTTCCGCGAACCGCTGGATCGCTGGACGGCGCTCGGCGCAGGCGTGATTTTCGCCGCCAATGCGTACATCGCGCATCGCGAGTCGCAGCTTGCGCGCCGCTCCGCCACCGCGGCGCCCGTGGAAGCGGCCAAGCCGGGCGAATGAGCCGACAGCGGATCTACGAGCGGATCTGCGCAGACACGTCCGCATTTGACGGGCGACATCGGCTATCGCGCTGATTGCCGTGCTGATTGCCGTGCCGACTGTCGCGTCGACTATTGCGTCAACCATTGCATCGACTGTCACGTCAATGATCTCACCGACTATCGCGATATCGGATCGGTGTTCGGCGGTGCGAGGTCCATTTCGACCACATCGGCGATGCATGTTGCGTTGTTCATCTGTCGCGCATCGATCGCACGATCGGACATGCATCATCGGATGCCACAGGATGCCGCACGGCACATGCCCATGGCGCGATTGCTCGTTGCGGGAATTCGCGCAACCCGCCCCGCCCCAAAGGCCAGCTGCGACAGCTCACCGCGATTCGCTTGGATCGCCCTACCTAGCCGAAAGCGCAGTGCGCGCATGCACATCGATCCGATCGTTCTAATACGTGCGCTCGAATGCGCCGATTCGGCCACCGGAATGTCCGCTTTGCACACGAAACCGCGTTTTATTCGCCCCTTGTATCCGACGTTTTCAATCAATCGTCAACATGCCAATGACGGCCTCAATCGGACTGCTACAATCGATCGCGATCGTCGGATATCGACCGACGATACGGTGCAGCCGGGCGGTGGGGAGAAGCGCTCGCATGACATAGGCCAGAAACATACTGAGGACGCCGTCGGCGCACATCGAAAAAGCTGATGTTCATCATCGACAAGGAGAACGTGATATGAGTTCAACCATCCGCATGCCAGTGCTGCTCGCCACGGCGATCGCGACTGCGCTGGTTGCGATGCCGCTGCAGGCCGAAGAGGGCGATTATTCGGCGTGGCAAACTTCGCTCAACCTGCTCTTCCCGCCGCCGGCCGACAACAAAGTCACCGCCGCGCAGCGCACCGGCACCTATCCGCTGCTGTCCAATCCAAGCGGGTATGCCGACGGGTTCAGTCCCGGCGCCTATGGCGTGTGGCAGACCATCAAACTCTCGCCGCAAACCGGCGCGGTCTGCGGCAACGGCTCGCAATACAAATTCTTCGTCAACCGCGTACCGCACACCCGCAACACCATCATTTACATGGAAGGCGGCGGCGCCTGTTGGGACTATCCGAGCTGCACGGGCGCGTCCGGCGTTCGTGGTGCGCGCAATCCGAACGGTATTCCCGACGATTACATGAGCCTGCTCAATCCCGGATCGAGCCTGGTCAGCCCCTTCGTCACCCGTATCAGTCCGCTCGATACGGTCAAGACCCAGGGTTGGAACATGATCTACGTGCCGTATTGCACCGGCGATATCTACAGCGGCGACCGCGTCGCGGTGTACAACGATCCGGCCGGAATCAAGCCTTCGTTGGTCTGGCATCACAACGGCACCCGCAACGTGCGCGCGGTGGTGAGCTGGCTGAAAGACAACCTGCCGCGTCCGACCCAGATGCTGTCCACCGGCTGCAGCGCCGGCGGCGCCGGCAGCCTGACCAACTACGGTCCGTTGCGTCGCGACATGGCGCCGACCCGCGGCTATCTGATCAACGATTCCGGCCCGGTGTTCGACGCGCCGGTCGGCGGCAGCAACACCACGTATCCGCAACTGCCGCTGCAGACCCACATCCGCAATGTCTGGGGTCTGGACGCCACCAACGGCCCGCTGGCCTATCTGGCCAGCACTCTGCCGGGTATGAATCGCAGTCAGCTGGGCACGCTCTACAACGCGTTGTCGACGAAGTATCCCAGCGATCGTCTGGGCCATACCCATTTCTGGAAAGATCTGAACTATTCCTCGTATTCGTACGAGCGGTTCTATCCGGAAATCCAGAACGCGCCGGACCAGGCCACCAAGGAAGCGCTGATTCACGCCCGTTGGAATATCGATACCGATCGTCTGCGCACCAAGCTCAACGGCATCGGCAATTTCGGCGGCTATTTCCCGCAATATCGCGCGCTGAACGAGAGCCACTGCACCACGATCGTCGATTTCAAGAACGGCGACATCCAGACCATGAGCCTGGAGTTGAAGAACTTCATCGACAGCGTGATGGTCGGCACCGGAAACGTGCTTGACGCCTCGGAGGCCAGCGACGCCGCCGACCGGGCCAAGCCGTTCAACCTGTTGTACTGGAGCATCGATCAGTTGCTCTGAGTCGGCCGGGTGTAAGCTAAGCCCTTACCGGCAATCCCTGGGAGGCCCGGCATGCCGGGCCTCCCCTTTTTGACCGTATGGCCATGAATCCCAAACTCGCACTCGCAGGACTCGTCGTCGCCGGAGCGTTCACGCTGACCGCGGTGATCTATGCGACGCACCGCAGTCGCAGCGTTTCCGAAAGCCTGGAGCAGCCGCAGGAATCGCCCGCCGTGGCTGCGACCGCGCCACAAGCGAGCCAGACTGCCCTCGATCAAACGCCGGAAGCCATAGCGCATCGTCAGCGTCTGGCCTTCCAGCAGCGCACTCGCCAGTTCCTGCACGATGCCTCGACCATGAGCGCGGTCGAACGTAGCGAGCGAGCGCGGGAAATCCTGCTCGAAATCGATCGCCGCGAAAAAGCCAAGGAACTCTCCGCGGGCGATGCGGTGCTGGTGAAGATCGGCCTGATCAACGCCACCATCGAGGACGAAGGCGAAAAGGTCATGCAGGTCCGCGAACTGGTCGCGCGCTACCGCCAGGATGCGGCCCGGCGCGAAGCCGCTTGGCAGGCGCAACAGCAGCGTGATGCGCAATTCCAGGATTACAAGGCGCGCGAGGCGCAAATCGTCGCCGAAGTCATGGCGATGGAGTCCTTCCCCAACGGGTTGACCCGGGACGACTATCTGCGCCTGCGTCTGCAGGAAGCGCGAGAGACGATCTACCGCGCCAAACCGTAATCCCAGTCGCTGCTACGGCACGCGCTGCCACCGCACGCGCCGCAACGCCATGCGCTGCTCACGCATACGATCGCGGGATCACGAAGCGGATTGCCCGCCGATGGCGGACGGCGTGCATCGGCATGCGCGCATCGCGATCGCGTGCAGCGCGATAACACGCAATAACGCTTGATACGCACCCCGCCTGCCGATCCGGCGTCGGCGGGGCATGCGACACCGATCGCCGTAAGCGCCTGCTATGGCGTGACGGTGAGTTGGATCGGCACCGCCGCGACCGGCGTCACCGGATCGTTGCTGTGGACACAGACGCTGGCCCGGTAATTGCCGGCGGCGAGGCCCGCGCCATTGAGCGCGACCGAGGTCGACTGGTTCGCGGATGGCGCCACCACGCCGGATGCGGGCGTCGCCGCTCCCAGCCATGGCGCGCCGCAGGCCGTCGTGCCGGCCACACGCATCGACAGTCCGCTCGGCGAGCTCGTCGAAACCCAGCTGCCGCTGCCGTCGGGATTGACGGTGATGGTCATAAATGGTGCGGTTCCGCTGCTCGAAGCGTACCAAGCCCAGCGGTTGGTGAATGTGCCGCGGGTATTCACCACCAGCCAATAACGGCCTGGCAGAAGCGTGACGTTCTGTCCCGCCGCCGCGAGATTCAACGTGAAACTGCCGCCGCTGATCGATACCGCGCTCGACGTGGGTGCGGCCGTATACGTCCACACCGCATTCCCTGGCGATGAGTGCGGATTTCCCGCAGGCGCGCCGCTGGCGTCCGGGAATATGCTCCAGGTCAACCCGGTGGCCGCACTGGTGAGCGCCGCGCCGCTGACGACGAAGCCCTCGACCGCGATTGTGCTCAGTTGCGTCTGTGCGCCCAGGGTGAAATCGTCGGCGGAGAACTGCGCCGGAGGATTGGTGGTGTCGCTGTAGACCGTACTGCGCGTACCGGTCGACGAGGTGCCGCGCGGCGCGTTGACCAGGGTCTGCACGCCGTTGCCGCTGTTGGACACGGTGTAATTCAGATTCGAGGCGCCGATGTTGCCGACGTTGAATGTGGCCGCGCCCGGATTGCCACTGACCAGATTGGCGCTGACCGAAGTCGGCACCGAGATCACCGGCGGCGGGATCGCCACCGCGATCGGCAGCCGCAGCGTCGAAGGCTCGTCGAACTGGTTGCCGCTGAGCAGATTGATCATCTGCACTTGGCCGAAGCTCCAGGTGCTGTTGTTCGGCAATTGCGACGTGTCGATGACGAATTTCACGCTCTTGGTGCCGCCGGGCGGCACCCAGAACACCGTCGGAATCGCCGTGCCGGGCACGCCACCGTTGAATTGCACTCTCCAGGCCGAGCCGCCGGGGTGCGTGTTGCGGAACACCCGGGTGAACTCACAGACCGGCGCGCAGCGGCCGTTGCCGAGACTGGCGAGATTCAAACCCGCGGGATTGCCGCCATTGGCCGGATTGGCCGCCTGATAGTTTGCGAAGGTCTCGTTGAGCACCAGTCTGGCGTTGATCGCGCGATCGACCCGGATGCGGCCCGCGCCGCGTGCGAACGGATCGGCCGGCGTCGTCTCGTCTTCCAGATAGACCTCGGGCGTCGCCGTCATCATCAGCGCAGACTTGATTTCCGAAGGCGTCCAGCCCGGCCGCGCCTGGCGGATCAGGCCTGCGGCGCCGGCATGATGCGGCGCCGCCATCGAGGTGCCGTTGAGCGGAGCGACGAGATTCTCGGAACCGGTGAGCGTCGTCCCCGAATACGCTGCGAGAATGCTCACGCCGGGCGCCGTCACATCGGGTTTGAGCAGATCGAAGGCGCCGGCAGGTCCGCGCGAGCTGAATCCTCCGAGCGCATCCGCGCGATTGGGCATGGTGAACATGGGGAAGCCGATGCCAGCGGTGGTCGCGCTGGGATTGGCCGCCGCGAAATCGCGCACGAGGTTGCCTTCGGCCTGGGTGATCGAGAACGTCGGCACGGTAGCGCCCGGAGCCGAAACCCCGAATTCGCCAGCGACGTTGTTCGAGATCACCACCGCCAGCGCGCCGGCCGCCGCGGCATTGTTGGCTTTCACCGCGAAGGTGCATGTGCCGCGACGGACGACCGCGATTGCGCCACTGAACGTGCCGGGCGTGTACGACGCGCAGCCATCGTTGGCGGTGTCGAAGCCCGCGCTGACGCGCAGTGGGGTCGTGCCGGGGATCGCCGAAAGATGCGGCGTGCCGCCGCTGCCCTCGCCCATCAACAGGGGCGCCAAGGCAGGCGGCACGGGCGTCGGCGCGGTCACCGTCAACGGCGCGACGAATTCGCCGCGGCCGTGTTGGCTGGCGGCGGTGCTCGCCACCCAGGGTTCGAGGTGGCTGAGCGTATTCGCTCCGGGGCCGCTGTTGCCGGCGGACGCCGCGACATAGATGCCGGCGTCGACCGCATTGAGGAACGCAGTGGAGGTCGCGTCGTTCCAGGGCGAGGTGCCGCCGGCGATCGAGAAATTGATGACATCGACAATGCCATCGAGAATCGCCTGATTCACCGCGGATACCGTCGACACGCTGGGGCATGAACCGCCGCCGGTGCTGGTGCTGGTGTAACAGGCGTCGTACATGATGATGTTGCCGCGCGGCGCGACGCCGGAAATCCGGTAGGTGCTGCCGGAATAGGTCACGTCGCGGCGATTGCCGGCCGCGATGGACGCGGTATGCGAACCGTGCCCGTTGGTGTCGCCGAACCCGGGCTCTTCGCGCGCGCCCGGCAAACTGCATTGGAAGGCGGGCGCGTCGCAGACGAAATCGTGGCCGCCGATCAGCTTGTTGTTGCAGCGCCCCGCATCGGGACCGCCTGCGGCGCAGGTGCCCAGATAGGAACCGCTGCCGAGCGGATTGGTATGCGCGTAGTTGTCGATCGGATCGATCGCGGCGAACGAGGGGCTGCCGAAATTGATGCCGGTATCGATGATGCCGAAGACGATGCCTTCGCCGCGATACTGCGTAGGCGCATCCGGAAAGGTACCGGCCCAGACTGCGGGTGCGCCGATCAGGGTCGGGCCGGTGTCGGTGTGCAATTCGTATTCGCGATATTCCTCGACCAAACGCACGCCGGCCATGCCGCGAATGCGCGCGGCTTCCTGCTCCGAGAGATCGGTGATGATGCTGTTGAGGGCATGCTGCATCCGCTTCCGCACGTGCAACGGCCGCCGGATCATGCCGGCCATCTGACGCTCGTACTGCTGCTGACGCCCCTGCAGGAAGCGCACGTAGTTACGCGACGGATTCCCGTGCGGATCGATCCGCAACCGTCCGGTCGCGGCCATCCGGCGCGAGGGCGCCGGCAACCCGGGACGTCCGCCCTTGTAACTGGCCAGCGCATCCTCGCGGAAGACGACGATGAAGGTGCCGCGGCCGCCCTCGGGGCTCTGCTCGACGGTCGCTGCCGGGCTGTGAATCCCGCCATCGGCAGGAAGCGTCGCTTGCACGGGGAGGCCGACATATCCGCTACCGCGGACCGGAGCCTCGCGCATGGACGACACGGCCACGCCGCCGCCACGATCCATGCGTGTCGACACGACATGATAGGCCGCGGCGCAAACCCCCATGCTTGCCAGCAACCATGCGGCCGCCATCGCCCGCGTCTTGATATTCGGCATATCCGCCCCCGATCCTGCCCTGATGAAGTGGCCGCCGCGGTCCTTGTGCGCCATCGCATCCATACCATCCCGGGGCAGCATGCCCCGGGACGTCGGGTCGAGTCTAGCAGGCTGTTACACGCAGGGCCGTTGGAAGCAAGCCGCTAAGCAGGGCCGCTGAAAGCAGAACCGTTGAAAACACCGGCCATTAAAAATGCTGACCAGCGGCGCGCTTGCCGCCTGAGGCGATCGGCCGCGGCCCGATGACACGGCGCGATCGAAGCCTGATCGCCCCTTCATCGCGGCCGCGGCTCTTGCCGGCCGCGGCTCTTGCCGGCCGCGGCCCTTCTGGCTGCGGCCTTTGCTGGTCGCGCCCTTTGCCGCCTATGGCGAGACCGACACCGCGACCGGCAAACGCAGCGTCGACGGCTCATCGATCTGCGCGCCGGTGCGCAGGTTGATCATCTCCACTTCGCCGAAATTCCAAGTCCCGTTGTTAGGCAACTGGGAAATATCAATGGTGAACGTCACCGTCTTGGTGGTGCCCGGCGGCACCCAGATCATTGCTGGCGAGGCCGTACCGGGAATCCCGTTGAACTGGATTCTCCAGGCCGAACCGCCCGGCCGCGTACTGCGGAAAACACGAGTGAATTGACAGGTCGAACCACAGAGACCGTTGGCGAGACTGGCGAGATTCAAGTTTGCGGGATTGCCGCCGGTGTCAGGATTGGAGGCCTGATAGTTCGCGGTGGTCTCGTCCAGCACCAGACCGGCATTGATCGCGCGATCGACGCGTACGCGGCCGGAACCGCGCGCGAACGGATTGGCCAGGGTGACTTGATCCTCGGTGAAGACCTGCGGCGTCGCGGTCATCATCAGCGCAGACTTGATTTCGGACACGGTCCAGGTCGGACGCGCCTGACGCACCAACCCCGCGGCGCCCGCTTGGTGCGGGGACGCCATCGAGGTGCCATTCAATACCGCGACGATGCTTTCCGATCCGGTCAAGGTAGTTCCAGAACTCGCGGCGAGGATACTGACGCCTGGCGCAGTGAGGTCGGGCTTGATGAGATTGAGCGCCCCTGCCGGGCCGCGCGAGCTGAAACTGCCCAGGGCATCCGCCGTATTCGGCATGCCCACCGATGGGAAAGTGATCTGCGCGGTGGCATTCGTGGGATTGGCGTTGCCGAAATTGCGCAGGGCGTCGCCATCGGCCTGGGTCGCACCGAACACCGACACAGTGGCGCCGGGCACCGAAGGCAATAACGATCCCGCGGCATTGTTCGCGATCACCACCGCAACTGCGCCGGCGGCCGCAGCATTGTTGCCCTTGACCGTGAATGTGCAGGTGCCGCGCCGGATCAACGCGATCGCGCCCGCGAAAGTGCCGGGCGTGAACGAACTGCAACCGTCGGTGGTGGTGTCGATGCCAGGACTGATTTTCAGTGGCGTGGCGCCCGGGAGAGTCGCGGTGAACGGAATGCCGCCGCTGCCTTCATTCAGCGTGATCGCCGACAGCGCTGGCGGCACGGGCGCCGGCCCGGTCGCCTGCATCAGATGGACGAAACCGCCGCGTCCATGCTGTGCGGCGGCAGTCGTGCCGACCCAGGGCGAGTGATGACCGGTGGTTCCGGCACCCGGACCGGAATTGCCCGCGGCGGTCGCGACATAGATGCCTGCGTTGACCGCATTGAGGAAGGCCAGCGATGTGGCCTCGGTCCACGGCGAACTGCCGCCGCCGATCGAATAGTTGATGACATCGACCACACCGTCGGCGATCGCCTGATTCACCGAGGCCGCAGTCGAGACGCTCGGACAGGATCCGGTGCCGGTGCTGGTATTGGTGTAACAGGCGTCATAGGCAATGATCGAGCCGCGCGGGGCGACGCCTGAAATCCGCCGAGTGCCGCCGGCATACGCCACATCGCGCCGGTTGCCGGCGGCGGTGGACGCGGTATGCGAACCGTGCCCATTGGTATCGCCGAACCCCGGCTCCTCGCGCACGTTGGCCTGACCGCATTGGTTGCTGGGCGAACCGCAGACGAAGTCGTAACCACCGATGAGCTTGTTGTTGCAGCGGCCCTGATCGACGCCTCCCGACACGCAAGTGCCGAGGAAGACGCCGGAACCGAGCGGATTGACGTGCGTGTAGCCGTCGATCGGATCGACCGCCGCGAACGACGGGCTGCCGAAATTAATGCCGGTGTCGATGATGCCGAAGACGATGCCCTCGCCCTGATAGGCGATGGGCGTGCCGGGGCTGGTGCCGTTCCACACCGACGGCGCGCCGATCAAGGCGGGGCCGGTGTCGGTCAGGAGTTCGTACTCGCGATATTCCTCGACCAGACGCACGCCCCTGATCGCACGAATGCGTTCGGCCTCGCGCGGATTGAGGTCGGTGATGATGCCGTTGAGCGCATGCTGCATCCGCCGCCGCACCTGCAACGGGCGACGGATCATGCCGCCGATCTGCCGTTCGAGCTGCAGCTGGCGGCTTTCCAGATAACGCACATACCCCAACGACTCCCTGCTCTGCGGATCCAAGCGCATCCGACCGCTCGGCGCCATGCTGCGCTTGGGCAGCGGAAGCCCGAAACGATCGCCCTTGTAGGACGCCAGAGCCTCCTCCTGGAACACCACGATATATGTCCCGCGCCCGGCCGGCGACGCAGCGTCGGCCACAGGAGCCGCGACGAAAACGCCGCCACCGGATGAAGCCGCAGCCCCCGATTGCGCACTTCCCGCGTGAGTGGTGGGGACGGCCCCCAGGCCCGCTCCGACGCGTGCGCGCAGGCCGCCGTCGCGTTCGAAGCGGGGAGCCAGCGCGTGATAGGACGCGGCGCTGGCAGCGATCGCAGCGGCCAGTAACGAGACCGCGCCGATGGCGGTTTTCGGTTTCAACATATCTCCCCCTTCGATCTGAAGCCAAAGGCCTGTAAAGATGGCGGTCCTTCGCTGCAGCGCCGGACCCAATATCCGGCGATATGAGTCGCGAGTGTACGGTTTTCTGGATTGCAGGACAGGGCCGTCCGTGTGATCTCAGGCGCTTCTGGAACCAGGACTCGCTATCCGAACAGCTGTCTCGGGCAGGCGTCAGCACCATGGTTGACGATTTCACTGATTGCGCACGCTGGCGCTCGATAGCGCGCGGCAGCGCCCCCTCGCTTGTCCGGACTTTTCGTGTCCAGACTTTTCGCCCCCTGCGCGCCTTTATCTGCACACCTTTACGTACCGACCCGATCGCGACGGCCATCGTCCGTCGGGCTGTTCTCGATCGCTTGCGCGCAGTGCGCCTGCTTGCCGAGCCTACTTCCTTGCCCCGCGCGCCCTGCATGGCCGCGCAATGAGCCCGAATAGCCTTAACAGGCTCTAGAACAAGCCCTAGAACAGGCCCTAAGGGATCGAAACTGGCGAACGCCAGGGCCGATGACCGTTGCGGAACACCAGCAGATAGACCGCGACCGCCCAAACCGATGCCGCAGCCCAGCCGGCGAGAATGTCCGAGGGGTAATGCACGCCTAGATAGACTCGCGACAAGCCCACCATCCACATGAAGCCGAGCATCGCCACGGCTACCGGCCACCGCCAGGGCGTCCGCCAAGTCAATAGCAGCAGCACCCAGGCCACGGTCGCCGACCCCATCGCGTGGCCGCTCGGAAAACTGAAATTGTCCTCCGGCGCGATCGAGTCCCACAGGCTCGGGCGATCCCGCGCGAACACTTGCTTTGTGGCGAGATTCAACAGGGCCGAGCCGATGATGGCCACGCCTGCGAACAGACCTTCGCGCAATCGGCGCTTCCAGGCCAATAGCGCGATCAGGGCGATATCGAAAGGCACCACGCCGTATTGATACCCGACGGCTGAAAAGAACAGGAAAATCTTGTCGAACCCATCGCCGGCCAGATCATGCGCGAAACGCAGAATCGGTTCGTCGAACGGAAACGGCTCGCGCTCGCGCACTTCATCGGCGAGTTCGGCGAAAGCCCACAGCGGCAACAGCAGCCCGACGAAAATCAGACTCAGCCGCAGCAGCCGTCGGCGCAGGAAATCCACGCCGAAACGCAGCTCTTCGCGCAATAGCGCGACGATGTCAGCCGGCTTGCGCACCGCGTCCGAACTTGCGCGCGACGTAGTCGTCGATGATGCCGAGAAATTCGCGGACGATGCCTTCGCCGCGCAGCGTCACGGTCTTCTCGCCATCGACGAATACCGGCGCGGCCGGGGCTTCGCCGGTGCCCGGCAACGAAATGCCGATGTTGGCGTGACGCGATTCGCCCGGGCCGTTCACCACGCACCCCATCACCGCGAGAGTAAGGGTCTCCGCGCCCGGATGGCTGATCTTCCACTCCGGCATCCTCGCGCGCACGTGCTCCTGCACGGTTTGCGCCAACTCCTGGAAAAAAATGCTGGTGGTGCGGCCACAACCGGGACAGGCGGTCACCATCGGCGTGAACGCACGCAGGCCCATGGTCTGCAGCAACTCCTGCGCCACGATCACCTCCTGCGTGCGCGAAGCGCCGGGTTCGGGCGTGAGCGAAATACGGATGGTGTCGCCGATGCCTTCCTGCAGCAGCACGCCGAGCGCAGCGCTGGAAGCGACGATGCCTTTGCTGCCAATGCCCGCCTCGGTCAGCCCCAGGTGCAATGCGAAATCCGAACGCGCGGACAGATCGCGATAGACCGCAATCAGTTCCTGCACGCCGCTGACTTTGGCGCTGAGCACGATGCGCGCGCGCGGCAAACCGAGTTCCACCGCGCGCTCGGCCGAATCGAGCGCCGAGCGGATCAAGGCCTCGCGCAGCACCCGCGCCGCATCCCAAGGCTCGGCGCGAAGATGATTCTCGTCCATCAATTGCGCGGCCAGCGCCTGATCCAGCGAGCCCCAGTTGGCGCCGATGCGCACCGGTTTGTCGTAACGGATCGCGAATTCGATCAGCTGCGCGAACTGGGTGTCCTTTTTCTTGCCGAAACCGACATTGCCCGGATTGATCCGGTATTTCGCCAAAACCTCGGCGCAGGCCGGCTCGGCGGCGAGCAATTGATGCCCGTTGTAGTGGAAGTCGCCGATGATCGGCACCTCCACGCCCATCATCGCCAGCTTGTCGACGATGCGCGGCACCGCGGCGGCGGATTCGGGATTGTTCACCGTGACCCGCACCAGTTCCGATCCCGCACGCCACAGCTCGGCCACCTGCCGGGTCGTGGCGGCCACATCCGCGGTGTCGGTATTGGTCATCGACTGCACCACCACCGGCGCATCGCCGCCGACGGCGACCTTGCCGATGCGGACCTGACGGGTATGGCGGCGCCCGGCGGGGCCGAACATAGGCGCCGCATCGTCGCGGCAAGGCAAAGGCTGGACGGACATGCCGGCATTTTACGGGAGCCGCCGACAAACCAGGCGGAATCTCGCAGGTGGGCCTTCAGGCCGGCCCTGGCAGGCTCAGGATCACAACGACATCCGCGCCGCGCCCGCGCTGCCGCAATGAAGTCATGGCGCTTTTCGTGGGGCGCGAAAGCCCTACCCCCCCTTTCTTCAATCGCCGGTATGCTTGCCCGATGTCCGAGTCGCCCGCCACCGACCGCAAAGCGCTGACGCCGACCCAGCTCAATACGCTGGCGCGCGACCTGCTGGAAGGCAGTTTCCCCGCGATCTGGGTCGAGGGCGAATTAGGCAATCTCTCGCGTCCGGCCTCGGGCCACTTGTATTTCACTCTGAAGGACGAGCGCGCTCAGGTCCGTTGCGCGCTGTTCAAGCCGAAGAGCCAGTGGTTACGCTTCGCCCCGCGCGAAGGTCTGCGCGTGCTCGCGCGCGGGAAGCTGACGCTTTACGAGGCCCGCGGCGACTACCAGTTGATCCTCGACACGATGGAGGAAGCGGGCGAGGGCGCGTTGCGTCGCGCGTTCGAACAACTCAAGGCCAAACTGCAGGCCGAAGGCTTGTTCGACCAGACGCGCAAACGCCCATTGCCGGCCTATCCGCGCCGGCTCGGCATCCTCACTTCGCCCAGCGGCGCCGCGATCCGCGATGTGCTGAGCGTACTGCGACGCCGCTTTCCGCTGATCGAAACCGATGTCTTGCCGGTACCGGTCCAAGGCGATACCGCCGCGGCGCAGATCGTCGCGATGCTGCGCGCGGCCGCGCTGTCGCGGCGTTACGACGTTCTGCTGATCACCCGCGGCGGCGGCTCGCTGGAGGATCTATGGGCGTTCAACGACGAAAGCCTGGCCCGCGCCATCGCCGCATCGCCGGTGCCGGTGGTCTCCGCGATCGGACACGAGATCGATGTCACGCTCGCTGACTTCGCCGCAGATCTGCGCGCGCCGACGCCCTCTGTGGCCGCAGAGCTGCTGACGCCCGATCGCGAAGACCTGCACGCGCGACTCGACGCACTGCAACGTCGATTGCGCGCCCAGTACGAAGGCCGGTGGCGACATGCCGCGCAACGCGCCGACCGCGCGGCGTTGCGGCTGCAGGCGCAACGTCCCGCCGCGCGCCTGGAGCTGTTGCGCCGCCGTCACGGCGACATTTTGCGTCGTCTGCATTCGGCCTGGAGCGGCCGCGACCAGCAACGCCGCGCGCGCCTGCGTCACGCCGAAGCGGTGCTGCGCGCCACCCAACCGCAGCGCCGTCTCAACCTGCTCGCGCAACGCCTGCGCACGTTGGCCCCACGCGCGCAAGCCGCCACCGTACGCGCGCTGCAACAACACACCCTGCGCCTGCAGGGCCTCGCACGCTCGCTGGAAGCGGTCAGCCCGCTCGCCACCGTCGCCCGCGGCTACGCCATCCTGCAACGCGAGGACGGCACGGTCGTGCGTAGCGTCCACGACGCGCAGCCCGGTGAACATCTCGATGCCCGCCTGCATGACGGGGCGTTGAAGCTGCGCGTGCAGGGCGACGACAACTCTCGATAACATCGCTTTTCAGCCATCTGCTCGGAGCGCACGATGAAGTGGAAGGATCTGCTGGAACGCTGGGGCATGACCTCGCTGACGCTCAGCGTCGGCGTGCTTGAAACCGAGTGGCAGCCCTCGGACCCGGACCGCGATGCCGCCTGGGATCTGTACATCGAACTGCTGACCCGCATCACCACCCAACCGCTCGCGGATCGGACCGGGGTCGAGACCATCGCATTGGAGAGCGTCCACTCGCTGTTCTCAACAACGCGCGAGATTCTTCGCGCGCGCGGCCGGCGATGCGTGCAGTTCACTCGGCTGGCGGTCGTCGTGCTCAACCAGGTCGTGCGCCCGTTCACCGACAAATGGCATCCGGTGTCGATGCAGGGCGGGTTCTCGGACGAGGCGACCCGTCTGGAATTCCGCCGGGAACTGCACACGTTGAAGCAATCGCTGGTGACCTATGCCAGAGCCTTGGCCGACATCGCCGGGGTCGAAGATCTCACCGAGTTGAGTCGCAAGACCTGAGCGTTCGTCCCACGGGCTTGCGCCTATCGCGGGGACACGATATCGATACGCATATAGCGCTGCGCGCCGTCGACGACGGCGCGCAGCGTGTCAGGGACGCACAGGGGACACGATGTCGCGGATCTTCATCAGCCACGCCACACCCGATAACGCCAAAACGCGCGCGATCATCGAATGGATCGTGTCGCAGGGCTGGCCTCGCGAAGAGATTTTCGTCGATTTCGATGACATCGCCGGCGGCGAGCGCTGGCGCGAGGCCTTGCGAACCGCCTCAACCCGCTGCGAGGCGGTGGTGTTCCTGATCTCACCGGAATGGGTACAGCGGTGGTGGTGCGGGGGCGAAGCGACGGCCGCGCAATTGCTTGGCAAACACATCATTCCCGTCCTGATCGAGCCGACGCCCTACACCGGTTACGGACCGTTGCTCCGCGACGAATACCAAATGATCGACCTCACCGCGGCCGGCCCGCGCCATGCGATCGATGTTTTCATACCGGGCAGCGGGAACACGGAATCGGTGGCATTGCCCGAGTCTGGACTGCATAGCCTTCGGGTCGCCCTTGAGCGCGCGGGGCTGGCTCCGTCCAGTTTTCCGCTCGCGATCGGGCGCAGCATTTATCCCGGACTGGCGCCGTTGGAGATCGCCGACGCCGCCGTCTTCTTCGGCCGCGATGGCGACATCGCCGGCGGCCTGGAAACCCTGCGGCTGATGCGCGAGCGCGGGCAATGTCTGCTCGCCATTCTGGCCGCATCCGGCGCCGGCAAGTCCTCATTCCTGCGCGCAGGACTGTGGCCGCGGTTGCAACGCGCGGACACCGAGTTCCTGGTGTTGCCGGTGCTGCGCCCGGGCATCGATGCCTTGCACGGCGAACAGGGCTTGGTCGCCTGCCTGCATGGCGCGGGCGAAGCGCTGAACTTGAAACGCAACCGCGCCGACTGGCGTGCGCAACTCGACGAGGGCGATCTGGCCGGCGCGTTGTCGCTGTTGCAGGCCATCGCGCGTGCGCGCCTGCCTGAGGCCGTTTTTGCGCAGAGGCGGTCCCCATCGGACGCATCCGAAGCGCAGAGCATGCCGACTTCAGGACATTCCGCAGCGCCGCCGATTCCGGTGCTGCCGATCGATCAGGCCGAAGAACTGTTCGGCCCGCAAGGCGGCGACGCTGCGCGGCGTGTGCTCGAACTGCTGGGTGCGGCATTACGCGAAGGCCGCTTGATCGCTGTCTGCGCGATCCGTACCGACCGCTACGGCGACCTGCAAGCCGCGCCCGCACTGGCCGGCCTGGAGCAGCGGCCGTTTTCGCTGCCGACCATCGCCGAGGGCGCGCTCAAAGAAGTGATCGAAGGCCCTGCCCAGCGTGACCGTAATACACGGGGCGTGGACGGCCTGAGCATCGATCCGCAACTCACCGACCGCCTGCTGCGCGATTGGGCCGATGCCGACGGCCTGCCCCTGCTCGCCTTCACCCTGCGCCGGCTGCTGGACGACTACGGCAGTGGCGGCCGCCTGACCCTGGCGGACTACGAACGCTCCGGCCAGTTGCAGGGCGCGTTGGAGGCCGCGATTGCCCGTGCGATACAAGACGCCATCGCCGCCGGCACGCTTCCCGAAGACGTTGCAGACCGCGAAGCGCTGATCCACAGCACTTTCGTGCCGTGGTTGGTGTCGGTGGACCCTCAAAGTCACAAAGTTCTACGCCGCATCGCCCACCGCGACACCCTTCCTGCGGCCAGCCGCGACCTGATCGACCGCCTGATCGACGCACGTCTGCTCACCTGCGACCGCGCGCAGGACAGCGACGCCCGCGTCGAAGTCGCGCACGAAGCCATCCTCCGCCATTGGCCTCTGCTCGATCGCATTATCGGCCAGGAGCGCGAAGCGCTGATCGTGCTCAATGAAGTCAAACGTGATGCGAACGCGTGGTTAGCTTCAGGAAAAGACGGGATGGCGCCGGAAAGCGAAGACGCCCTGCTGCACTGGGGTGAGCGGCTGCGGCATGCGGAGCAACATCTGGCGCGGGAGAATTTTCAGCAAGCGTTGAGGGATGAGGGGCGGCGGTATCTTGCGGCGTGTCGGGCCAAGGAAGCCCAGGCGGTGGAAGAGAAGCGATTACAGCAACTACGCGAAGCAGATCAGATCGCCAGGACGCGGAAGTTTCAGAAGCGGGCGGCGTTTTTTCTTGCCACGGTCATGTTAGTGGTCATCATGGCGAGCGTCTTTCTATTGCAGATGCAGAAGACGACCGATCAGGCAGGTGCGGACGTGCTGGCGAGTTTAGCGGCGCTATCATTCAAGCAGCGTGAGTACACTCGCGCTGTTAGGTTTGCGTTGGCGGGCACGCGTAAGCGCGACACGACCTTGCTTGCAATTGACGTATCGGCAGCAGTGATTGAGCTTCGTCGCGCCGCCTACCGCTCCAGCTTGCGCGCCGTGCTGTCTCATCGGGACAAGGTGACGGAAGTCACCATCAGTCCCAACGGGCGCCAAGTGCTGACGGTTTCCGAGGAAAGTGCTCTTCTCTGGGATGTCGCCTCGAGACAATTGGTCGCGACGATGTGGCATGACGACAAGGTTAACAGTGCCGCCTTCAGCGCGGATGGCCGCCGCATCGTCACGGCATCGGACTGGACCGCGCAACTATGGGAGACCGGTGCAGAAAAGCCTATCGCGACGATGCGGCATGACGATACGATTTTCAGTGCCGCCTTCAGTGCGGACGGCGACCACATCGTCACCGCATCGAAGGACAAGACCGCGCGCCTATGGGAGACAGGCGCGGAGACGCCGATCGCGACGATGCACCATAACGCGGCGGTTGCCAGCGCCTCTTTCAGCACGGATGGTAGCCGGATTCTAACCGCATCTTGGGACAAGACCGCGCGGCTGTGGGAGACCGGTGCGGAGATGCCGATCGCGACGATGCACCATGACGAGGAGGTTTTCAGCGCCGTCCTTAGCGTGGATGGCCGCCGGATTGTCACCGCGTCATCGGACGACACCGCACGCCTGTGGGAGACAGGCGCTGAGACACCGATCGCGACTATGCAGCATGATTCGTCGGTTTTGAGCGCCGCCTTCACCACGGATGGCCGCCGCATTGTCACCGCCTCTATGGACGGTACCGCGCGCTTGTGGGAGACAGGTGCGGAGACGCCGATCGCGACGATGCGCCATGACGCGGTGGTTGTCAGCGCCTCTTTCAGTGCGGATGGTAGCCAGATTCTAACCGCATCTTGGGACAAGACCGCGCGCCTGTGGGACACCGGCGCGGAGACGCCGATCACGACGATGCGGCATGGCGATTTGGTTTTAAGCGCCACCTTCAGCGCGGATGGCCACCGCGTGGTCACCGCATCGAAGGATAAAACCGCACGTTTGTGGGTGACAGACGCGGAGACGCCGTTCTCCACAATGCGGCACAGCGGTGAGGTTAGCAGCGCCGGCTTCAGCATGGATGGCCGCCGTATCGTCACCGCATCGAAGGACAGGACCGCACGTCTGTGGGAGACACATGCGGAAACACCGATTGCGACGATGCAACATGAAAATCAGGTGGTCAGCGCCTCTTTCAGCGCGGATGGTAGCCGGATTCTAACCGCATCTCGGGACGGGACCGCGCGTCTGTGGGACACCGGCGCGGAAACGCCGATCGCGACGATGCGGCATGGCGATTGGGTTTTAAGCGCAGCCTTCAGCGCGAATGGCCGCCGCATCGTCACGGCCTCTCGGGACAAGACCGCGCGCCTGTGGGAGACTGGCTCGGAAACGCCGACCGCGACGATGCGGCATGACTCGTCAGTTTTGAGCGCCGCCTTCAGCGCGGATGGCCGCCACATCGTCACCGCATCGAAGGACAAGACCGCGCGCCTATGGGAGACAGGTGCGGAGTCGCCGATCGCGACGATGCGGCATAACTCGATAGTTTTAAGCGCGGCCTTCAGCGCGGACGGCCGCCGCATCGTCACGGCCTCTTACGACAGAATCGCGCGCCTGTGGGAGAAAGGCGCGGAGACGCCGATCGTGACGATGCAGCATGACTCGTCGGTTTTGAGCGCCGCCTTCAGCACGGATGGCCGCCACATTGTCACCGCCTCTATGGACGGTACCGCGCGCTTGTGGGAGACAGGTGCGGAGACGCCGATCGCGACGATGCGGCATGGCGAGATGTGGGTTCTCAGTGCCGCCTTCAGCACGGATGGCCGCCACATCGTCACGACCTCTGCGGACGGTACCGTGCGCTTGTGGCAAACCGGTGCGGAAAGGCCGATTGCGACGATGCAGCATGGCAGTTGGGTATTAAGCGCCGCCTTCAGCGCGGATGGTCACCACGTGGTCACCGCATCGAAGGACCACACCGCTCTCGTGCGGGATATCGAGTTCCTCCTGATTGACGATCAGTCCATCATCAACACCATCTGCCGCGACACGCTCAATGTCGGTATCAACGCCCCACCCCGCGACAGTGATTTGAGCCGCCTCACCGACGAAGAACTGCACATGGCCGCCGTGATCGATCCCTATATCGAACGCGACGTCTGCCGTCCGCCCACGCGCTTCCAGCGGTTCCTGGGCATGTTCGATATCGGCGGCTGAGTCGGAGATCCGCATCGCGCGACGGATCGATGCATGTGGAGGCTGCGTTGACATCGCTGTCCGAACACAAAATGGCGGGCTGAAGCCCGCCCTACACGGCTGCGCGAGCGCAAATAACGCCGCGACCTCAGATCTTTCTCGCGTAACGCACTTCCACCGCCTTCGCCTCCACCCCGTCCGGGGTGATGTTGGTCATGGTGATGACCAGATGGTCGTCGTCGGGTTGTTCGATCTCGGTGCGCCAGCCCCAGCGCGGGCCGGGCGGGGTCTGGCCGTCGCCGTAGCTGCCCAGTACCGAGAAATGCGAGAGCGGATGTTGCGTCGTCGCGTCGGCGTCGGCCTGCGCGAACATGATCGAGCTGCCGCAGTGGAAGCTGTCGACCCAGGCGCATTCCCAGCGGGCTTCGTCGATATGGAAGCCGTACAGGGCCAGACCCGCATAGCTGCGGCCGTCGAAGTCCCAGGTGTATTCGTGCAAGAGGAAGCGGCCGCCGAGCACTTGGCGCAGGCTGCCGCGCTGGGTCGATTCCGAGGCCAACATGTCCGGCTCGAACCACAGCCGGTACAGGCCTTCCCATTCGCCGGCCATGCGCGCGAGCCGGCGATGCGGGTCGCCGCCGGCCGATGCGTGCGTGGCCGCGGACGCTTGCCGTTCGGATTCGGTCATATCCCCTGCCCCGTGCGCGCTGGACGCCTGCGTGGATGCTACCGCGATCCCGACCGATACGGTCTGCGGCAGTGCGAGTTATCGCGATGGATCGTCGGCACTACGATGCGGTTCGGGCCGGGCGGCGCCCTATGCCATGACACAGGCGTCTCGCCGAAGCCGGAATGCAGCTCGCATCGCGAATCAGGAAAGCAGGCGCGCCCATCACCGAATCACCCTGGCCGAGCCGTATGCGACAGGATCATGCCCCTGTAACCGGTTACGACGTGATCTTTTTACCGGTTTCGCAAACCCAAAACGCCAAAATGCTTAAAAAAATGTTATCTATGCCGCGCTTTCTGCGCCCTTGCGCCTTGCTCCGCTAGCGAGGCCGCCGGATCGAAGATCCTTACCCCCTTCAAGGAGATTGCCATGGCATTGCGTGTCTATTCTTCCGATCGGCAACGGGCCCTGCCCCGCGCCACCGTGCTGAGTCTGGCGTTGTTGTCTGCGCTCGGCATGGCCCTGCCCGCATCCGCGCAGGATGCCGGCGACGCCGATACTCTCGACACCATCGAAGTCCTCGGCAGCCGCGCCAAGAACCGTTCCGCCGCCGAAACCGCAGCCCCGGTCGACGTGATCTCGACCGAGCAACTCGAACGCACCGGCGCGCGCGAACTCGGTCAACTGCTGCAGATGCTCGAACCCAGCTTCAATTTCTCGCGCACCACCATCTCCGACGGCACCGACATCCTGCGCCCGGCGACGCTGCGCT
>SSEV01000062.1 GCA_008015095.1 Lysobacteraceae bacterium | reverse complement strand
CAGTTGGGCGATGTACTTCTGATCCGAGCGCAGCCGACGTGTCCAGACCACCAGCAGGATGACCGCCAGCATCGCCGCCAGGAACAGCGGCGCGACCAGCATCAGTTCCGCGAAATCGGACACGCGGGCCTCGGATAGCAGGTGTGCATCGCGAAAGTGTAAGCGTTTCTAGGCGCGATGCGACGCCCGCGCGGTTGTGCGGACGACATGCGTTGTACACTGCCGGGCGATGACGCTCACCCCCGGTCCGTCGCTGCCCAGCCTGTTCGATATCGAGGACGCCGTTCGCGACCTCGGGTTGGGCGTGGGCGCTTCGGAATTGCACGGTGCGCTCTGCGGTTGGTTGGCCGGCGGAGGCGACGATTCCCCGCAATGGCTGGCGCGCGTGTTGGCCGACGACGCCTTGACCGCCCCGGTCGCAGGCAGCGTGCTCGACCGGCTGCGCGAGGTCAGCGTGGCGCAGTTGGAAGACCGCGAGTTCGCCTTCGATCTGTTGGTGCCTGACGACGACGCCACCCTGGACGAGCGCAGCAACGGGGTCTTCGACTGGTGCCGTGGCTTCCTCGGGGGGTTCGGCCTGGCCGCCGGCCGTCATCCGCCTTTGTCCGAGGAAGGCCATGAGGCGCTTGGCGATCTGGCCAAATTGGCCGCGGCCTCTCCCGAGGACGTGGGCGGCGAAGAGGACGAAAAGGCCTTGGCCGAGATCGAGGAATTCGTAAGGGTCGCGGCGCTGCTGCTGCACGGCGATTGCGCCATGGGACCGCGCCACCGCAGGCAGTTGCATTGAAATACCGATGAGCGCGACCGGGATTTCCGCCCAGACCTATGCCCGCCGCCGCCGTCAGCTGATGCGCATGGCCGGCGGTGACGCCATCGTCGTGGTGCCTGCGGCCCCAGAGCGTATCCGAAGCCGGGACACCCACTATCCCTATCGTCAGGATTCCGATCTCTGGTATCTCAGCGGCTTTGCCGAGCCCGAGGCCGTGCTGGTGCTGGTGCCCGGGCGCAAACATGGCGAAAGCCTGCTGTTCTGTCGCGAGCGCGACCCCGAGCGCGAAGGCTGGGACGGCCCGCGCGCCGGCCCGGAAGGCGCGGTCGACAACCACGGCATGGACGATGCCTACCCATTCGACGACCTGGACGAGATTCTGCCCGGTCTGCTCGAAGGCCGTTCCCGGGTGTATTACCACTTCGGGCGCGACGTTGAGTTCGACATCAAGCTCATCGGCTGGGTTAACCGGGTGCGCGCGCAGATGCGGATGGGCGCGCAGCCGCCGCATGAATTCCTCGAACTGGGGCATCTGCTCGACGAAATGCGATTGTTCAAAGATCGTGACGAACTGAGGCTGATGCAGCGCGCGGCCGACATCAGCGTCGAGGCCCATCGTATGGCGATGCGCGCGGCCCGCCCCGGCGTGCACGAGTACGAACTGCAGGCCGAACTCGAGCGTGTCTTCCGCAGCCATGACGCCGAACCGGCCTACGGCAGCATCGTCGGCGCGGGCGGCAACGCCTGCGTGCTGCACTACCGGACCAACAAGGCGCAGGCGAAGGCCGGGGAACTGGTGTTGATCGATGCCGGCGCCGAATACCGCGGTTATGCGGCCGATATCACCCGCACGTTTCCCGTGGGCGGTCGGTTCACCAAGGCGCAGCGGGCCTTGCACGATTTGGTCGGCGACGCGCAACGCGCGGCTCTGGCCCAGGCGCGCCCCGGCGTGCCGTATGAGGCAGGCCATCATGCCGCGGTGGAAACGCTGACCGAAGGTTTGCTGCGGCTCGGCCTGCTCAAAGGCGCGCTGGAGAAGAACATCGCTGAAGGCCACTACAAGCGCTTCTACCGGCACAAGACCGGACACTGGCTCGGCCTGGATGTACACGATGTCGGCGAATACCGCGTCGACGGCGAATCGCGTCTGCTGGAGCCGGGGATGGTCTTCACGATCGAGCCCGGCCTCTACATTCCCGCCGACGATAAGACCGTGCACGAAACATGGCGCGGCATCGGTATCCGCACAGAGGACGATGTGCTGATCACCAAAGAGGGACACAAAGTGCTGACCGACAAACTCGTCCGCGACGCCGAGGCGATCGAGGCATTTATGGCGCAACCCTGAAGGCGAAAGGCGGCGCCACGATGCGCCGAGCGATCAGGCGCAACCCGCAACCGCAGAGGCCGTGTTGTCGTGGAGAGCCTCTTGGTTGTTCACAGATCCATTGGCGACGCTTGGTTCACTCCACCGCCGAGCCGTCCGGGTTGCGTTCGATCATCCACAGTCCGCCCCAGAGTTTGAGGTCGAGCTCGTAGCCTTCGCGTTGCTTCTGCGCCAGCCAAGCCGGGGCCTGCGCGCGCGGAACCGCGTGGACGGTGATGTCCTCGCCGTCCACGCCGCCGCCGTCACCGACCTTGACCAGGTCGCGGGCGCGGACGAAGGCGATGCGTTCGTTGCTCATCCCGGAAGAGGTGGGGCCGATCAACAGCACGTCGACCCGCTGCGGATCCCATCCGGTTTCTTCGGCGAGTTCGCGCCGCGCTGCGGTTTCCAGAGTGTCTTCGAGCTCGTCTCCGTGCGCCAGATCGCCGACCAGACCGGCCGGCATCTCGATCGTGCGTGCGCCTAAAGGAACCCGGTATTGCTCGACGAACAGCACCTCGTCCTGCGGCGTGACCGCGACGATGATCACTGCCATGCCGCTCTTGCCGTGGGTGCGCTCGCAGTATTCCCACTGGCCACGGCGTTTCATCCGCAGCCACTTGCCTTCATAGAGGATTTCTTCGATCGAATCGGTCATGTTCCGACAGCCGCTGGTTGGAAGGCGGGAAACCGCCACGATAGATCGTCTTGCGTTGTCTCGACGCTGCGCCTCATCGTGCGTCTTCCGTCGCTGCGTATTGCGCGAAATCCAGTCCGCCTGCGGCGTATACGCGCCGCCGCGTCATCGGCCCGAAACGCAGTGATTCGCATAGTGCGCCGAGCGCGTCGGGGTTGGCGCCCGCGCGCGCGAAACCTGGCGCGCACCCGTCGAGAGGGGCGTCGCAGGCGATCGTGGTCAGGCGGCGGAACAGCAGGGCGTTGTCGCGATGTTCACGCAGTCTCGCCGCCGTCTGCGCCGCGCCGCGCAGACGCAGGAAAGGAATCTCGTCGATGCGCGCCAACAGGCTGTCGAGATCGCCGAAGTGCGCCAGCAGCGTCGCCGCAGTCTTGGCGCCGATGCCTGGCACGCCCGGGATGTTGTCGATCGCATCGCCGCACAGTGCGAGGTAATCGGCGATCTGGTGCGCCTCGACGCCGTGCCGCGCCTTGACGCCGCGCATGCCCCAGCGCTGGTTGCGCCCGTAGTCCCACTGCTCGTCTCCAGACTGCAGCAGTTGAGAGAGATCCTTGTCCGCCGATAGGATGATGCCGCGATGCCCGACTTCGCGCGCGTGATGCAGCGCGGTGCCGATCAGATCGTCTGCTTCATATTCGCAGTGGCCGAGGACATTGAGTCCCAGCGCTGCGCACAGCGCGCGGCAATGCGCGAATTGCCGTTTCAATTCTTCCGGCGCAGGGTCGCGATTGGCTTTGTATGCGGGATACAGCGCGTTGCGAAAACAGCGATCGAGCGCTTCATCGAAGGCGACCGCGATGTGTTTCGGGCGTTCGCGCTCGAGCACGTCGAGCAGGAAACGAGCGAAGCCCTGTACCGCGTTGGTCGGCCAGCCGTCGCGGTCGGTGAATTCGTCCGGCATGGTGTGCCAGGCGCGAAAGACATAAATACTGGCGTCGATCAGGTACAACGGCGGCGGCTCGGAACCCGGACCGGCGCTGTCTGGCGGATCGCGATCGAGCATGTCGTCGTCTGCGCCCGAACTCATGGTGGAGTCCAATCGGTGAGCAGCATCGCCGGGTCGGGGCGTTCCCGTTCAGGCGCCTCGATCTGCGCGGCGCCGATATGGATGAAGCCGACCAGGGCTTCATCGGCGCCGACGCCCAATTGGGCGAGCACCATGCGGTCGTACGCGGCCCATCCGGTCAGCCACTGCGCGCCATAGCCCATGGCCTGCGCGGCCTGCAGCAGCGCGAAGCACACGTTGCCTGCACAGAGCAAGCGCTCCTGCGCCGGGATTTTCTCGTCGGGACCGAGGTTGGCGATCACCGCGACCACCACTGGGGCGAAGGAAAAACGCGACCGGTCCTTCTCGATGACGCTATCGGAAGCCCCGGGCTCCCGTTCGCGGCAGCGGCGGGCCAAAATATCGCCAAGCGCGTGACGCGCGTCACCTTCGATTCTCAAAAAACGGAAAGGCACCCGCTTTCCGTGGTCGGGGACGCGCACCGCGGATGTCAACATGCGCAACAAGGCGTCGCGATCGGGGCCGGGCTCTCCGAGCTGGCGGCTGGGGACGGACCGACGCGTGTCGAGCGCCTCCAAGAGAGTGCTTGAATGTTTTGGGAGTGAAATCACAGACGCCTCGGTACGGTTATTGGATCGTAGCAGCTGAGTCAATCCAGTCCCCATTTTCCCCCGAAAAGACTTCCATGGACGACAACAACCGGTTCTTCCCCGGGCGCTTGCCGTCGACGCGCCCCGTTTCCGAGAAACTGTTCGAAACTCTGCGCCGCGATGTCGTCACTGCCCTTTCCGGCGTCCTCGCCGGTTTCTGGGGCGACATTGAGGAACAGGTCCGGCTCGCCGCGATCGCCAACCTGGACAATCGGGCGGCCTACGACGACCGCCTCTCGATCCAGCTTCTGAACCAGCGTGCGTTGGAGCTGGCGGGCCGCTACCGCGAATCGATCGAGCAAGCCTTCGACCTCTGGCGCAATCCGCGCCCGCGCGCCATCGACAACAAATCGTTGAGCCTGATGTCCGAGGCCCAACTCGAAGTCCATCTGTCCGGGCAGCAAGTGGTCGAACTGCTCGATCATCAGTTCCTGCATCCTCTGTACCAGTTGCACGAACGGTTGGATGCGCTGGCGAATAGTCTCGGGTTGCCCAAACAGTCGCCCGAAACCAACCCGTTGCGCCCGGAAGTGCCGGTATCGGCTTTCGTCAAGCTGTTCAAGGAAGACGACCTCACCCCGGAACTACGCCGCCTGATTTTCCTGCAGCTCGAGAAGCGCTTGTCAAAAGTGCTGGGCGAGTTGTACCCGAAAGTGATCTCCGGCCTTGAAAGCGCCGCCATGCAGCCCTTGCCGCAGCGGCCGCTGCCGGCTATGCCGGGAATGGCGCTGCCTGCGCACCCGCAAGAAGCCGATACTCACGGCTGGGTGCCCGAAGGTGGACTGGTGGACGCTCGTGGTCCGCTGGTCAATCCGCCGCCACTGCCCTGGGGCATGGGCCCTTCCGTTCCGGGCAATCTGCTTGCCGGCGGCCATACCCGCCCTCCACGCTATCGCGAGTCCGTGCATCAGCAGCTGCGCGCATGGCGTCATGTGATGCTCTCTGCCGGTACGTCGACCCATACGCCCGCGGTCTACGCTTCCTTCTCGCGGATGTCGGCGTCGCATGGCGGGACCGGCAGCTACGTGCTGGCGCCGCAGGAATTGTTCGGCATCGCTTCGATTCTGCAGACGCACGATCCGGCGCCTTATGTCCGTGCCCTGGCCGGCGACGATTACCGCCCGTTGCCGGTGGTGATTCGCGACCAGATCGCCAATGGGTCGCGCCAGCTCGGCTACGATCCGAACAACACCCGGTTCAACGAATTCGACGAAGATGCGATCGATCTGATCGGCATCCTGTTCCAGACGCTGGCCCGCAGTCACGCTTCACTGCAGCGCGCGCGCGCGCTCTATGGCCGGCTGGTGGTGCCCTATCTGAAACTCGCTCTGAGCGACGACAGCCTGTTCGATCAACGCAATCACCCCGGGCGTAAGTTGCTCGAAGCCCTGAGCGAGGCCTGTGACGGCAACGTCGGTGAGTCGCCTCAGGATCAGCAGACCCTGACCCATGCCGAACTCGCGGTCGGGCGCGTCGTCGAGGAATACCAGGACGACCATGCCATCTTCGAGCTGGCCGCGAGCGAGTTGCGCGACCATCTCGACCAACAGCGGCGCATGCGCGATATCGCCGAGCAACGCGCGGCGGAAGCGGTGTCCGGCCGCGAACGGTTGCAGCACGCGCGGCGCACCGTCGACGAGCTGGTCGCCTCGCGTCTCGCCACGCGGCCGCTGACGGCCGGGATTTCGGAATTCCTGACCGGGCATTGGCGGCATTTTCTGGTGCAGACCTGGCTGCGCGAAGGCCCGGCCTCGGCCCAGTATTTGTCCGCGATCGCCGTCGGCGACGGCCTGATCCAGGCCGATGGCGATGCCGCACAGGCCCATGGTGGCCGGGTCGCCGATCGCGTGCTCGAACTGCAAGGTCCGCTCGGCCGCTGTTACGCCAGTTGTGGGCTGGACGCCACCGCCGCACGCGATTCATTCGCGCGCATCGTCACCGCGTTGGCGTTCCCCGATCAGCCGCGCAGCCTGCGCACGATGCCGGCCGAAGAACATCCGGCCGACGTTTCTGACGCGGCGAACTGGAGCGGTTTGCGTCTGGTCGGCGGGACAGACACCTTGCCACACGATCCGGCCAGTGCGGCGGAAATGCGCCATCTGCGCGTCGGACAAAGTCTGCGCCTGATCGAAGAAGACGGTCGCGAAACCGCGGCGCGGATCGCTTGGATCAGCCCCTTGACCTCGCGGTACCTGATCGTGAATCGACGCGGCTTACGCAAACTGGTGGCGTCGCCGGAAGAATTGGCGGTGCTGGTCGGCCAGGGGCGGGTCGTCCTGCGCTCGTCCGAACCGCCGTTCGACGAGGCGATGCGCGAAATGTGGCAACAGCTCAGTCACCCGCAGGCGGCCGTGTCCTGATCGCTCCTGATCGGTCGCTTCCCGACCGGCGCGGAGAACCGACTCACTTTGTCAGGCGCACTCTGTCCGATCATCGGACGGCCTCGTCCGTGAATCGCCTGTTGCGACGCGACGTTTGGGGCGTGCGAGGGCGCGTGCCCGGCCTCCGACAGGGCGATCGAACCCGTGCATATCGCACGCCGCCGCCAGGCTCATTCGGACGCGCACTTGCGGACTCGCCGTCGCGAGATAGTTCACACGGATCTGTTCGAGCCGGCGAGCGCTTTGCGCAACCTGTTAGGATGCGGCCATCGGCTTCGGATGCGACGGGGAGACAGCGATGGCGGCGACGGCTGCGGAAATGACCGCGGAACAGGCAGGGGCGAACGTGGTGATCGGTGCTGTGCGCGAAACCGCCGCTGGCGAAAAGCGCGTGGCGCTGACGCCGGAGACGTGCAAGAAAATGGTCGCCACGGGCGCTACCGTACGGATCGAGCGCGGCCTCGGCCGACAAGCGCATTTGCCCGACGCTTCCTATGCGGAAGCTGGAGCGCAGTTGAGCGACGATGCTTTCGCCGTACTTGCCGAATCCGACGTCATCGTATGTGTCCAGCCCCCTTCGGCCGATGCGATCGCGGCGATGAAGCCAGGCGCGGTCCTGATCGGCATGCTTCAGCCACAAGCGGATGCCGCGCGCGGCGAAGCATTGAAGTCCCGCGGGGTGGTCGCCTTCCCGTTGGAACGTCTGCCGCGCACCACGCGCGCACAGGCCATGGACATCCTCAGCTCGCAGGCCGGCATGGCCGGCTACAAGGCGATGCTGATCGCGGCGCAACTGGCGCCGAAGTTCTTCCCGATGCTCACGACCGCCGCCGGCACCATCCGGCCATCCAAGGTGCTGGTGATCGGCGCCGGTGTCGCGGGGCTGCAGGCTGTCGCCACCGCCAAACGTCTCGGCGCGCAGGTCGAAGGCTTCGACGTCCGTCCCGAAACCCGCGAACAGATCGAATCCCTCGGCGGCAAGTTCCTCGATCTTGGCGTGAGCGCGGCGGGCGAAGGCGGTTACGCCCGTCAACTCACCGATGAAGAGCGTGCGCTGCAACAACAACGGCTGGCCGATCACCTCAAGAACGTTGACGTGATCGTCTCGACTGCCGCCGTGCCCGGACGTCCCGCGCCCAAGATCGTGACCGCCGCGATGGTGCAGGGGATGAAACCCGGCAGCGCGATCGTCGATCTGGCTGCCGAAACCGGCGGCAATTGCGAGCTGACCCGGCCGGGAGAGACCATCGACCACGATGGCGTCACCATCGCCGGGCCGCTCAATCTGGCCAGCAGCGGCGCGATGCACGCCAGCGACATGTTCGCGCGCAATGTCCTCAATTTCGTCTCGTTGCTGTTGCAGAAGGACGGCTCGTTGAAGTTCGACTGGGACGACGAACTGTTAGCGAAGACGGTCTGGCCGGAGCGTACGTAGGCATAAAACGGCGCCGGGCGAACGGTCGGAAGCCTGCGTCCCAGTGAACCGCACGGCCGGCTTGCATGGACGTCGTTGACGGCTGGCGGCCATGGGCGCCCCGTGTCCGTGCAGGAAGGGCTTTGCCCCGAGTGCGCGGCAAGGCCGCTAGGATCAGGCTGGCAGGCAGGCCTTAGTCTATTTTTGGACTATACTCGGCCAGAAATAGTCGAACGATGAGGCGTTCATGGCCGGCAAAGAGAAGACCACGCGCAACCCCAAGTCGGGCAGAGTCGCCGCGGCCGGCAGGCAGAAAGAAACCGGCCGCAGCGCCGAAAGCGTATCGGTATCGCGCTTGACGGCGTTCGACAAACCGAGAGGCAAGCCCGGCAAACCGTCGGCGACAGCCGGCAAATCCCGCGCCGTCGGAAGTTCCGCCAAATCCAAAACCGCAGCGGTCGATCTCGCATATCCGCCTTCGCCGCAGCCGGCGCGGCAAGCCGTGCGCGAGCGGGTTGCTGAAGTCTCCCCACTCGTACGTCCAGCGCAGAACGGCATGCGTCGTTATCGTGAAGAACTGCGCCAGGCGAATCTCGAAAGCCGGGTGCGCATTGAACGCGAGGGCGTACCGTATTTCGTGGTCAAGGAATTGATCCAGGAACTCGGCACCTCCACCGCCGAATTTCAGCAGATGGTGGGCATGCCGAAGGCCACGTTCGCGAAAAAGATCGCGCAAAAGGAACTGTTTTCCGGCGCGAGCGGCCAATCGGTCGTCGGTCTGATCGAACTCATCAACAAGGTCGAGGACATGCTCGATCCGCGCAACCCGGCAGCCGCGAATTTCGACGTCGAGGCCTGGGTCGGACAGTGGATCCGCATGCCGCAGCCCGCGCTCGGCGGCGAGCAACCGGCCAATCTCATGGATACCCCGTCAGGACGACAGTCGGTGATGCGCGTGCTGGGGGCTCTGGCGAGCGGCGCCTATCTATGATGCTTTGGAGGATCGCGTCCACAGGGAGGGGATATCTGCCGGACGACCTGTCCGGCACCGGCGCGTCCATCGACCCCGGACGCTGGAATGACAATGGACAGTTCGTGGTCTACGCATCGCCGAGTCTGGCGCTGGCGGTGTTGGAAACCGCTGCGCACATCGACGATCGAGGCCTGCCGCTGAACCGCTACGTGATCCGGATCGAAGTGCCCGCGGCGATCTGGAAAAAGCGGCGGCAACGGACACCGAAAGATCTGGCCGGCGGTTGGGACGCCGTGCCGCACGGCCTGGCCTCGATCCGGGAAGGCGCCGATTGGTATTCGGCCGGACGCGAGGCGCTGCTCGAAATTCCCTCGGCCATCGTGCCGGAAGAACGCAACATCCTAATCAATGCGCGCCACCCGGACGCGGTGTCGATCAAGGCGACCACACTGCGGCGATTCGACTACAACATCCTGTTCCGTCGTTGACGTCGGCTTGCGCCGGTGTTGACGACGGGAGCAAGTCCCGGCAGGGCGGATCGGGCCGTGGGTTATTTCTGGGTTGCGGTCCGCTGGCGCACTTCCGGCAGATCCTGGTTCTCTTTCAACCATTCCATCGCGCGGTGTACGCGGTCGTAACCGCTGGGATGGTCATAAAAGAAGATTTCTTCCCATGGACCCGGATGGATCTTGCGATAAGTGCTCAGGCGCATCGCCACGGTGGCGAACCCATGCGGCTCGCGCGCGGAGTTCAGGCCATAAGCATCCGCTTCCGCCTCCGCCTGGCGCACGATCGTGTTGGTCAGCGGCGTGGCCAACAGGAAGAACGCCGAGAACAACGCCGTCGCCAGCGGCAGGCCGGCGGGATCGCCGCGGCCTTCGATACCGAATCGACGCCCCCAGCGGCGCAGGGCCCAATCGAAGCTGGCGTGGACGAACCAGAATCCGGCCATGATCACTAGGCTGAGATACAGCACCAGGCGCAGGCTGTGGTTGAGCACGTAATGCCCCATTTCATGCCCCATCACCGCTTTGATTTCCGGTAACGAAGTCTTTTCGAGCAGGTTGTCGTTGAGGTTGATCCGGGTCGTTCCGGCGAATCCGGCGACATTGGCGCTGATCCGATTGGTCTGTCGCGAAGCGTCGAACCATTCGATGTTGTCGGTCGGAATACGGTTGGCCCGCGCCAGCGACAGAACCGTCTCGCGCACCTCGCCCTGGGCCAGCGGCTTGTAGTCGTTGAACAGCGGCGAGATGAAGACCGGCGCCACGGTGATCATCAGCAGCAACAGGCCGAAGGAGGCCATGCCCGCGTACAGCCACCAGCGCTCGCCGGCACGGCGGACCAGGGAATAAAGCCCGGAAATCGCCAGGGGCGTCACGATCAAGGAAACCAGAAACCCTTTCGTGCTGTCGCCGAACCACTCGCCCAGCGATTGGTTGGACAGGCCATAGGCGTGCTCGCGGACATAATCGACGTAAAGGCTCAGCGGCAGACTGAGCAAGCTCACGGCGATCAACCAGAACACCGCGAATATCGCGGTCGACAGCCAAGATTTGCGGCTGAAGCGCTGCGCGCGCTCGCGCATCCTTCGGGATAGGCCGGTGGCCAGCAACAGGACGCTCACCCCGAGCCCATACAGAAAGCTCCACAACATCAGCCAATAACCGCCTTCGAAGTAGGCATCCGAACGCGCCCTCTGCTCCGCCGACAACAGATCCAAATAAGCCGCGGTCGCGAGATCAGGGT
>SSEV01000176.1 GCA_008015095.1 Lysobacteraceae bacterium | reverse complement strand
GGCCATGGTCGATGTGGATCGCGCGCAGACCCTGCCGACGCAGGGATGGATCTGTCGCGAACAGATGCAGCAGCGCGGTCGAGTCCAGGCCGCCGCTGTATCCGATCAACAGCGGCGCATCGCCGTGCGCTGGCGGCCGCGGGATCAGCGTCAGCGTGTCTTGGTCGCGCATGCAGGCATGCCGGCAACGGCGGCGCACGGATCGCAGGCGGCGCTCATGCGCAATGAGCCGCGATCCACGCCCGATGCTCCGTTCAAGCGCTTTCGCGTTTTGCGATGTCGATCCACTCGCGTTGCTCGCGCCGATAATAGTTCGGCGCCAGGCGCGCACGCTTCAGCGATTCGGCGAAAATTTCGGATGCTTTCGCGATCTGTCCATCACGCTTGAGCATCAGGCCATAGCGCACTCGCGCCTCTTCGCCGCTGAAACCAGGGATCAGAGCTTCGTACTCGTGGGCGGCGGCTGCTGTGTCCCCGCTCGCTTCGACGCAGCGCGCATACAACAGATGCCCTTCGCTGGAACGGAAATTCGGGTTCGCGGCGATGAGCTCATCGAGAGTCTGCTTGGCTTCGGCGGGCTGATCCAGCGCGAACTGCGCCCTGGCCAGACCGAGCATCAGATCGGGGTCGGTTTTGTACAGGCCTTTCAAGCCGGAACGGTAAAGTTCCGCGGCCTGTTGATAATCGCCGCTGCGCAGACTTTCTTCGGCCAACTGCCTGCGGTTCTCGATGGTGTCGGCGACGTCGAGTTGGCGCGTGGCGTTACGCTTGCGGCGTTCCGGGTCGATCCGGTCGTGCGCTTCGCGCAGCACCCGATTCGCGGTCCGGCTGTGACGCATTTCGGGCAGTACCTCAGCGAGCAGATAAGCCGCGATCGCGATGTAGGAGCCCGCGATTAACAGAAAAATCCAGAACGTCTGCCGCCGGGTGCGAATGACGTGCACGATGCAGCCGATCTGCAACACGATCGAAAGTACCAACAACGGAGCCATCGTAGACCCTCCGACGCCGGAAACTCCGGCCGAATGGCGAAGTGTAGGCGGCGCCGGATGCGCGCTCAAGGCGGCGCGTGGCCCGGACGACGCGCGGTCCTGATATCGTTGACGCGCTGTCGTCGGCGTCGCCGACCACAGCGCACCCCATGCAGGCAGACAATTATTGTGGACGAATTTCCGACGATTCCCTTGCCGCAACCGCCGGCAATGTCAGATCAGGTCCGGCTCGAACGTGCGCGCGCTTTCGCCGAGGAGCTTTCGATGCGCCGCAGCGTACGTGACTTCGCGCCGACTTCCGTGCCACGCGAGGTCA
Organism: Lysobacteraceae bacterium; assembly: GCA_008015095.1. Lineage (GTDB taxonomy): Bacteria > Pseudomonadota > Gammaproteobacteria > Xanthomonadales > Xanthomonadaceae > Lysobacter_I. Next base: position 31,825 of record SSEV01000176.1, on the reverse strand, counting down.
TCGCGGAATGCCTGCGCGCAGCCGGGACCGCGCCGAGCGGGGCGAATCAGCAACCTTGGCGGTTCGTCGCGGTCGGCGATCCGGAGATCAAAAGGCGCATCCGTGCGGCCGCCGAGGCCGAGGAACGCGAGTTCTACGCTCATCGCGCCCCCGAAGAATGGTTGCAGGCGCTGGCGCCCCTGGGCACCGATGCCGATAAGCCTTTTCTGGAGACGGCGCCCTGGCTGATCGGGATCTTTTACGAACGCTTCGGCGTCGATCCGGAGGGCAACAAACACAAGCGCTACTATCCGCACGAATCGGTCGGTATCGCCACCGGCATGCTGATCGCCGCATTACATCGCGCCGGATTGGCGACCCTGACCCACACGCCAAGTCCGATGGGGTTCCTTAACGAATTGCTCGGCCGGCCGAAAAACGAGATGGCTTATCTGCTGCTTGTCGTCGGCCATCCGGCGCCGGCATGCAGAGTGCCCGATATCTCCAAGCTTGCGCTGGACGAATATGTGCGTTTCCTCTAGTGGTTTGTTGAGAAACGATCGCCCAGATCGTGTTGACCCGCCACATCCTCGCGGCTCGTCGCGTCGTGGCCAATATCGCTGTTCGCGCCGACTGTTGCCGACACAGTCAAGTCGCCAATCCCATCCATGTCCGAACGCGCTCACGACGAATCAGCCCCGTACATGTCTGATACGTGGACGCGCCATCGATGACGCGTGCAAGCTGTGCTTTGTTCAGAGATTCCCTGGCGGGTCGCCGATGAACAAGCATTCAAACGAGCATTCGGATTGTCTTCCAAGTCGCGTCTGCGCAAAATGCGCGGGCTCGCTTGTGGCGCATCCGTCGCGGGCGCGCATGCTTCGCCGAGGGCGTCGTCTCTGGCGGTTCTACCGGATCGTTTTCCAACCCGCCATGTCGGTATCGACATGACCGAGTGGAACTTCGCGGCGGGGCGGGTCGATGCGCGCCTGTTGGAGCCTGATGACCGCGATCTCTATCTCGGCCTTTACACTGACGCGCGGGTCATGGCGCATATCGGCAGGCCATTGACGGCGCAGGAAGCCGCTGTCGAGTTCGCCCGGACATGCCGCGCCAATGCCGATCCCTCGGCGCATGCGCGATGCTGGCGCCTCGTCCATCGGCGCAACGGCGAGAAACTCGGTCTGATGGCTGCTTGGTGTAACGCGCGCGAGCCAGGTGTCGGCGAAATCGGCATCATGCTGCTGCCAGCCTGGTATGCCCGAGGGATTGGTCTGCCGGCCTTGCAGGGATTGGTCGATCAATTGATGCGCGATCATTGGCGATGGGGGGTCAATGAGGTCGTCGGGCGATACGCGCCCGGTCATCGCGATGCGGAGCGGCTGGTGCAAGCTCTGGGCTTTCGTCGGGCGATCGCGACCGAGGCTCAGGTCGAGTGGCGGCTTAGCAGGACGCGTTGGCGGGAGCTGACAGCGTTGGCCGCCACGCGCGGACGGCATCGCGTGGATGATATAAGGACAATCTGAACAACGCTCTCGTGGCGTTGCTCGGGTTTCGCAGACACAGGCCAGGCTTGCGTCTGCTTTCGCCGGATCAAGCGCTTTGTCGCTTGAGCGGCCAACGCGGTCCCTGCGTGTGGAAATGCTGTTTTTTCAGAGATCCCACGAGGGAAGGGTCGGGGAATCGACCTGGGTCGTGCACCGGGATGTGCTGTTGACGGGTCGCGCGGATCCGGATGGCAATTGGATGGATATCGCGCGGTACATCTATGAGCGGTCAACCTGGAAGTCGGTGTCACGTGAGTACGGTCAACGGAAGTCTCGTCTGTGTGGGGCTGGGCATGCTGCTCGGCGCGCATCTCAGTCCGCGCGCGCGCAGTGAAATCGAACTTGCGGACAGCGTATTCGCCCTGGTTTCCGATTCGATCGTCGAGATCTGGTTGCAACGGATGCGTTCGGACATGCGCAGCCTTCAGCCCTTTTACGCCGAGGGCAAACCCCGGCATTTGAGCTACCGCGAAATGATCGACGCGATGCTTGAGGAGGTCCGTGCAGGCCGTCGCGTCTGCGGAGTGTTCTATGGTCACCCGGGCGTGTTCGCCCACGTCCCGCATCAGGCCATCGCCCGGGCCCGGGCAGAGGGATTCCAGGCCCATATGGACCCAGGGATCTCAGCCGAGGACTGTCTCTATGCCGACCTGGGTATCGATCCAGGCAGCTATGGTTGCCAACATTACGAAACCAGTCAGTTGATGTTCTACCGGCGCAGGATCGATCCGTCCGCCTATCTGATCCTCTGGCAGATCGGGGTGGCTGGCGACCGCAGTGTGTCGCGCTTCGGCACGGGGGCCGCCTATCGCGAGCTGTTGATCGACTTGCTGGCTCCCGATTACCCCGCGGATCATCCGGTGATCGTTTACGAAGCGGCGACCCTTCCGATCCAGACGCCCCGGATCGACCGAATGCCCCTGTCCGATCTGGTGCAGGCCAGGCTCAGCCCACAAAGCACCCTGGTGATTCCCCCCAGCCGGCCCCTGGAGCCCAACGAAACCATGCTGGGCCGGATCGCCGAATTGGATCTGGCCGCAAAAGGCAGCTGAAGTCGTTGATATTTCAGGAATTCTGGCTTAGCCTGCGCATGTCGGGCTTTAGGGATGACCGCGAAGGCGTGGAAAAAGTCCGGTTTCTCAAGGGGATGTAAACGTTTAACCGGTGATGAACGCAGGGAATTCTCGGCCGATTCTTGCCGGGAATCACGTCAACTCGAATCAGATAATAGGGGGAATCGATGTCGAAGGTGATCCAGTTTCTCGAAGCGATGGGGAGCAATGCCGCGATGGCCAGAATGTCGATCGCCGACTATCAGGCCGCCGTTGCCGCACTCGAACTCGATGAACAACAGCGCGAAAGCCTGCTCCAGCGCGATCATGTCGCGTTAGGCCGCACGCTCGGAGCGCGGGATACGCTGCTTTGCCTGATCTGTCTGCCGCACGACGATGAGGAAAAGCAGTCTCCCCCTGACCAGGATGACAGGGAAGAAGAGACTCCGCCTCCGCCGCAGTAGTCGCGGCCGCGGAAGTTGTGGGCCAACAGAGCTTGGGGTGGGTTGTGCAACGGATGCGAATTGTTTTCGCTTTGATTTTGCTGAGCCTGGCGCCTGTAATGAACGTACAGGCGGCGTCTTCTTTCGCAGAACAATTGAAGGAAGCGGATAAGGCCCGCACTTCCGACCCCAAGCGATTCTCAGAGATCCTCAACCGGTTGGAAAAGAGCAAGGAACAGGCGACGCCGCTGGAGACCCAGCAGTTGCGCCTGTTCCAGGCGATCCGCACTGCGGCATACAAGGATCGCTACGACGAGGCGATCGGTCAGGCCATCGCCGTCTACAGAGACGTCAAGGATGACGCCAAAGAAATTGATTTCCAGTACAAGGCCGCCAGCTTGATCGCCAACCTGTCGGCGGTCAAACGTGATTTCGCGACCGGGCTGCGCTATCTCGAGCGCGCCATGCAACTCCGTAACCGGGTCAAGAGCAAAACCGTGCGCCATGAGGGCGTGGGTGCCGCCGCGATGACCTACAACCAGATGGGTCAGTACTCGCTGGGCCTGCAATACGCCGAAGAGATCCTGCGCGAACAGCCGGAACCGCGGATGAAATGTTTCGCAGGCAGTTTCCGTCTCGAATCCCAATTCGCGCTGGGTCTTCTTCCCAAAGGCGACCAGGCCTTCGACGCAGCGATCGCGAACTGCGTCGCCGCCAAAGAAAAAATGGCGGTCAGCACGATCCGCGCCACGATGGCACGCAAATGGGCTTCGGAAGGCCGTATCGACCATGCGGTCGACATGCTCCAGAAGGACGGATTGCGTGACGCGCTGGCGACGCGCTATCCGCGGATCATCGCCGAGATCCGTTCGATTCTGGCCGACCTCAAGTTGGGCAAAGGCGATCTGGAAGCGGCGGAGGCGCAGGCGCTCGAAACCATCGCGCTTGGAGAAGAGATCAAATCTACGCAGTCGCTGGTGACCGCGTACCACACGCTCTATCGGATCGCCGAGAGGCGCGGTCAGCCGAACGAGGCGCTCAGCCTTTACAAGCGCTATGCCGAAGCCGATAAGACTTACCAGAGCGACGTCAAGGCGCGCGAGCTCGCTTACGAAATCGTCCGCCACGAAACCCAGCAGAAGACTCAGCGCATCGAGCTGCTCGAACGCAAGACCCAGCTGCTTCAGCTGCAGCAGAAGCTGGTCAACGAAAGTGCGCAAAAGGCGCGGCTCGCCACTTTTTTCCTGATTCTGGTGTTGGCCGGAATCATCTATTGGGCCGTCCAGGTCAAACGCCACCAGCAGCAGCTCAAACGGCTGGCCGAAACCGATACGCTGACCGGTTTGCGCAATCGGCACAGTTTTACTCAACGCTCGGAACGCGCCCTGTTCGAGTGCGCCCGCGATGGCGAGCCTGCCGCTTTGGTGATGTTCGACCTTGATCATTTCAAAGCGGTCAACGACACCTACGGTCATGGGGCGGGCGATTGGGTCTTGAAACAGGTCGGCAAGGCCTGCATGGCGCACTGCCGCAAAGTGGATCACCTCGGACGGATCGGCGGCGAGGAATTCGCGATCCTGTTGCGCGGCCTCGATGTAGCCGGAGCCGCGCGTCTTGCCGAAGACTGTCGTGCGCAGATGGCGCAGATCGACACCCGAGAAAGCGGGTACGGCTTCGTCATTACCGCAAGCTTCGGAGTCAGCTCCACGGTGTCTTCCGGCTACGATCTGTCGCGATTGTTGTCGCATGCCGATCAAATGCTCTATCGCGCCAAGAACGAAGGCCGCAATCGGGTCTGCGTGCATACCGCCGAACAGGCGGCGGATCTGAAAACACCGAAACGTTCCCCGGCGCTCACCGTCGTCAACACCTGACGCGCCACGAACGATGCGATGACGGCATCTGGTTGTGGCGAAGCCGGCGATATCGTGGTTTTCCCATCGAACAACGCTCCGTTGCCGCTTCCGCGGGAACAGTGGGACGCATTGCGCATGGCGTATGCGTCCCCCGCGCGCGCTTATCACCACTTCGGGCACGTCGAAGATGTGCTCGGCCATTATGCCGAGGTTGCCGATGGCCCCGGCTGGTCCCGACCTGTGGAAGTCTGGTTGGCGGTGCTCTATCACGATGCGGTCTATGTACCCGGCCGCAACGGCAACGAGTCCGCTTCGGCTGCGCTGGCGGCCGAGCATCTGCATCGTTGGTGGCCTGAGTCAGCAATCGACGCGCGTCGCGTCGCCGAGCTGATCTTGCTGACTGCGCGGCATGGGGCATTGCGTAGCCGCGATTTTCCGGTCGACGATCCGTCCGCGACGGATACCCGCCATTTCCTCGATTGCGATATGGCGATCCTCGCCGCGGCATTCGAGAAGTTTTCGGCCTATGATCGCGCCATCGCCGAAGAGTATCGTGGGCGGGCGCCCCAGTGGCTGTTTCGCATGCGGCGTAGGCGATTCTTCCAACGACTGCTCGAATCGGAGCGCATTTTCCTCAGTGAATATTTTCACGATCGTTACGAAACGCGCGCGCGCGACAATATTCGCGCTTTACTCGCGTCTGCCCAAACCCGTCGCGGCCGGTCATGGTAAGCAGGCGGCATGTTCTGCTCGTCTCACGCCGATGACGTCTGATCGCGATAGAATTCCGAGATGATCAAGAATATCGCCGCTTACGCATTTGGCACGGTGGAGGCGCCGCGCGCGCTTGCCCAGCGGCTGCTCGCTCTGGCCGAATCCGGCAATCTGCGCGGTACGATTCTGGTCGCGGGCGAGGGTCTCAATCTCTTCCTCGCTGGCGAATCCGCGCGTATCGATGCGTTCGTGGCCGAACTGCGTCGCGATCTCCGATTCGAGGATCTGCAGATCAAGACCAGCTTCTCCGATTCGGTGCCGTTCGCGCGGCTGAAGGTCAAAGTAAAAGCGGAAATCATCGCGTTCCGGCAGGATGACGCTTCGCCGCTGAGCGGTCGTGCGCCCGTGGTCTCGCCACAGGATCTCGCACGCTGGATCGATCAGGCATGCGATGACGATGGCCGTCGCCTGATCCTGCTCGATACGCGCAATCGCGAGGAAGTCGGTTACGGCACCTTCGCCGACGCCAGGATCCTGCCTATCGATAACTTTACCGACCTCCCGCAGGCAGTGCTGGATCTGCGCGAAGAGCTGGCCGATGCGACCGTGGTCAGTTTCTGCACGGGAGGTGTTCGCTGCGAAAAGGCGGCGTTGTGGATGCGTGCACAGGGCATGGATAACGTGCTGCAGCTCGACGGCGGCATCCTCGGCTACTTCGAGAATGTCGGTGGAGCGGGATATGCCGGCGCCTGTTTCGTCTTCGACGAACGTGTCGCGCTGACCCCGGACCTGCGGCCGATAACGCCCGTCACGAACAATGATGGGGTATCTTGAGCGGTATGCGGGCATAGGGCTCTCTGGGGAGGTCGCGCAATGAGTTGGCTCGGAATCATCGTGGTCGCGCTCGGCGCCTACTTCGCGTTCAAGGTCGTCAAGTTCGTGTTCAAGCTGTTGTGGTGGGGCGTAGTGCTCGTCGGCGCCTATTGGTTCTTCGCACCGATGCTAGGTTTGCCGGCGCTGGATACGTTGGTCTTCGATGCGCTGGGGATAAGTGCGAACAAATCCTGAGCCCAGGATCCCTGACGGGCGTTCTGCCGGATGATGGATTGAGCCGCATTATGTGCTGCGATAACCGGTCGCACGACCGCGGCTGGCTCGCCCTGCGTTGCGCCGCCCCGCAATCTCGCGATATGTCCCGGAGCGTTCGCGCATGGCGCTGACTTTCGATAACCGTTTTCTCGCCGAATTGCCGGGCGATCCGGAAATGGGCCATCGTCGACGCGACGTGCGCGGCGCGGCATGGTCGCGAGTGATGCCCGAGCCGGTGTCATCGCCGCGCCTACTGGCCTATTCGCAAGAGATGGCTGCGCGACTGAGCTTGAGCGAAAACGATCTGCATGCGGGCGGTTGGTTGCAGGTCTTGGCCGGTAATGCAGTGTTCCCGGGGATGGATCCCTTCGCGAGTAATTACGGCGGTCATCAGTTCGGGACTTGGGCGGGGCAACTTGGCGATGGCCGCGCGATCAGTCTGTGTGAAGTCGTAACCGCAGCGGGCGAACGCTGGGAATTACAACTGAAAGGCGCCGGTCCCACGCCTTACGCGCGTTTCGCCGATGGCCGCGCCGTGCTGCGTTCGTCGATCCGCGAGTTCCTTTGCAGCGAGGCGATGCACCATCTGGGCGTGCCGACCACACGGGCCTTGAGCCTTGTGCTCACTGGCGAGGAGATCGTGCGCGACATGTTCTATGACGGGCATCCACGTACAGAACCGGGCGCGGTGGTCTGTCGAGTCGCGCCGTCGTTTCTTCGTTTCGGTCATTTCGAATTGCCCGCGATGCGTGGGGAAATCGATTTGTTGCGTCGTTTGACCGATTTCGCGATCGCCCGCGATTTCTCCGAACTGCGCGGCGTAGCGGGATCGCAGGCGTTGTACGCCGACTGGTTCGCCGACGTTTGCGTCCGTGCCGCGCGGATGATCGCCGAATGGATGCGGGTCGGTTTCGTGCATGGCGTGATGAACACCGACAATATGTCGATCCTGGGGCTTACGCTCGATTACGGGCCTTATGGCTGGATTGACGATTTCGATTCCGATTGGACTCCCAACACCACCGATGCGCAGGGGCGCCGCTACCGGTTTGGCTGGCAGCCCATGGTCGCGCGTTGGAATCTGGCCCGTCTCGCTCAGGCCTTGTCGCCGCTGTTCGAGGATCATGCAGCCTTGCAGTCCGGGATCGAGCGCTTCGATCAGGTCTACGCCGAGACCGAACGCGGCAACAATGCGCGCAAACTCGGATTGGAGGACTGGCGCGATGGCGATACGGATCTCGTGCGGGAACTCTATGCCTTGATGCAGGAGAGCGGAGCGGATATGAGTCTGTTGTTCAGATCTTTGACCGACATCGATCCGTCTGCCCCTTCGTTCCAGGCCTTGGCGGACTGTTTCTACGACCCAGATCGGCGCGATGCCGCCGGCGGGCGTTGGTCGAACTGGCTGCGGGGCTATGCGGCGCGCTTGGCGACCCAGGCGTTGCCTGAAGCGGTGCGGCGCGCACGGATGCAGGCAGCTAATCCTAAGTACGTATTGCGCAACTATCTCGCGCAAGAAGCGATTGACCGCGCCGAGCAGGGTGATCCGGATGGCGTGAACGAACTGCTCGATCTGTTGCGCCGGCCTTACGACGAACAGCCGGACCGTGAACATTTCGCCCGGAAGCGCCCGGAATGGGCCCGCCACCGCGCCGGATGCTCGATGCTCTCCTGCAGTTCCTGAGCGATATCCGATCCTGCACGATCCGGATATCGTCGGGCAATCCTCGCGCCGTGACTCGCGCCGTGATTGGCGCCGTGATTGGCGCCCGATGAAGCGCTGATGCGCTTGGCCCTCAGGCACGTCACCCATGGCGCATGGGATCTCTGCGTTGCTAGGAGGTTCCCTTACACTGTGTCATGCCTATCGTTACTCTCGATACCGTCGATTTCAGTGTCGGCGGCCCCTTGTTGCTTGACGGCGTCGACCTCTCGATCGATGCCGGCGAGAAAATCGCCCTGATCGGCCGCAATGGCGCCGGCAAGTCCACATTGTTGCGCTTGATCGCGGGCGAGGCCAAGCCCGACGACGGCGAGGTCCGCGTGGAAGACGGTGTCCGCGTGACACGGCTCGAACAGGAAGTTCCGGCGGATACGGCAGGAAGCGTGTTCGATGTGGTCGCGGCTGGTCTGGGCGATATCGGGGCGTTGCTCGCCGAATATCACCACCTGACCCAGGCCGATGCCGTCGACAGTGACGCCCTGGGCGCATTGCAGGGACGAATAGAAGGGATGCAGGGGTGGTCGTTGCAGAACCGGGTATCGGAAACCCTCAGTCGTCTTGAGTTGGATGCCGATGCGGAATTCTCGCGGCTGTCGGGCGGCATGAAACGTCGGGTGCTGCTGGCGCGCGCCCTCGCTCCAGGGCCCGATGTGCTGCTGCTGGACGAACCGACCAACCATCTCGACATCGCCGCGATCGACTGGCTGGAAGGTTTCTTGAACGGGTGGCCCGGGACACTGGTCTTCGTGACCCACGACCGCCGTTTCCTTCGCCGCCTGGCGACAAGGATCGTCGAAATTGACCGCGGCCGCTTAAGCAGTTGGCCTGGGGATTGGGACAACTATCTGCGTCGACGCGAGGAGCGTCTGCATGCCGAGTCGCAGGAGAATGCGCGTTTCGACAAGTTGTTGGCGCAGGAAGAGGTATGGATACGCCGTGGCATCGAAGCGCGACGCACCCGCGACGAAGGCCGCGTGCGGCGGCTTAAGGCGATGCGCGTGGAGCGTGCGACGCGGCGTGAGGCGAGCGGGCTGGCGCGCCTGGAGGCGGCGCAAGCCGGCGCGTCTGGAAAGAAAGTGATCGACGTGCGCGATGCGCGCTTCGGCTATGCCGATCGGCCGTTGATCGATGGTTTTTCGACCACGATCTTGCGTGGCGACCGAATCGGTCTGATCGGCACCAATGGCAGCGGCAAGACCACCTTGTTGCGCTTGCTGCTTGGCGAACTGAAACCGCAATCCGGTGAGGTCCGGTGCGGCACCCAGTTGCAGATCGCATATTTCGACCAGTACCGCGCCACGTTGCGCGAGGATTGGAATGCGATGGAGAACGTAGCCGAGGGGCGCGACACGGTCGAGATCAACGGCCGGCAGAAGCACGTGATCGGTTATCTGCAGGAATTCCTGTTCACTCCGGAGCGCGCGCGCGCGCCGATTTCCAGATTGTCCGGAGGCGAACGCAATCGTCTGTTGTTGGCGCGGTTGTTCGCCAGGCCTTCGAATCTACTGGTGATGGATGAGCCGACTAACGATCTCGACGTCGAAACGCTGGAACTGCTCGAAGAACTGCTGATGGACTATCCTGGCACTTTGTTGCTGGTCAGTCACGATCGCGATTTTCTCGACAATGTGGTGACCTCGACCCTGGCGATGGAAGGCAATGGCCGGGTCGGCGAGTACGTGGGCGGCTACAGCGACTGGCTGCGCCAACGTCTGCCGCCGGGCGCGCAGACCATGCGGGCGACCGCTGGAGCGAAACCAGAACGCTCCGCGGAACAGTCGCGTCAAGAGCAACAGGCGTCGCCCGCGGGAAAGCGTCGGCTCAGCTATAAGGATGCGCGCGAACTCGAGCTTTTGCCACAGCGTATCGAGCAGCTGGAATCGCGGCTTGCCGCGATGAGTGACGCGATCAACGACCCCGAGTTCTATCGTCGCAACCACGCTGAGGTCGCTGCGCACAATGCCGGACTATCTGCGTTGCAGACCGAACTGGACCATGCTTATGCGCGCTGGGCCGAATTGGAGGCGGGAGGGGGCGAATGAATGCCGCGTCGGCGGGCGATGCGCATGGAGGCATGCCATGCCTGGCGCGCGGTCGCTCACTCAGGCATGCGATCGGTGCGCAGCACCGGATAGAGATTGAACTGCGTATCCCAAGATGGGTGTAGGCGATAGAAAAATTCCAGCCGGGCTTCCGCGCTTTTGGCGAAGGTTTCATCTTCTTTGAGGCGTTTCGCGAAGGCGTCTCGCAGTTGCGGATCGCGCGCCAGCATCTCGCGTGCGACCTGCTCGGCGACGTAGGCTTCCATGTATTCCTTGCGCTCGAATGCGTTGTTGAACCAGCCCCATGCGGCGAGGGCGTCGGGCGCCTGCGGTTCGAGCAGGGCCATAACCAGACGCGCCTTGGCTTGGGCGATCGGCACGAACACTGCGCCGGCGCCGAGGCTGCGCGATTCGCGCGCCCATGCGCCTTCGATATTCATGCGTTGGCGACCTTCGCTCGATGCCGGGGCTGGCGCGGCTTTGCTCGCCCGGAACGCCTCGACTTCCGCCATGGCGAGCGGGTCCGACAGGACGCGGAACTCGATGCCATGCTGGCCGAGTTTGGCGCTGACCGTGGCGGCGTGCGCGGCGGGAATCAGATAACCCGCCTTAGGCGCGTCGATGGTTAAGGCGGGTGCTACTTCGTCGCGCAGCGGTACTTTCCATATCTGCGGTTTGGTGTCGTCGTAGCGGGTCATCGCTGCGCCCGATACCTCGGAAGGAGTGCGCGTATAGGCATAGCCGCGAAAATCGATCGTCCGCACTTTGTCGGTCGTGGCGTAAGACAGTGCTACGGGTTGTCCGCCCAACATGCGCGTTCGGTCATCGGCCTGTCGCGCAAGCGCCAGCCAGTGCTGTCCGTGCTTCGCGGCGAGTTCCATCACCGCGATCACGGTGTTGCGGGTGATGCGCACGCGTGTGGGGTAATCCTTCCACGAATGGGTTTCGACCAGCATCGCCAAACGGTTGCGTAGCGGGAAATAGCCGGTCGAGAATCGCGGTGGCGCGACACCGTGCGCGAAGCCGGACGCGGGATTGTCATCCTCGACGAAAGAAGGATAGAACGGCAACGGCAGCGAGCCGTTCGCGCGCAAATGATCGAGTGTGCCATCGCGCAACTGACGTCCCGCTTCGCGCAGCGGGACATCGCCCGAGTCGACCGGTTCGACCATGATCGAGATGTCGTGCTCGAATTTGGCGCCGTCGGTCACGTGCAGGTCGATGGTCGCCACCGGATCCCAGGCCTCGACCAAGGCGAGCATCGCCTGCATCTCCGGCGCATCGGCTTTGGCGTAGTCGCGGTTGAGGTTGTAATTCTGTGCGGTCACGCGCCAGCCCATTTCGGCGGGTCCATTCTGGTTCGGTCGGTGCCATGCGCCGAAGCGTTCGTGACCGTCGACATTGAACACCGGGACGAACACCAGCACGGCCGTGTCCAGTGCGCCTGGTGCGGCCCGTCCGTCGAGCATCTGACGCAGGGCCAGGAAACCGGCGTCCTTACCGTCGATCTCGCCAGCATGAATGCCACCTTGAATCAGAACGACCGGCAATCCCATCGCATGCGCACGTTGCGGGTTGAGTGCGCCGCTACGGCTGACGATCAAAGCCTTCATGGGACGACCTTCAGGCGTACGGCCGAAATCGACGCATCGCACCGCATCCGGATAGGCGGCCCCGAACGTCGCACATAGTTCGATGACTTCGGCATAACGCCCGGTCCGGGCATAACCGCTACGTTCGGCGAGCGTCTTCAATCCTGCGTCCCAGGGAGGGGCGCCGTGTACGGCATCGGCCAGAAGCACGCCGGCGAGCAAGAGACTCGCGAGCAGGATGGCGGGACGGGACATGGCGGCTCCGGACATCGGCGAATCCCGCATTGTGCGGATGCGGTCGGTATGTGGAGTATGCCGATAGTCATGCCCGAACCAGCCTGCAGCCATTATGCGGCGGTCATGCGGAAGCGGGCCGCCATCGTGCGAAGATGTGCCGACACGGGAACCTGGGTTGGTCATGTATACCTTGTATTACTCCCCCGGCGCGGCCAGTCTGGTCGTGCATTGGATGCTCATCGAGCTGGACGCGCCTTATGCGCTGGTGCAGGTCGACACCGCGGCAGGCGAACAGAAGCGCCCCGATTATCTCGCCCTGAATCCGAACGGCGTGGTTCCAACTCTGATCATTGACGGTAAGCCGCAGTACGAAGCCGCCGCATTGCTGATGCATCTTGCCGATGCTTATCCTGGACACCGTTTCGCGCCCGCGCCTGGCGATCCTATGCGCATCGACTACATGCGCTGGATGTTCAATCTTGCGAACATGGTGCAACCGCTGTTCCGGCAGTGGTGGTATCCCTCTGAGCCCGCCGGCCCGGAATATGCGGATCCCGTCCGCGAACATGTCCGGCCGCGGATCGAAGCGCAGTGGCAAAGGATCGACGCCCATCTCGCGGAGCATGGGCCTTACCTGCTCGGTGAGACGCTGAGCGCTGCTGATTTCTATCTGACCATGCTGATGCGCTGGTCGCGCAACATGCCGCGCGAGGCGATCGCCTGGCCGCATTTGGCGGCGCTCGCCGCACGGATGAAGGCGCGAGCGTCCTTCAAAGTCCTGTACGAGCGAGAAGGCCTGAGCGAATGGGCCTAGCGGGCTGTTGAGAAGAGCCTGCTGGCGCTGTCTGTCTTGGTAGGCGCCGAGTATGCCGGTTGGGAAATGCAAGCGGAACACAATTTTTGAAACCAGTCAGAAGCTGTTGACGCGATCGAAACATGCCGCGAGGTTCGCGTAATCTCCGGCTCATCCACACCAGTATCGGATTCCTGATGTCGACCACTCCCCATACGCTGACCCCCAACGGCGCACGCGCGAAATTGCCGCGCCAGATCCCGTACATCATCGGTAACGAAGGCTGTGAGCGTTTCAGCTTCTATGGCATGCGTAACATCCTGGTGCAGTTCCTGATCACGTCGCTGTTGCTGCAGCACATCATGGAAGGGTCCGAACGCGAGCTGGCGGCGAAAGATCTGATGCACAGCTTCATGATCGGCGTGTATTTCTTCCCTTTGCTGGGCGGCTGGCTGGCCGACCGGTTCTTCGGCAAATACAACACGATCCTCTGGTTCAGCCTGGTCTACTGCGCCGGACATGCGTGCCTGGCTATGTTCGAGGACAGTCGGACGGGCTTCTTTACCGGCCTGGGGCTGATCGCGCTGGGAGCGGGCGGGATCAAACCTCTGGTCTCGTCCTTCGTCGGAGACCAGTTTGACCAGTCGAACAAACATCTGGCGAAGCTGGTGTTCGACGCCTTCTATTGGATCATCAATTTCGGCTCGCTGTTCGCATCGCTGACCATGCCGCTGTTTCTCAAACACTATGGCCCTAGCGTGGCCTTCGGCATTCCCGGCCTGCTGATGTTCATCGCGACACTGATTTTCTGGTTGGGGCGGCATCGCTACGTACGCGTGCAGCCGAGCCTGGCGCAGGATCCGGATTCGTTCTCGAAGGTGGTGCGTACGGCGCTCACCGCGCGGCGCGAGGGGCAGGGCAGACCTGGGCTGATCGTGGCTTCGGCGGGCGTTCTGCTCGCCGCTTTCTCGCTGGCGCAGGTCGGTCGTTTCGGTTTCGTGATCGCGGCCTGCATGGCGTTGGTTGCATTGATCGCCGGATTCAGTATCGGCGCCTACCTTCAGCTTGATCGCGCCCGCGGGCTGCATGCGGACGCGGCGGTCGACGGCGTGCGCAACGTGCTGCGGGTACTGGTGATCTTCGCGCTGGTCACACCGTTCCACTCGCTGTTCGACCAGAAAGCCTCGACCTGGGTGATACAGGGCAATGCCATGATCAAGCCAGAGTGGTTCGTGGCCTCGCAGATGCAGGCGTTGAACCCGGCCCTGGTGATGCTGCTGATTCCGTTCAACAACCTGGTGCTGTACCCGGCGTTACGGCGATTCGGTTGGGAGCCCACCGCGCTGCGCCGGATGACCGCGGGCATCGCCTTCAGCGGTCTGTCCTGGGTAGTGATCGGCAGTATCCAATTAACGATGGATGGCGGCACGCCGATGTCCATCGTGTGGCAGATCCTGCCATATGCGTTGTTGACCTTCGGCGAGGTGCTGGTATCGGCCACCGGTCTGGAGTTCGCCTATAGCCAGGCTCCGCAGTCGATGAAAGGCGTAGTGATGAGTTTCTGGAACCTGACCACCACGGTCGGCAACCTCTGGGTGCTGTTGGCGAACCAGGCGGTGCGCAATGACACGGTGACGTCGCGGATCGCGTCCACAGGTCTCAGCGAGACTGCGTTCCTGATGTTCTTCTTCGCCGCTTTCGCTTTCGCAGCGGCTCTGGCCTTCGGCTTCTACGCGAAGCGGTACCATGTCGTGGACAACTATCGGGCGGCGCAATGAACGGCAGCATCGTCACTTGGGGGTTGATCGCGGTCACCGTGCTGCTGTCCTGGCAGGCCTGGAACCAGCCGAGGCTGCTCGACCGCTTGATTTTATGGCCGCCCGCGGTCGATCGCTACAAACAGTACGACCGCCTGTTGAGCCATGGCTTCATCCATGCCGACGGCATGCATCTGATCTTCAACATGATCACGCTGTATGCGTTCGGCCAGGCGATGGAGCATTTCTTCACTGCGAAGATCGGCATGCTCGGTTATCTGGGCTTTTATCTTTCAGCGATCGTGATCGCGATCCTGCCGACCTACAGCCGACATCGGCGGGACGCACACTATCGCGGTCTGGGAGCTTCCGGAGCGGTGTCGGCGGTGCTGTTCGCCTACATCCTGCTTTCGCCCTGGTCGGGGATTTATCTGTTCCTGATCCCGATTCCGATTCCTGCGTTCGTATTCGCCGTGCTTTATATCGGTTACAGCATCTGGATGGACAAGCGCGGCGGGGACAACGTCAACCACAGCGCCCACTTGTGGGGCGCCGGCTACGGCGTGATGTTCATGCTTCTGTTGGAACCGTCGCTGGCCGGCAGTTTCTTGCGGCGATTGGCGCAACCGGCGTTTGGCTGAAGCCCGGCGACGTCGGCGGACACCGACGCCTGGCCGAGATGACGGCATCTTCACGGTCCCGCGCTGGGACGCGCACCAATCAATCAGGCCGCGAACGCCGTGCTGCGCTGGATTTCGCCGCCGTAGGTCTGCTGCAGACGTCTGAGGATCACGAAATCAAGCAACTGGAATTCGCGTGTGGTGGTGTCACCATTGCGGGACAATTCGTACATCCGCGTCACAACCTCGATATCGGCGATGTTGGCGGTGGGCACTTCGGAAGCCATGGTGATCTCCTCGCGATACGGAACGAGCGGTTTGCCGAAATGTAAAAGCATGAACCGTGCCACCGTTTCCAAGCTGGCGGATGCCGTAATCGGCTGACGCTTTAGGTCACATCCATACGGTGCGATGGCTCCGGGTGACCCTATCTGTCCTGACAGGGTGGTTCGTGTGTCGAAAAGCGCTATCGGATTTAAATTATTGATTTTTATGGAGATATCTTCGATACCCCCAGAATCGCCTGGAAAACATTTCGTTACGCCCTCTTCACAAAACAGTCAGGATGTGGTGTAAGGTGCGCCTACTGTTCCAAGCGGGATCACGGTACATCGTGGCCCGATGCGGTAGATCCAAGGTGACACGCCGGCAACGGCCTGTCCTCAATCCGGTACGAACGGCCGGATTGGGGATTGAGCTTCAAACGGCCAACCAAGACGATCCGCTCATCCTTCGCGTTACCCCTGGCTAGACAGTCGCGACGCCCACAAGGCTCGTCTATCCAATCACCTGTTTATTTGAGGAGTAACACCCATGTCCGATCGTCAGACCGGTACCGTCAAGTGGTTCAATGATGCCAAAGGCTACGGCTTCATCACGCCGGAAAGCGGCCCGGACCTGTTCGTCCATTTCCGCTCGATCCAGGGCACCGGCTTCAAGTCGCTGAAGGAAGGCCAGAAGGTCACCTTCAAGGTTGTGCAGGGCCAGAAAGGTCAGCAGGCCGACGAAGTCCAGGCGCTCTGATTCAATTTCAATAGGATTAAGATTGCGTCACAAGGCCCCGGGCGTTCGCGCCCGGGGCTTTTTCGTATCCGATTCCACCCTTCTTCGCACCTGGCTGACGGACCAAGACGCCACCTGTGATGGGCGACTCTAATCAACAGCCGCCCACATCCATTATCCTGAGCGTGTTCCGATCTTTGCGCATGTCTGCGGTGAGTCGGGATCCGTACGCACCGCGTTTTTCAACAACCTGTCAGATTCCGATTCACCGTTGGCCGGCGCACGATGGCATCTTTCGTCGTGGCCAGGAATGAGAGTTCTACGATGAAGAACGTCCCCCTCCATTTTTCCGGGCTTTCCCGCAATCTCTGCATACGCTTCTGGCCCTTGGCGCTCCCTGTCCTGTTGCTGGCGGGCTGCAACAAGGAGATGGATTCGGCGCCGCCCGCGCCACCGAAAACTGCGCCGGCCCCGCCTCAGGCGGAGCTGCAGCCGCAGCCGATCGAACTGAAGGATCTGATCGAAACCGATCAACGATATGTCGTCGGCATCAGTTATCCGCCGGCAGCCTCGAAGTATCCGGGGTTGGCCGCCGAATTGCGCCGCTACGCCGACGCCGCTCGCGATGAGTTGATGAAAGCCGTCGCATCCATCGATGCGAGCAAGCAATCGAGCCCTTACGATCTGACCTTGAACTTCACCCTGTTGACGGAAACGCCGCAAATGGTGGCGGTCGCCGCCGATGGCAGCAGTTACACCGGTGGGGCGCACAGCGCGCCTCTGGTCGCGCGCTTCGTCTGGTTGCCTCGACAGAATCGGGTGATGTCGGCCGAAAGTCTGTTGGCCGAACCGCAGGGTTGGAATGTGATTTCCGACTACGTGCGCGAGCAGTTGCATTCGACCCTTTCGCAACGGGTTGATGCCGACGAACTCGCGGCTCCGGAACGCGCGGAAGTGATGCGCGGTGCGGCCAGGATGATCGACGAGGGCACGACGCCCGCCGCCGCATCGTTTTCCTCTTTCGAACCGGTGCTGGCTGCGAGCGACGGCAAGTTGATGGCGCTCCGTTTCGTCTTCCCGCCTTACCAGGTCGGGCCTTACGTCGATGGCGTGCGCACGGTCGAAGTGCCGGCCAGCGTGCTGCTGCCGTATCTGAGCCCCGAATATCGGAGCCTGTTCGTCGGCGGCTGATCATGTCGCTGACGGCGTGGCTGGTTGCGAGCTCAATCTATCGCGGCCGGCGCCAAGACGGATGTCAGCACATCGTCGCAGTCTCCTTCGAGCCCCAGAGCCGCCAGATCGTCGCCTTGGGTTCTGCCCCGGCTGAGGATCGCCCCCTGCATGTGCGATCGCGCGAACTCAGACGCTTTTTGCGAAGATCCCGGTCAACAAAGCAATCCCGTGCATATGCCGCTGAAGAGCGCGCTGATCAAGCGACGCTACTCGAAACATGCCGCCCTCAATGCGGGCGGCATATCCAACCGGGCGTCGGTCTTACGGCGTGGTCAGCCCACGGCGTTTGAGCAATGGTTCGAGTTGAGGTTCACGGCCGCGGAATTGCTTGAACGTGATGATCGCGTCTTCAGAACCGCCACGGCTGAGCAGCTTGGCGCGGAACCAGTCGCCATTCTTGCGGGTGAGTCCGCCGTTTTCCTTGAACCACTCCACGCTGTCCGCGTCGAGGACTTCCGACCAGATGTACGCGTAGTAACCGGCCGAATAGCCGCCCATGATGTGGCTGAAATAAGCGGTGCGATAGCGCGGTGGGACCACATAAAAATCGGTGCCGTTGGCCTTCAGCGCTGATTGCTCGAAGCGGATCATGTCGCCGGCGGCGGGAACTTTGTCGGCCGACAGCTGGTGATAGCTCTGGTCAAGCATCGCGGCGCCAAGATATTCGGTGGTGGCGAAGCCCTGATTGAACTTCGAGGCCGCCAGCACTTTGTCTAACAACTCTTTCGGCATCGGCGCGCCGGTCTGGTAGTGCTTGGCGTAGTTGGCCAGCACTTCCGGCCAGTCGGCCCACATCTCGTTGACCTGCGACGGGTATTCGACGAAATCGCGAGGCACATTGGTTCCGGAGAACCTCGGATATTCCACATTCGAGAACATGCCGTGCAAGGCATGGCCGAACTCGTGGAACATCGTCGTCACCTCGTCCCAGGTCATCAGGGTCGGCTGGCCGGCCGGAGGCTTTGGAATGTTGAGATGGTTGGCGACGACCGGCAGATTACCGGTCAGATGCGACTGTGAGACGTATTCGTTCATCCATGCGCCGCCGCGCTTCGAAGGCCGCGCGTACATGTCGGCGATGAAAATCGCCAGTTGCTTGCCGTCGGCGTCGAACACATCGTAGACGGTGACGTCCGGATGGTAGACAGGGAGGTCGGTGCGCTGTTTGAACTTCAGCCCGTAAAGCTGCCCTGCGGCGAAGAAGACGCCATTCTCAAGCACGTTCTTCATTTCGAAGTAAGGCTTAAGTTGCGACTCGTCGAAGTTGTAGCGCGCTTGCCGGACTTTCTCGGCGTAGTAGGCCCAGTCCCATGGCTCCAGCTTGAAGCTAGGCTGGCCCTTGGCTTTCTGTTCGGCGTCGATCACCGCCTGCATGTCGACGGCTTCGCGTCGGGCGTTGGCGACAGCGGCGGGCGCCAGTTTGTTCAGCATAGCGTTGACCGCAGTGGTATTGCGCGCGGTTTCGTCTTCAAGGACGTAGGTGGCATGGTTGGCGTACCCCATGATGTTCGCGCGCTCGGCGCGCAGTTTCAGTACTTGGGACACGATTGAAGTGTTGTCGAATTCGTTGCCGCGGCTGCCGCGCGCGATCGATGCTTTGTACAGGCGTTCCCGCAGCGCGCGGTTCTCCAACTGCGCTAGCGCGGGTTGGCCGGTGGTATTGAGCAGGGCGATGACGTATTTGCCTTCGAGCTTGCGGGTTTTCGCTGCCTCGGCGGCGGCTGATATCTGCGCTTCTGACATGCCGGCCAGTTCCGCCTTGCTATCGACCACGATGGCCGAGGCATTCACTTCCGCCAGCACGTTCCGGCTGAATTTGGCGCTGAGGGTCGCCAGTTCCGCGTTGATGTCCTTGATCCTGGCTTTGTCGGCGTCGGAAAGATTGGCGCCAGCGCGGACGAAGTCGATGTAGTAACGCTCGATCAGGCGTTGGCCCTCGGCGTCGAGACCGAGATCGGCGCGCTTCTGGTATAGATCGCGGACGCGGGCGAACAGCTTCGGGTTCAACGCGATCGCATCGTTGTGCGCCGAGAGTTTTGGGGCATAGTCGGCGCGCAGCTTCTCGCGGGCTTCGTTGGTGTCCGCGCCGCTGAGATTGAAAAAGACCGCAGTGGCGCGGCCGAGGATCTGCCCGGATTTCTCGAGGGCGACGATGGTGTTCTGGAAGCTCGCCGGCTCCGTATTGTTCGCGATGGCTTCGACCTCGGTGATCTGCTCGGCCATGCCGCGATCGAATGCCGGACCGAAGTCGCTGTCTTTGATCTTGTCGAAAGTCGGATATTTCAGCGCCAACGGGCTGTCGGCGAAGAATGGATTGTCCAGGACGGCGGGAGCGGGCATGGTTTGAGTGTCGGTGACGGCGGAAGATGGCGTGGTGGTGGCGCAACCGGCAAGCGCGGCGGCGACGGCCAGCGCCAAGATGCGGGCGAGCGGGCGGTTCATAGGGACGGATCTCAGGAATCAGAGCTTGCAGGGTAGCGGATCGGCCTCGGCCTGGCCCATGACGAAAGCCATGGCGGCTGTAACACTCCGGCTTGACACTTTGTTTACAATCGCCCGGCTTTTCAGCCACCTGTTCCATCCAACCACCATTTTGGATACCCCAATGACTCGACCGACCCGCCACGGGCACCGTGGCCTGCGTATCCGCAGCCTTGCCGCTGCCATTGTTCTCGCGATGCCGGGTATGGCCCTGGCTCAGGAGGCCAGCGAGGAACCGGCTTCGGATGCGCCGACTCTGGACACCATCACTGTCACCGCCCAGCGCAGGGTGGAGAACATCCAGGACGTGCCGATGGCGATCACCACGGTGCAGAGCGAGAAGTTGCAGGTGCTCGGTTCCGGCGGCGAAGACATCCGGTTCCTGTCCGGGCGACTTCCCAGTCTCAATATCGAATCCTCCTTCGGTCGTGCGTTCCCGCGTTTCTATATTCGCGGTCTGGGCAATACCGATTTCGATCTCAACGCCTCGCAGCCGGTGTCGCTGGTCTACGACGGCGTGGTCCAGGAGAATCCGATCCTCAAGGGCTTCCCGCTGTTCGACCTCGATCAGGTGGAAATGGCCCGCGGCCCGCAGGGCACGCTGTTCGGGCGCAATTCCCCGGCAGGCGTGATCAAGTTCGAATCCGCGCGTCCTGAACAGGAGTTCGGTGGTTATGGCCGCATCAGTTATGGCAGTTTCAACGGCATCAATCTCGAAGGTGCGGTGACCGGCGCGGTTGGCGAGGGCGCGTCGGCCCGTTTGTCGGTGATGCACCAGCGTCGCGACGACTGGGTCGACAATATCGCCAATGGCTCCGGCGATGATCTCGAAGGGTACGAAGAAAGCGCTGCGCGCCTGCAGTTCCTGTTCCAGCCGGGCGAAAACTTCGAAGCGCTGTTCAACGTCCATGCGCGCAAGCTGGAAGGTACGGCGCGTCTGTTCCGCGCCAGCATCATCCGTCAGGGCAGCAATGAGCTGAACGACGGTTTCCGACGCGATCGGGTGTCGATCGACGGCCACAACAGCCAGCAGCTCGACCAGCTCGGCGCCAATCTGCGCATGCGCTGGGATCTGGGCAGCACGGCGCTGTATTCGATCACCGGTTTCGAGAGCGTCGAGGCTTACAGCCGCGGCGACATCGACGGCGGTTCGGCCTATGTGTTCCCACCGGACGAGCCGGGCGAGTCGCTATTCCCGGCCGAATCGGCCGACGGCCTGCCCCGCCATCGCCAGTACAGTCAGGAGTTCCGCATCGAATCGGACGAATGGGGTCGTTTCGACTGGCAAGCCGGCCTGTTCTGGTTCAACGAGAAGATCGACGTCGAGAGTTTCTCCTACGACGGGTTTGGCGGCCCGCAGAACGGCTATGCCGTGCAGACGCAGGACAACACCGCCTGGGCGGTCTACGCTTCCGGTGATTTCGATGTCACCGACAGCCTCAAGCTGCGTGGCGGCCTGCGTTACACCGACGACAGCAAAGATTTCGTCGCGCAGCGCGTGGTGGGCCCGTTCGGGCCGCCGATTGCGCCGATCAAGGTCAATCCAAGCGACACCGACGTGAGTTGGGATCTGAGCGCGGTCTATGGCGTCAACGACGACGTCAATGTCTACGGCCGCGTGGCCAAGGGGTTCCGCGCGCCGAGCGTGCAGGGCCGCCTGATGTTCGCCGATGCGACCTTGCCGGCGAGCGAACTGGTGACTGTGGCCGATACCGAAACCGTGCTCTCGGTCGAAGCCGGCGTGAAGGCGCAGCTTTGGGAGGATCGTCTGCGTCTGGGCTTCGCATTGTTCCGCTACACCGTGAACGATCAGCAGCTCACCGCGGTCGGTGGCGCATCCAACGTCGCCCGGTTGGTTAATGCCGACAAGACCGTGGGACAGGGCGCCGAACTTGATCTCGAAGCCTGGCTGACCGACCACCTGCTGGTCACCTTCGGCGCGAGCTACAACGACACCGAGATCCAGGACGACGATCTCAGCGTGTTCCAGTGCGGCTCGCTGTGCACGCCGAAGGATCCGGCCGGCAGTGTGCCGGGCACGCTGCGCATCGATGGCAATGCCTTGCCGCAAGCGCCCAAGCATGTGTACAACCTGACCGCCCGCTATGGTATCCCGACCAGTCATGGCGAATTCTTCGCCTATACCGATTGGGCTTACCGCAGCGAAGTGAATTTCTTCCTGTACGAAGCGGTGGAGTTCACCGGAGACCCGCTGCTTGAGGGCGGTTTGCGTCTGGGCTATGCCTGGAACAGCGGGGATTACGAACTCGCGATGTTCGGTCGCAATATCACCGATGAAGAAGCGATCGTCGGCGCCATCGACTTCAACAACCTCACCGGTTTCCTGAATGAGCCGCGCACCTGGGGTTTGGAGTTCAAGGCGCGGTTCTGACGGTGCGGCTTTGACGGTACGGTTCTGATGGTGTGTCTCTGATCATCTGGCTTTGACCGTATTGCAAAGCGGCCGCCGGCCTCATGACGCATCGAAAGAACGCCGGACGGGAGACCGTCCGGCGGGTTCTTTTCACTCGACGCGCGCGGCGTTGGCATGCACCGCGGCTTCGACGTATGCGGCCAGCCCGTCGCCATGGCGGTCGTAGTAGGCCTGGAAGCGCGGGTCGGCGGTGTACATCGCCGATACGTTCCGGTGCATCGCATGGCTGCACGGATAGAACCAGCGATCGATATGCAGGCGATGGCGCTCCGCGATCGCGGTCGCGGCGTCGCTGTCGGCCGCATCGCCGCGCTGCATGGCGGCGAGGAAGTCGGCGACGATCGTCTCCGCCTCGCGTTCGATCGCGGTCCAGTCGTCCTTGCCGTAGCCGCCGGTGCGGCGTTTGGATTCCTTCCACGCCGTGCTCTGTCCCCAGCGCTGTTCCGCTTCCTGCGCGTATTCGCCGTTGGCGAAGTTTTCGCAGCCGTCGAAGAGTTTGTCGATGCTCATGGGTGTGTCCGTAGTCAGGGATTGAAGAGTCGCGTCGACCGCGCGCATCATCGTTTCGGTATGCCGCTGCTGCGTTTCCAGTAGCGTGCGTTGTGCCAACAGAGCCTCGCGACGGCGCCCGGGCGGCGCGTCAATCAGCTCGCGCACCGCCTCCAAACCGAATCCCAGTTCGCGCAGCAACAGCACCTGCTGCAAGCGGCGGAGATCGTCCTCGGTGTAGAGACGGTAACCGTTGCCACCGCGATGCGAGGGGCACACCAGACCGATCGCGTCGTAGTGATGCAAGGCGCGGACGGTCAGGCGGGTCATCGCCGCGACGCGGCCGACGGTGTGATAAGGCTTGGGCATGAACGCTCCGGATCGGAACTCGGATGCGCGACGACTCGTCGCGAGGCCATCCTCCGGCCTCACGCGGCGTCAGGGTCAAGCCCCCGGTAACGATGCCTGCCCGGCGCCGCCGCGCCGGGCGAAGCATCTCAGAATTTGAAGTTGCCGTCGTTGCGGATCACCGTCGATGCGCAACTGACCGGCAGAGTGAATTCACGGTTGCCCGACGCGGTGGCCTGGTTGCTTTCCCAGGTCGCGGTCGAACCATTCCATTTCACGTACTTGTACTGGATCGCGGCGCCGGCGGGCAGGGTGATGGTGCCGCTCCAGGGCACGTTCGCACCGCTGCCCTGGATGGTCAGCGCGAAGCCCGCGCCCGGCGACCAACTGCCGAGCGCAGCGACATTCCCGACCACATAGAGATTCTGGCCGAACACGGTATTCGCATTGGCGATGGTGAAGCTGACCTGACAGGTGCCCGGCAGCGGCGTATTCACGGTCAGGGTGGCGCTGCTGGCCGAAAGATTGCCGGCGGCGTCGTAGGCGCGCACGGTGTAGGCGTACGCGCTGCCCGCCGAAAGTCCGCTGTCGCTGAAGCCGGGCGAGGCGGTGGTGCCGATCTGGGTGCCGCCGCGATAGACGCGGTAACCGACGACGCCGACGTTGTCGGTCGAGGCCGACCAGGACAGTGTGGCCGACGTCATGGTCACGTTGCTTGCGCTCAGCGCACTTGGCGCGGTGGGCGCGGTGCTGTCGTCGCCGAGGCAGGGATCGGTGGTCGTGATGACGCCGTTTTCGATCCTCGACAGGCCGGTGCCGACCGGATAGTTCGCGCCGTTGCGGCTGTCCCACGCGCCGCTGCCGTTGTTGAAGGTGACCTGCGCGCCGTTCGCCGCGCCCAGGCTGATCACCTTCACCCACCAGCCGGTGCAGGCCGCGCCCATCGCCACCCCGGGCACCGTGGTCCAGCTTCCGCCGTTCGGCGCGTAATGGATGTTGACCGTGGTCCATCCCGCGATGGATTTGTAATAGACGGTGGCGGTGTTGTTCACCAGTGGCGGCGTGGTGACGTTCAGCGCCGTGCTGGCGGCCGAGGTGTTGCCCGCCGCGTCCTGCGCCTTCACCGTGTAGGCGTAGGCGGTGTTCGCGGACAGCCCGCTGTTGGCGTAGGACGTCGCCGCGGTCGTCGCCACCTGCACGCCATTGCGCAGCACCAGATAGGTCGCCACGCCGACGTTGTCGGTGGATGCCGCCCACGACAGAGTCAGCGAAGTGCTGGTCAGATTCGCGTAGGCCAACCCTGCGGGCACGCTCGGCGCCTGGGTATCGGCGGGCGCGGGCGTGGTCACGCCGATGCTCGCGCTGGCCGCCGAAAGATTCCCCGCCGCGTCGTAGGCGCGCACGCTGTAGCTGTACGCGGTGGACGCAGTCAGGCCGTTGTCGACGTAGGCGGCGCCACCGGTGACGGAAGCGACCTGGGTGGCGCCGCGATAGACGCGGTAACCGGCGACGCCGACGTTGTCGGTCGACGCGCTCCAAGCGAGGCTGACCGAATTCGAATCGATCGCGCGGCCGGTGAGGTTGGTCGGCGTTGATGGCGCCTGGATGTCGGCGTCGCAGGGGTTGACCCCGGTGCCCACCGAGCCGCTCTGCACGGTCGAGAGACCGGTGCCGAGCGCGTAGTTGTTGCCGTTGTTGTTGTCCCACACACCCGCGCCGTTGTTGAACGTCGCCGCGAGCCCGCTGGCCGCGCCCAGATTCGCCGAATAGCGATACCAGCCGGTGCAAGCCAGCGTCATCGCGACACCGGGCACGGCGGTCCAGGTGCCGCCGTTGGGCGAGTAGTGCAGATTGACCGTGGTCCAACCCGCGGGGGCGCGGTAATAGACCGTGGCGACATTGCCGGCGGCGGTCGACGTTTGCAATGCGGCCGAGGTCGCCGAGAGATTGCCCGCGGCATCGCGCGCGCGCACGGTGTAGCTGTACGCCGTCGACGGTTGCAGCCCGCTGTCGGTGTACGTGGTGCCGGTGGTCGTGCCGACCTGGGTACCGTTGCGGTAGATCAGATAGTCGCTGACGCCATAGTTGTCGGTGGCGGCCGTCCAGCCCAGTGCGATCGAACTGGCGGTCGCCGAGACCAGCGACGGCGTGCCCGGCGCGGTCGGCGCGGTGGTGTCGGCGGCACGGGTGGTCACCGCCAGCACCGGACTGCGTGAGGATTGGTTGCCCGCCGCGTCGAAGGCCAGCACCTGATAGCTGTAGGTCGTCGACGGCGTCAATCCGCTGTCGTTGAACTGCGTGCCGCTGCCGCTGCCCACCAGGGTGCCGTTGCGGAAGATCTGATAGCCCGCCACGCGCACGTTGTCGGTGGCCGGTTGCCAGGTGATGCTGACCGCGCGGTCGCTGAGATTCGTTGCGCTGAGCGTGCCCTGGAACACCGGCGGCGTGGTGTCTACGGTCAGGAACGGACGCACGCCGGCGATGGTGCCGTTGACGTCCTCGGCGTATCCCGAGCCGGTGGTGGTCTTGCGGTACGTGCCGGCGCCGACGTAGACCTGCTGGATCTCGCTGCGGGTGACATTGCCGCGGCTGTCGGTCGCTTCGATGTAGTAGTCCAGCAACTGGTTACGGTACTGGTTGAAATAGGCGTAGTAGAGGTTGCCGATCTCCTGCGCCGGCAATACCTGCATCGTCGCCTGCGTGGTCGGCATCCAGGACACGCCGTTCATCACCGGACGCAGATCGCGGACCTGCATCGGATAGGACGTCCATGCGCCGACGTTGGCCGGGGTGATCGAGAGTCCGGGCTTGCCGACCATCGCCGCGGGGTCGTAGACCTTGTAGGTGTCGTCGCTGGCGCTGATGGTGTTGCCGGTGTGCGGCCTGATCCTGACCTGGATGCTGGCGATGTTGGAAACGTCGTAAGCGTAGGTGTAGATCGCGAACTCGTGGTTGTAGTGCTGGACCGTCCAACCCTCGGCTTTCGAGGCGTTCACCGAGCCGGGGTTGTAGGGATAGCGCTGCGGCCACCACACCGATGGCCCGGTGCGGTCCTTGGTCGCGTTCGCCTGGACGTGCAGCTTGGAGAAATACAGCGAGTTGTTGAAGGCCAGCGTCGGCTTGACGTTGTCGTCCTTGTTCTCGTCGTAATAGCCGAAACCCGAATCCATCGCCGGCAACAGGAAATACCAGGCCAGTTCCGCCGGATTCGCGCCGCCGGCGTAATCGGCGGCAGGATTGCCCTTGATCGGGAACGACATCATCCACGGGTTGAGCTGATTGCCCGCATGGGTGACCTGAGTGTCCAGGGTGGTGGTCGGCGACCAATGGTTCGGATGATCGTCGAGCCAGATCTGTTCGGCGGTCTTGGCGTAGTTCAAGGCCGCCTGCAACAGCGCGAAATTGCGTTCGAGATAGTGCCAGCCGTGTTCCAGCGACACGGTCGCGCCCTCGGCGGTGCCGTTGAGGTTGAGCTTGGGCGAGAGATTCATGCCGGTGGCGGCGTTGAACGCTGGGAACTGGCCCTGCCAGATCAGGAAAGGCAGACGCCAGTGGTACCAGGTCGGATCGGACGAGGAGTCGCGGGTGTCGATCCACGAGCCGTCCTGCACATGCTGCACGTCGCCAGGAGGGATCGGAAAGCGTTGCAGATACTCGTCGATGCCCAGGCAATAACCGTTGCCGCTGCATGTGGTGCCGTAACCGTTCTGCCAGGTCGAGAACGATCCCGCGCGTCCGCCTGAGTTGTCGCCGTCGTGCGCGACCACGAAGAATTGACGGGGTTCCAGCGCCGCGTAGGGCTGATACTCGTCGACCGTCACCGCACCTTCCCAACCTTCCAGCCACGAACCGTTCTGGCTGACCGGCACGCCAGCGATCTTGCTCACCGCACCGGTGGCCGGATCGACATAGCGCACCCAGTGCGGCGTGGACGCGAACGGGTATTTGTTCACCACCACCTGCTGTTCGTGCGCCATCTGCTGCGCCACCCAGGCGCCCGTGGTCGAGGTGTTGCGCAGGTCCGCGCGATTCGGCGGTGAGGTCAACGTATCGCCGTTGGCGTCGTAGGTCGCGTACGGGTAATCCTTGAGCGTGCGCGAGAAATGATTGTTGCCGATCACCGACCATTGAATGCCCAGTTTGCTCAGGGTCGGAATCAGCCGGTCGGAGAAACCGAGTTCGGTCGGGAAGAAGCCGCGCGACGAGCGGAAACCGCTGCCGAGGAAATACGGTTGGGCCAGGGTGACGTTCTGATAGATCAGATCCTTGAGGAAGTACTCCGAGCCCACCAACGGGCCCATGCTGTGGTGCCCGGTGAAGTGGATCAGGTCCAGCGTGCGGTACCCGTTCGTGGTCGGCAGCGCACCGTAGGCGTTGCGCCAGCTCAGGCCCCAGCCCGGATTGCCGTAGCCGGGGACGTTGCCCAGGTTCTGCAGACTATCGACGTTATTGACCACCGCGCCCGACATGGTGACGTGGATCTGGCCCTGCGCGCCGGAGAAATTGCGCAATTCGCCGGCGATCTGCTGTGGCCAGTACTGATACGCGCCGGTCTTGGCGTCGTGGCTGTAATAGCTGACCAGATCGTCGTGCGGCATGATCGTGCCGCCCAGCGCCGCCGGCAGGTAATAGCTGTAGCCCGGCGGAGGATTGTTCTTGAGGTTGATCACCTGGCCGTCGTACGCATAGCGGATCGGCGCGCCGACCGGTGTGGTCTGATAGGTGTTGCCGACGTTGACCGCGTAGAACGGCCAGAAATTCGGCATGTGGTTGTGGTAGACGTGGGCCGATGGGATCGCGGCGCTGGCTGCTGTAGCAATGCTCGATATGACTATCCACACCGCAGCCCTCAGCGTTGCGCCGCCAGGCCGGCTTTGCATCCAGCGTTCGTCGTTAGCCAGCGGGCTAGGCCGACGCGATGAGAAAAATGTCGGAATCATCCAGTGCCGCCCGATCGTCCTCATGCACGCGCTCCTGTCTCCGTAATGGTCTCGTTGTCGTCGCGCAGTTGCTCATCGGAGCAGGGCGGACGCAGTGTCGCGATTATTCATCGATTGCCCACGCGTTCACGTTGATCTGAAATCGAATACATGCGTGGGAGTCGAGAACGCAGTCGCATCACGCGACAATCGCCGAGAAGCGACATCGGGATGTCTGTCATGGCGAAGCCTCGGCGGCGGTTTTTGTTGCGGCGCAATATGCGCATGACGGCGGTCACTGGCGCTTGCGAAGAAGAGCTGGCAACGTTGCCCGATCCTGTCCTTCGCCATAGCGTCCTCAACCCGTGCCGAAGGTTTTCCGCGATCGAAGGAGAAAGTGATGCGCCGTCTGGTTCTTGCCTGTTGCGTGTTGTCGTTCGCTGCGCCGGTTTTTTGCGCGGAGACCATCCGTTACCTTGCTCTGGTCGATGGCGGCAAGCAGGCCGGACACCAAACCGTCGTCCATGCCGATGATGGCGTCACCCGGGTTGATTTCATTTTCAAGGACAACGGTCGTGGCCCGGAATTGAAAGAGGAATACACCCTGGCTGCCGACGGCACCTTCAAGACTTACTCGGTCAAGGGAGCTTCGACCTTTGGCGCCCCGATCGACGAGCATTTCAGCATCGAGGATGGGCTGGCGCGCTGGAAGTCCACATCGGACCAAGGGGAGCAGCGTCTCAAGGGGAACGCAGCGTATACGCCGCTGGGCGGTACGCCGCGAAGCTTCGCTGCAGCGATGTCGGCGCTCAGCAAGCGCGCCGACGGCAAGTTGCCGCTGATTCCCAGCGGCATGTTGACCATGCGCAAAGTCCGCGATGCGGAGGTCGAAAAGGGAAGCGATAAGCGCAAAGTCCAGTTGCTGATGATCACGGGCGTGGGATTCACGCCGACTCCGCTATGGGTCACTGATGACAAGGTTCCGCGGATGTTCGCTTCGATCATGCCCGGCTATCTCCAACTGATCGAAGAAGGTTGGCAGGGTAACGCAGACGCGCTTGAGGCCATGCAGAAGCAGGCCGAGAACGAATTACTGTTGGAGATGAACGCGCGCCTTTCCAATCCGCTACCGGGCGCCACGCTGATCCGCAACGCGCGGATCTTCGACAGCGCGCGCGCGGTGCTGGGCCCCGCCTCCGATCTGTTGATCGAAGACGGCCGAATCGTATCGATCTCCGGTGGTGGTGAAGAACGGGCGAGCACGGCGCGGGTGATCGATGCGCGCGGCAGAGTCCTGCTGCCGGGGCTGTTCGACATGCACGGCCACCTGGACGATTGGCAAGGCGGCCTGCATCTGGCCGCTGGCGTGACCACCGTGCGCGATATGGGCAACGACAACGCCACGCTGCAACGATTGATCGCTGACGAGCGCGCCGGGCGCAGACTTTCCCCGGGGATCGTTGCTTCCGGCTTCATCGAGGGCGAAAGCCCGATGTCCGCGCGCAACGGTTTCGTGATCTCCGACCTCGAATCCGCCAAGCGCGCGGTCGACTGGTACGCCGCCAACGGCTATGTCGGGATCAAGATCTACAACTCCTTCCCGAAAGAGCATCTGCGCGACACTGCGGCCTATGCGCATGGCAAAGGCTTGCGTGTCAGCGGCCATGTGCCGGTGTTCATGCGCGCCCGCGACGTAATCGAGCAGGGCTACGACGAAATTCAGCATATCAATCAGGTGTTGCTGAATTTCTTGGTCGATGATGCGACCGACACGCGCACGCTCGAACGTTTCTACCTGCCTGCAAAGAAAGTCGCGGACCTGGATTTCGATTCGAAGCAGGTGCAGGACTTCATCGCATTGATGGCCCGGAAGCGGGTCGCGGTTGATCCGACCATCGCCACTTTCGATTTTATTCGCCAGCGTCCGGGTCAGATCGCGCCGGCTTACGCAGCGGTCGCCGATCATATGCCGCCTGATGTGCAGCGTGGATTGCAAGTCGCATCCTTCGATATTCCGGATGATCTCACTGCAGAGCGATACGAGCGCTCGTACGCGAAGATGGTCGAATTCGTCGGGCGGATGTATCGGGCCGGTATTCCGATCCTCGCTGGCACCGATGGTTTTGCGGGGTTTACGCTACAACGGGAACTGGAGCTTTACGTGGAGGCCGGGATGACTCCGGCGCAGGCGCTGCAGATCGCCACCTGGAATGGCGCGGAACACTCGCGCATGCTGCAGGATCGCGGTTCGATCGAGATCGGCAAGCGCGCTGATCTGATCCTGGTTGACGGCGACCCAACGCAGAATATCGCCGATATTCGCCGCGTGGCTCTGGTGATCAAAGGCGGGACGGCTTACTATCCCAGCGATATTTACGAAGCGCTCGGTATTCGGCCATTCGCTCCAGCGCTCAGGATCCCCGACAGACATCGCTAGGAACCCAAGATGGGCACCGCTTTCGATTTTTCCGCCGTCGATATCGACGGACGCGACCAGCCTCTTTCCGAATATGCCGGAAAAGTACTGCTGATCGTCAACGTTGCCTCCAAATGCGGCTTCACCCCGCAATACGCCGGTCTGCAGAAACTCTGGGAGACCTATCGCGCTCGCGGCCTGGTCGTGCTGGGCTTTCCCTGTGACCAGTTCGCGCATCAGGAACCGGGCGACGAAGCTGAAATCAGGAATTTCTGCTCACTGAACTACGACGTCGATTTTCCGATGTTCGCCAAGATCGACGTCAATGGCGGCAAAGCGCATCCATTGTGGAAGTGGCTCAAAGAGCAGAAGGGCGGTTTGCTCGGGATTGGCGCGATCAAATGGAATTTCAGCAAATTCCTCATCGGCCGCGACGGCAACGTGATCGGGCGTTATGCGTCGACCGACAAGCCGGAATCCTTGGTCAAGGATATCGAAGCGGCCCTAGGGTGACACGGCGCGAGCCTCCACTTCCCGCTGCCGGTGATGACCGGCCGGCGTTCGAGTTGTCTTTCCGTCGCGATCACGCGTGCCTGATCGCGGATGTGACGGGCTGGATCTGGACGCCGGAAGCAGTCTTGAACATGTTCGTGCGCATCGGCGCCGAACTCAAACGCACCGGCCATCATCGGTTGTTGGTGCTCGACCATACGCACGGCGCCGTTCCGGGAGAGGCCGATATGCGGCGCTTGATTTCGGCGATGCAAGGGCGGGGGTTCGACGGCGTGCGCGTCGCTTATGTCGATGCCCGCGGCACAGCAGTCGGACGGATGGAAATCGGTGAAATCATCGCGCGCGAACAGGGCTACCACTGCCGGGTTTTCGATCGGGAAGACCCCGCAAGAATTTGGTTGAATTACGGCAATGTGGACTGACCCTCACCATAACTCTACGCTCGCATCTTTCATTTTGAGACCTTCATCACATAAGATCGCCTTCTGATCGCAAGGGAGGCGGATCGATGAGGCAGGGTCGCAGGGAGGCGGGGCGTGTAGGCGC
>SSEV01000092.1 GCA_008015095.1 Lysobacteraceae bacterium | reverse complement strand
GTACTCACCAGCGTGCACGCCTTCGCTGCGGATCCCGGGCGCGGCCTGTTCATTCTTATGTTCCTGGGCGCTGTGATCGGAGGCTCCCTGGCCCTGTACGCGCTTCGCGCCGACGACGAAGCCCCCGGCAAGCCATTCGCCAATACCTCACGTGAGTTGTTGCTGTTGGTCAACAACCTGTTGCTGACCGTGGCCTGCGCCACCGTGTTGATCGGCACCCTGTTCCCGCTGTTGCTCGAAGCCCTCGGCAGCGACGACAAGATCTCGGTCGGACCGCCATATTTCGCATTCATGTTCGCGCTGTTGATGGCGCCGCTTGTACTGCTGTTGCCGCTGGGACCGTTGACCCGCTGGCAACGCGACCAATGGCCGCGCCCGACGCGTCTGCTGCTGCCATGGGCAGGATTGGCGCTGGCCGGGGGAGTCGTCGCGTTTTTCATGGCGCCGCAGGGCGCGGTGAAGACCGCGGCCGGCGTGGCCGGCGCGTTATGGGTCGCCGGCGGCACTGCGCGTTTCGTCTGGCAGCGCCTGCGTGTGGTGCGCAATCCGTTGACGGCCGAAACGATGGGCATGGTCCTCGCTCACAGCGGTATCGCGGTGTTTCTGGTCGGGGCCTTGCTGGTCGAAGGTCTCGCGCAGCAGCGCGAAATCGCGTTGAAACCCGGGCAAGCGCTCGAACTCGGTCGCGACCGTTTCCGTTTCGACGGCGTCACCCAGATCGACGGCCCGAACTATCTCGCCAGGCGCGGCACGATCGAAGTGTTCCGTGATGGTGATCGCGTCGACACCCTCCATCCCGAAAAGCGCGAATACGCCAGCGGTGGCCAGGTGATGACCGAGGCTGCGATCCGGCCCGGCGCGCTGCGCGATGTCTATGTCGCGCTCGGCGAGTCGCTGGGCGGCGAAGCCTGGGCGGTGCGCGTGCACATCAAACCGTTCGTACGCTGGATCTGGTGCGGCGCCTTGCTGATGGCCCTGGGCGGGCTGGTGACGGCGTTCGACCGCCGCTTCCGCACGCGCGAAGCCAGCACGGAGAAACCGCAATGACGCATGCCAAACGCTGGCTTCCGTTCGCGATCTTTCTGGCGATCGCCGCCCTGCTCGCCGCGGGCGTATGGATGAGCCGTCGCGAAGGGCGCGACGCGCTGCCCTCGCCGCTGATCGGCAAACCGGCGCCGGAATTCGCTTTGCCGGTACTGCATGAGCCGCAGCGGGTCGTAACTTCGAAGGAACTACGCGGCGAACCCTATCTGCTCAACGTCTGGGGAAGTTGGTGCCCGGAGTGTCAGGTCGAGCATCCCGTCATCACCCGTTTCGCCGAGACCAAACGGGTCCGCGTGATCGGCTACAACTGGAAGGACGAACGGGCCGATGCGCTGGCCTGGCTCGAACGTTTCAACAATCCCTACTGGCTGGTGCTGGTCGATGAGGAAGGCGGCACCGCCATCGACTTCGGCATCTACGGCGCGCCCGAGACCTTCCTGGTCGACGCAAACGGCATCGTCCGTTGGAAACATGTCGGCGCGTTGAGCGAAGAGATCGTGCGCGATGAGCTGCTGCCCGTCCTGGGCGCGTCGGAGGCGTCAAGATGAATCCCCTCGTCGTCACCGTTCGCGTGCGCAGGCGCGATGCGTCGAACGTCGCGTCCGCTCTGATCTTCGCGCTCACCATCATCCTGGCGCTATCGATCACCAGCGTATCCGCGCAGCAGAGCGACAGTGCGGCGGCTCCGTTGCGCTTCGAGAACGCCGCCGAAGAACGACGTTTCCATGCGCTGACGTCGGAACTACGCTGCGTGATGTGCCAGAACCAGTCGCTGGCCGACTCGAACGCGCAGATCGCGCACGATCTGCGCCGCGAAGTGCTCGATCTGATGCGGGCGGGGCGCTCCGACGAGGAAATCCGCGATTTCCTGGTCGAACGCTACGGCGATTTCGTGCTCTACCGCCCGCGGGTCAACGCCGAAACGCTGCTGCTTTGGATCGGCCCGTTGCTGCTGGCGCTTGGCGGCGGTGTCGCGCTCACGCGGATCGTTCGCAGACGCAATACGGAAGCCGTCAAGCTCGCCGACAGCCCCGACCCGCACGATCACGATATCTGACGCCCGCTCTTTCTCCGCGCAGGACTCCGACCTCACGCCATGGCTCTCTTCATCGTCATCGCTTCGCTGCTCGCGCTGATCACGCTGGTCTTCGTCCTGCGCCCGCTCTGGCGCGAGCGCCGAACGGCGGCCGCGGCGTTAGCCGTATCCTCGCTGCTGACGGCAGCCTTGCTCTATCGCTCGGTAGGCACGCCGGAAGCACTCGATGCTTCGGCGATGCGCAGGCCGAAAACCATGGAAGAGATCGTGGCCCTGCTCGAAAAAAAGTCGAACAGTTTTCCTGACCATCAGGGCTGGGTCATGCTCGCCTCCGGCTACGCCGAAAGCGGCCAATGGGTCAAGGCGCGTGACACCTGGGACAAAGTGCTGGCGATGGCGCCCACCAATGCCGAATATCTCACCGCCGCCGCCGAAGCGCGCGCCCAATCCGACCCGCACAAACACTTCGATGCGCACGCGACGCAGATGCTCGAACGCGCCTTGAAACTCGACGGCGACCACCAACGCGCCCGCCTGTTTCTCGGCGTCGCCCTGCGTCAGCAGGGTCGCGACGCCGACGCCGTGCGCATCTGGGAGCCGCTGCTTGCGCAGATCGATCCGTCCGAATCGGCGAGCCTGCGCGCGGAGATCGATGCCGCACGCGAAGCGGCCGGGCTGCCGCCAGCATCGCAGCAGCCGCAAACCGATGTCTCGCAAGCCGATGCCTCGCGCCCCGCGGCCTCAGAGACTCTGTCGTCAGCACAATCGGCGGGATTGCAGGTGGAAGTCGCGCTCGATCCCGATTTCGCCGCGCGCGCGCGCCTGCGCGGCGACGCCAGCGTGTTCGTGATCGTACGCGCGCCGGGCGGGCCGCCGATGCCGATCGCCGTCGAAAAACACAGCGTCGCCGAGCTGCCACTGCGAATCGTCCTCGACGACGGTGACAGCCCGATGCCGACCCGACGTCTGTCCGAGATGCAGGAAGTGGAAGTGCTGGCGCGATTGTCCGAGAGCGGCGTCGCCAACCGCCAACCGGGAGATCTCGAGTCCAAACCGGTCCGTACGCATCTGCCGGCGACGGAACCCATCAAACTCGTGCTAGGCGCGCAATGAACGCGCCTTCCGCCGGAGCCCGCACGCTTCGGCGCAACCTGGGACTCGCGCGCTGGCTGCTGATTCCCTGCGCCTGCGCCATGCTGCTGCCGTTGCTGGTGCGCGCGTTCCCGCAGCGCGCATCGCACGGCCTGATCTGGACATTCGATCTTGCGGCGCACTGGCAAATGATCTACGCCTTGTGCTGGCTGTTACTGTGTCTGCTGTCGGCAGCGGGACACCATCGGCGCTGGACATGGCTGGCGCCATTCGCGCTGACGCCGATGCTGACAGCCAGTCCTCGACTGCCGGAATCCACGGACACTGCGCGACCGTCCGCGCACCCCGCATTGACCATCGCCGCCGCGAACGTCTTCGTCGGCAACCACGATCCGACACCGCTGCTGGCTTGGTTGCGCGCAACACCGGTGGACATGTTCGTCGTCTCCGAATTATCCCCGGCCTATGCGGATGCGCTGACGCAAGCCACGCGCGAGGACTACCCCTATCGCGTCCTATTCCCCGACGCATCGCCCTTCGGTATCGGCCTGTACTCGCGGATTCCGCTTGACGCCGTGCGCCGCATCGACACCGATGGCGGCGTACGCACGTTGATCGCGGAGGCCGACGTGAAGGGGCGAACCGTGCGGATCGCGGCGGCGCACCCGATGCCTCCGGCCACGCCGCATTGGCATGCCGAACGCGATGCGATCCTGCAGCGGCTCGCGCGAGAGGCCGACGATATGCCGACCATCGTCGCCGGTGATCTGAATGCGACCGCATGGTCGACGGCGTTGCTGAATCTGCGCGACCCGGCCCTACTGCGCACCACGCATCTGATACCGACCTGGCCCTCGCGTTGGCGCGGCGTGCTGGGTATCCCGATCGACCATGTTCTCGCCTCCGCGCACTGGCGACGCGCCCAGACCGAGATCGGACCGCAGATCGGCTCGGATCACTTCCCGGTACGCGTGTCCTTGCACTTGCTGCGCCCTTCGATGCGCTGAGGCGCTGGCCCCGGCCGCTCCGGCGGTCGAGGGCGCAGCGCATGCGCAGCCGTTACACTTTCGCGATGAGCGAATTCATCCCTCCCGGCACCCGCTTCGTCGATCTGCCCAGTCCGTTCGCGATGAAACGAGGCGGCATCCTGCATGGTGGGCGCATGGCCTACGAATGTTGGGGCAAACCAGACCCGGATTACGGCAACGTGATCCTGATCCTCACCGGCCTTTCGCCCGATGCGCATGCTGCCTCACATGCCGAACATCCTGACCCCGGCTGGTGGGAGCCGATGCTCGGACCCGGCAAACCGATCGACACCGATCGCTGGTTCGTGGTCTCGGTCAATACCCTGGGCAGTTGCAAGGGATCGAGCGGCCCCGCGTCAAACGACCCTGCGAACGGACGGCCTTATCGCCTGGATTTTCCCGAGCTCTCGGTCGAAGACTGCGCCGACGCGGCCGCCCATGTGGTCCGCGTCCTGGGCATCCGCCGGTTGGCCTGCGTGATCGGAAACTCGATGGGCGGCATGGTCGCGCTGGCGCTGATCAACCGCCATCCAGGCATCGCCCACGGGCTGATCAATATTTCAGGCGCCGCCCGGGCGCTGCCGTTTTCGATCGCGATCCGCTCCTTGCAGCGCGAGGCGATCCGGCTCGACCCGCATTGGAACCAAGGCAATTACGATCAAGAGCATTATCCCGAAGCCGGGATGCGCATGGCGCGAAAACTCGGCGTCATTACCTACCGCTCCGCACTGGAGTGGGACGGCCGTTTCGGCAGGGTCAAATTGGATGCGGACCGACGGATCGGCACCGATCCGTTCGCGCTCGAATTCGAAGTAGAAAGCTACCTCGAAGGCCATGCGCAACGTTTCGTGCGTCGTTTCGACCCCAACTGCTATCTCTACCTCAGCCGCGCGATGGATTGGTTCGATTTGGGAGAGAGCTGCGATGGATCCACCGAGCAGGCGTTGTCCCGTGTTCGGATCGACCGGGCCCTGGCCATCGGCGTCCATACCGATATCCTCTTTCCGTTGCAGCAGCAGGAGGAGATCGCGAACGGCTTGCTCGCTGGCGGAGCCGACGCCCGGCTGTTGCCTCTGCCCTCGCCGCAAGGGCACGATGCCTTCCTGGTGGACATCGCACGTTTCGGACCGGCGGTCAGAGGGTTTCTCGACTCGCTGTAGCGGTCGAATATGAAAATTGCCTGTGCTGCGACTCCCGTGGGGCACTACAGTGGCGGAGCCTGCGCATAACCAGTTGACTTGTCAGTGATTCATCCGTCGAAAACCCGTCCGGCAGCACAGGCCAGGCGACCGAGCTGCACGCCATCCGCGTTTATCAGCTATCCGTCCGCACCACTCCCTCCGCACGCGAAACCCGGCCGCACCTCCACCGAGTCGCTACACTAGAGGCGATTCGTCGACCGGCTTTCAGGCCTTTGGCGCCACGGCCTTCCGATTCGACCTCCACCACAGGGGTTCCGCTATGACCGTGTCCGATTTTCCAGGCAGAGACCATCTGATCCACACCATCGACGCCGCTATCGCCTTGGGCGATGACGCAGCGACGGTGCAGGCCCTGCGCAACGGTCTCTGCCAGATGATGCGGGAAGGCAGCGTGCGCCTGCCGGACTGCGTGCTGGAGCCGGTTGCCGACCATTACGCACGCCGGGAACTCTATACCAGCCCCGAGTACGGCTACGGCATCATCGCCATGACTTGGGGCCCCGGCCAGGGCACCCCCATCCACGACCATTCCGGCCTGTGGTGCGTGGAAGGCGTCTGGCACGGCCAACTCGAGATCACCCAATACGACCTGAGCGAACGCGACGGTGAGCGCTACCGTTTCACCGAGGTCGGCAGCCTCATCGCAGGCACCGGTTCGGCGGGCAGTTTGATCCCGCCGCACGAATACCACACGATCCGCAACGCCAGCGACACCACGACGGCCGTGTCCCTGCACATCTACAAGCGCGCGATGACCTGTTGCGGGATCTTCCAGCCTGCCGACGACGGCTGGCACGTGTACAACGCGAAACAATTGCAACTCGATGAGGCGGCCTGAATCCCCGCGCCTGTTCAATGCGTCCGTCTCGGCTATACTTCCCCTCCGCGCCGAAGTGGCGGAATCGGTAGACGCAGCGGACTCAAAATCCGCCGCCCTTAAAAGCGTGTGGGTTCGAGTCCCACCTTCGGCACCATCCCATATTCCGAGCGATTCCAGGCAGTACCAGAATTGAAAAAAACCCCAGAAATTCTAGGGTTTTTTATTCCAACCGATACCGACCCGTTCCAGCCACTACCGGCATTTTTGACAGTAGGCCTGACAGTAGCATAGCCTGCCACGCATACCCGCTCGGCACACCTACTGTCACTGTGGCTAAAACGATTCCGCCGCTTACGGCCGTGCAAGTTCGCCATCTGCGATATGGTGATAAAACACTTCGCGACGGTCGCGGTTTATACCTGGTCCCACAGTCATCCGGCCGTCATGCGTGGCGTTTCGACTACCGTTTCCACGGTGTACGCAAAACGCTGAGCATGGGCTTATACCCCGACACAAGCCTTGCCGAAGCGCGCCAGCGTCGCGACGATGCGTTGCGCGCACTCGGAAGCGGTAAAGACCCGTCTGCCCTGCGACAGGCCGCCAAAGCGCAACAAGAAGCCGCGAATCAGGAAGCGCGAGAGGCGGCGGAGAACACCTTTGCGACGATTGCCGCTGAATGGCTGGATCGGCAAAACCTAGCCGATGTCACTGTGGCTAAATCCCGGTGGCTGCTGAATGCCTTTCTTTTGCCGGAACTGGGTGCCCGGCCCGTCCGCGAGCTTTCCAAAGCCCCGCGGGAGATCCTCGCTGTCCTGCGGAAAATCGAGGCTACAGGCAAACTGGAAACAGCCAGGCGCGCGCAAGTGAAGCTTGGCCAGGTGTTCCGTTATGCGCTCCTGGAGGGTAAAGCTGATGCCGATCCGACGGCCAGTCTTCGCGGTGCGCTGAAATCACCCAAAGTGCGCCATCACGCATCTGTGACCGATCCTGCCGCTATTGGCGCGCTGATGCGTGCGATCGATGGATTCGCAGGGCAGCCCGTGACGCTGGCAGCCCTGCAGTTTGCACCGCTGGTATTCGTTCGCCCTGGCGAACTACGACCCGCCGAATGGACGGAATTTGAATTGGGCGCACC
>SSEV01000077.1 GCA_008015095.1 Lysobacteraceae bacterium | reverse complement strand
GGCGAGATGCGCGCTGGCGTGCTGGACGATGCGCAAGCGCTGGTCGCGGCCCTGGCCGCGCGCGGCGCCTTGCCCGAACATGCGGTTTGGCTGGCGCCGGCCGATGTCGGCGCGCTCACGCCGCAGGCCAGGTTGGAAGTCGGCGCGCACAGTGTGTTCGCGCTCTCGAAAGCGTTGCTGCGTGGCCCGAAACGTCTGCGCATCGTGCATCTCGCGCCGCTCGGCGAACAAGGCGAGGCGATGCCGGACGCGATCGGTCTGGGCGGTTTCTACAAGACGCTCGCGATCGAAAAGCCCAGCTTCGGCGGACGCGTCGTGCAATTCGCGTTCGATCTCGAGTTCGGCAACCGCGTCGCCGACGAATTGCTCGCGACGGACAAGGCGGTCGACGTGCGCTATCTCGACGGCCGACGCGAAGTCTGCCGGTTCGCGCCTTCGGGTTCGCGCCTGCTGCCGCGCGCCGCTACGCCTTCGGCTCAGGGTTTCCGGCGCGGCGGCGCTTATCTGGTGACAGGCGGGATGGGCGCGCTCGGCTTGATCGTCGCGCGTCATCTCTGCGCCGAATACGCCGCTACGGTGTTCCTGACCGGGCGTTCTTCGCCTTCGCAAGCGCAGCAAGACACTCTGGATGCGTTGACTGCGCTCGGCGGACGCGCCGTGTACTTGGCTTGCGACGTCGCCGATCGCGACGATGTCCGCAATATGTTGGCGCGGATCCGCGCCGATCTTTCCGCCCATGGCCAGGCCCTCAACGGCGTGCTGCACTCCGCGGGCGTCATCGAAGACAACTTCCTGCTGCGCAAGCCGGCGGACGCGTTCGCGCGCGTGATCGCGCCGAAGGCGCTGGGCACTTGGCACCTGGATCTGGAAACGAGCGCGGATCCGCTGGACATGTTCGTCCTGTTCTCGTCCGTAACCGGCGTGTTCGGGAACGTCGGACAATGCGATTACGCCTTTGGCAACGCATTCGAAGATGCGTTCGCAGCGGATCGCGAACGCC
Organism: Lysobacteraceae bacterium; assembly: GCA_008015095.1. GTDB lineage: Bacteria > Pseudomonadota > Gammaproteobacteria > Xanthomonadales > Xanthomonadaceae > Lysobacter_I. Next base: position 34,791 of record SSEV01000077.1, on the reverse strand, counting down.
GCCGTGAAGCCGGGGAACGTAGCGGCAAATCGGTGTCGATCAACTGGCCGTACTGGAAAGACGGCGGCATGCGTCTTTCCGACAAGGAAGAGGAAGTGCTGCAGCGCAGCTTCGGGATCGTGCCGCTGTCCACCGCGCACGGGCTCGAAGCGCTTGAGTACGCGCTGGTGCAGTCGCAGCCGCAAATGGCGGTGATGCCGTTCGGCGACCTGGGCAAGATCCATGCCCTGCTGGGCGTGGTCGCTGATGCCGCGGCGCCAGTCGCGCAGGCGCAGGCGCCCTCGTCGTCGCCCGCCGCGGGCGCCACCGGCGGTCAAGATCGCACGACGTGGTATCCGGCGGTGTCGCGCCGCCTCTCCGCGCTGTTCGCCAAAGAACTGGCGATCGCCGATGAATTCGAATCGGACCGTCCGTTCAAGGAGTACGGGTTCGATTCGGTGGTGATGATCGATCTTGTCGCCGCACTCGAAAAAATCTTCGGCAAGCTGCCCAAGACCCTGTTCTTCGAATATCAGACGCTCGGTGATTTGACCGGGTATTTCGTCGAACAACACCCCGACGTGTGCCTCACCATCGCAGCGCCCGCCGGTGCGGTTGCCGCTGCGGCAGCAAAGCCCATGGCGGCGACGGCTGCCGTGCCGGTGTCGCGTCCCGCCGCCGCCTATGTGATGCCGCGCGCGCAAGCGCGCCCCGTGCAGCCGGTGCGCGCCGACGATCCGATCGCCATCATCGGTGTCGCCGGCCGTTATCCTCAGGCCGAAAACCTCGATGCGTTCTGGGCCAATTTATGCGCCGGCCGCGATTGCATCGAGACGATCCCGCAGGATCGCCCGGATATCGCCACCAAGTTCCGGTTCCAGCCCGGCACGCCGGTGCTTGGGCGCAGCTACAGCCAATGGGGCGGGTTCCTACGCGATATCGATCGCTTCGACGCGATGTTCTTCAACATCGCTCCGAAAGAAGCGGACAACATGAACCCCAACGAGCGGCTGATGATGGAGATCGCCGCGCATACGATCGAAGACGCGGGCTACACCCCCGACACTCTCGCCGCGCCGCGCGGCGTGCACGAGAATCCGGTCGGCGTCTACATCGGCATGATGTGGGGCGATTACCAGTTGCATGGCGTGGACCGTCCACAGGACGAGTGGGCCGCGCCCTATGGCTATTACTGGGCGGTGCCGAACCGGATTTCGCATTTCTTCAATTTCTCCGGCCCCAGCATGGGGATCGATACCGCTTGCTCCTCGTCGCTGACCGCCATTCACCTCGCCTGCATCGCCATCCGCTCGGGCGAGATCGATGTCGCGCTGGCCGGTGCGGTCAACTTGTCGATTCACCCGAACAAATACAACATGCTGGCGGACCTGCGCTTCCTGTCCTCCGACGGGCGTTGCCGCGCCTTCGGAGAAGGCGGTGACGGTTACGTGCCGGGCGAGGGCGTCGGCGCGGTGCTGCTCAAACCGTTGTCGAAAGCCCTGGCCGACGGCGACCACGTCTACGCGATCGTTCGCGGCACGGCGATCAATCACGGCGGCAAGACCTCCGGCTTCACCGTGCCCAGTCCAAAACGCCAGGCCGCGCTGATTCAGGATGCCTTGCATTCCGCGGGCGTCGATCCGCGCGAGATCAGCTATGTCGAGGCCCACGGCACCGGCACCAGCCTTGGCGATCCGATCGAGGTGTCCGGTCTGGTCAAAGCGTTTGGCCAGACCGAACGCCAGTACTGCGCGATCGGTTCGGCGAAGTCCAACATCGGCCACCTTGAGGCGGCGGCTGGCGTCGCCGGTCTGACCAAGGTGCTGTTGCAAATGCAGCACCGGCAACTGGTGCCGTCGATCCATTCCGATCCTCCCAATCCGCACATCGATTTCGTCCAGAGCCCGTTCCGCGTGCAGCGTTCGCTGCAAGCCTGGGAACGCCCGGTGACCGAGCGCGACGGCGTGCGCGTCGAATTGCCGCGAATCGCAGGCATCAGCTCGTTCGGCGCCGGCGGCAGCAACGGTCATTTGATCGTCGAGGAATTCATCGCTGCTCCGCGCCCGGCCGCGAGCAATCACGGGCAACTGCTGTTCCCGATGTCCGCCCGCCGCGAGAACGCGTTGCGCGAGATGGCTGCCCGGCTCGCGGAGCGCCTGGAGACCGATCTGGCGATCGATCTGGCGGATGCTGCGTACACGTTGCAGATCGGTCGCGTGCATCACGAATTCCGAGCCGCTTTCGTCGTCTCGGACCGGGCCTCGCTGGTGGCTTCATTGCGCGCCTACGCCGCTGGCGGCGATGCCGCCCACGGGACTTGGCTCGGCCATCGCGACGGTGGCCGTCGCGAACCCACTATCGCCGCACTCGTGGCTGAAGCGACGCCGCGCGTTCCCGATTGGGTCGCCGCTCGCGATTTGGCCGCGCTCGCGCGCGCCTGGGTCAATGGCGTTGTCGTCGACTGGAACGGATTGCATGCCGGCGGCGGCCGCCGTCGTATCCCGTTGCCCGGTTATGCCTTCCAGCGTCAGCGCTATTGGCTGCCGGAGCCCACGCTGCAGGCGTGGAATGCGCTGCATCCGCTGATCGACGCGAATGTGTCCACGTTGGAAGAGCAGACGTTCGCGAAAACCTTCCGCCCGGACGCGTTCTATCTTTCCGAGCATCGCCTCGGCGACAACCGCATTCTGCCGGGCGTCGCCTATTTGGAAATCGCTATTCAGGCCGCTCTCCTGTCGACATCGGCGCGGCGTCCGTTTGCGCTTGAAGACGTGCGTTGGATGCGGCCGGTGCTGGTCGGCGATACGCCCGTACCGACCCGGATCGGGCTGTTGCCCGAGGCCGATGGCGTGGTCTTCTCGCTCTACGCCGCGGACGAAACGCCGCGGCGCCCGTTCGCGGAAGGCCTGATCCGGTTGCAGGACGTTTCCGCTCCGATACAGGCCGCTGCGAGCGAGACGCTGGATCTCGCCGCGATCGCCGGCCGTTGCCGCGCGATCGAGCACGCAGAGGTCGATGCGGCTTTCGCGGCGATGGGCTTTAGCTTCGGACCGAATTTCCGGCGAATGACGCGCCTGCATTTCAACGGCGATGAAGCGCTTGCGCATGTGCGGATGATGCCGATCCCGGGCATCAGTTTCGACGACTTCGTGCTGCATCCGGCGCTGATGGACTGCGCGATCCGCGCTTGCATCGGTATCGGCGGGCTTGTCGGCGGGGCGGATGCGATCCGCGTGCCGGTGCGCCTGCACCGGATCGTCTTGCTCGCCCCGCTGAGCGAAGAGATTTTCGCCCACGCCACGTATATGCGTCGGCCGCCGCGCGACGCGCAGTCCGATGAGCGCCACTACGATATTCGCCTGTGCGACGTCGAAGGCCGGGTGCTGGTCCGCATCGAGGGGTTGAGCGTGCGCGCCGCGCCGCATTTGGCCCTCGCCGCCCGCCGCCCCGCGCAACTGGCCGCTGCGCAGAGCCCGGCGAAAGGCAGCGCGCCGCTGGTGATCGCGACGCCCGCCGCGCCTCCAAAGACGCTGGTGGCCCCAGCCCTGGTCGATACTCAGGCGCGCGTCGCCGCCGCGACCGCGCGTTTGATCGAACTGCTGTCGGCGGTCCCCAAGCTGCCGACGGATCAGATCGATCCGCATGCGCCGCTGGAGAACTACGGCATCGACTCGACCATGGTGTTGACGCTGAACGAACGGCTGTCCGCCGAATTCGGCGAAGTGCCCAAGACGCTGTTCTACGAGCACCAGGAACTGCATGGCGTCGCCGAATATCTGGCCGAGAACCATGCCGCGAAGATCAAGGTCGGGGCGACTGCCCAGGCCGAGGTCGCGGCCGTGGCCGAGGCCCCAGCGGTTCCGTCCGGCCCGCAGGGCATGTCGGTCGATCCGCGCGAGGCGGTGGTTCGGCATCTGGTCGCATTGGTCAGCGAAGCGACCAAGCTTCCGGTCTCTGAAATCGACGCGACCGCGGCGCTCGAGAATTACGGCATCGATTCGACGATGATCCTCGCGGTCAACGCGCGTCTTGCCGAGAGTTTCGGGGAAGTACCGAAAACCCTGTTCTTCGAATACCAGGATCTCGACAGCCTTTCCGAATACTTCATCGAGCACCACCTCGATCAGGCGCGTGCGCTCGCGGTATCGATGACCAGTTCGTCGGCCGTGACGTCGATGCCGGCCGCGCCGATCGCGCCCGAGCCGTCGCTTGCGGTCGAAATCGAGGCCGCTTCGGCCATCGAGGTCTCGGCCGAGGCGTTGAGCGCGCGTCTGCGCGAGGCCTTCGGCGCGGCGGCGGATTCCTGCGGGCCACAGACTCCGTTGTCGCAATGGCCGTTCGATCCGGTGCTGACGCCGCGCGTGATGCGCGTGCTGGCCCGCGACTTCGAGGGGCTCTCCGCCGACGGTCCGTATGCCTTCGCGCATGTTGAAGACTGGGCCGCCAGCCTGCGCTGGCGCGAGAAGCATTCGCCGCAGTCGCCATCCGCGACGGCGCCGACAAGCACCACGGTCGCGCTCAAGCGCGAACCCATGGGCCGCTTCTCTCGCCGTATCGCGGCCGCGACAGGATCTCGCGAAGATATCGCCATCGTCGGCCTGAGCGGTCGCTATCCCGATGCCGATGGTCTCGACGGTTTCTGGCGCAATCTTGAGAACGGACGCGACTGCATCACCGAGATTCCGGAATCGCGTTGGGACTATCGCGATTATTTCCATCCGGACCGGACCCATCGCGGTACGGTGTACAGCAAGTGGGGCGCGTTCATCGACGGCGTCGACGAATTCGACGCCAGCTTCTTCAACATGAGCGCCCGCGAGGCGGAGTTGATCGATCCGCAGGAGCGCCTGTTCCTGCAGACCGCGTGGGAATGCATCGAAAGCGCCGGCTACACCAGGCAGGCGCTTCGCTCCGAAACGGTGGGCGTGTTCGTCGGCGTGATGTGGGCCAACTACAGCCTGTTCGACGTTTCCGACGAGCAGATCCTGTACGGCCGTCCGTGCCCGCCGGTATCGTCGATCGCCAACCGCGTGTCCTACTTCATGAACCTCAGCGGGCCGAGCCTTTCGCTCGACACGATGTGCTCTTCATCGTTGACTGCGATCCACCTCGCCGCGCAGGCGATGCGCAACGGCGACTGCAGTATGGCCATCGCCGGCGGCGTCAACCTGATCCTGCATCCGTACAAGTACCAGGTTCTCACCGGCGGCCAGTTCCTGTCGACGGATGGCCGTTGCCGCGCCTTCGGTGCTGGCGGCGACGGTTATGTGCCGGGCGAAGGCATGGGCGCCGTCATGCTCAAGCCGCTGTCGAGAGCCGTCGACGATAACGATCACATCCACGGCGTGATCCGCGCCTCGATGCTGAATCACGGCGGCAAGACCAACGGCTACACCGTGCCCAATCAGGTGGCGCAGTCCGCTGTCATCGGCGCCGCGCTGCGCGCCGCCGACTGGGATCCGCGCACGATCGATTACATGGAAGCCCACGGCACCGGGACTTCGCTCGGCGATCCGCTCGAGATCGCCGGCCTCACCCGCGCTTACGAGCAAGCGGTGCGCGAACGCGATCCCGATGCGTCGATCGCGCCCCAGAGCTGTCGTATCGGCTCGGTCAAATCCAATGTCGGCCACCTCGAATCGGCCGCCGGCATCGCGGGCTTGACCAAGATCCTGCTGCAGATGCGCCACGGCCGCATCGTGCCCTCGTTGCACGCGACCACGCTCAATCCGAATATCGACTTCACGCGTTCGCCGTTCCGCGTCGTTCAGCAGCTCGAGGACTGGGATCCGCCTGCCGATACCCGCCGTTCGCGTCGCGCCGCGCTCAGTTCGTTCGGTGCGGGCGGCTCGAATGCGCACTTGCTGATCGAGCAGTATCCGCAGCCCGTCGCGCCGGTGGTCTCCGGTCCGTTGCGCACGCCCGTGCTGTTCGCGCTGTCCGCGGACAGCGACGAGCGCCTGGCTCTGATGATCCAGCGCATGCTCGATTTCCTGCATGCGAACGCGCGGATGGGGGCGGCTGCGCTGCGCGATCTGGCCTATACCTCGCAGATCGGTCGCGAGCCGATGGACGAGCGTCTGGCCGTCGTCGTGTACTCGGTCGAGGAACTGATCACGGCGCTGGAGCGGCACCGCGACGGAGGCCACCCGATCCAACTGCATCGAGGCACCGTGCGCCGTCAGCAGGAGAAGCTGGAGTCGATCCTCAACGAGGAAGAAAAGGACACGCTGATCCGCTCGATGCTGCAGAGCAGCCGCTGGCCGCAGCTCGCGCGCGCATGGGTGTCGATGCTGGACGTGGACTGGGCGCGTTATCGCGACGCATTGTTCCCGCCGGAGCAAGGCCTTGCGCCGCCGCGGCGCATGCCATTCCCGACCATGCCGTTCATCACCGGCCGTTACTGGATCGAAGAGCGCGCACGCGGCGACCGTTTGCCGGTCCTGCATCCGTTGATCGATCGCAACGTCTCGACCATGTCGCGACAGCGCTTCGAGAAACGCTTCACCGGGCGCGAGTTCTACCTCCGCGATCATATCGTTCGTGTCGACCGCGCCGAGTCCGGCGCTGGCGGTTCCGAATCCGGGCGGATGATCCTGCCGGGCGCGGCGTACCTGGAAATGGTGCGTGCGGTCGGCGGATTGGCGGTGGGCGATGGCTGGTGCGTGTCGCAGATCCGCAATCTCATGTGGATCCAGCCGTTCGAGATCGCCACTGGCCCCGATTCGCTCGCCATCGACCTGACGCAGACCGGCGACACGCTCGGTTTCGACGTCCTGCGCATCGCCGACGGCAGCCTCTGTGTGCAGGGCGAGTTGCAACTGCGCCATCAGGACGACGCTATCGCCGACGAGTGGTTGGATCTCAACGAGATCCGCTCGCGGGGCCGTTTGCTCGAACCGGATCGCGACGCCATCTACGCCGAATTCCGGCAGATGGGTTTCGAGTTCGGCGAAAGCTTCCGAGTGACCGCCGCGCGCTACCGCACCGCTGAAGGCGCGCTGTGCCAGTTGACACTGCCGGCTTCGTTGCGTGCGGCCCATCGCGGCTTCGATCTGCACCCGTCGCTGCTCGACGGCATCTTGCGCAGTGGTTTGGCCATCATCGATGAAGTGCCGATCGACACCCGCGTGCCGCATGTGCCGTTTGCGCTGGATGCATTGGAGTATCGTCATCCGTTGCCGGAGACTTGTTTCGCGTACGTCACTCCGGCCCGTGTCGAAGCGGCGATGGCGGTGCCTTACGGCGCGAGCGGCATGCTCAAATACAACATCGTCGTCACTGACGCCGATGGCCGCGTGCTGGCCAAACTGAACGGCTTCTCGGCGCGCCCGCTGGTCAAGGAAACCCGGTCCGAGTCGCGTACGCTGCAGTATTACGACTACGCCTGGCGCGACGCTGCGCTGCCGCAGGTGCCTGCGCCTGCGATCGGCGCTCCGGCCGACGCGCGTACGCTGGTGCTCGGCGCATCGACGGCGCTCGCGGAAGCATTGTCGGCGACCCTCGGCAATGAGCAGATCGTCGCGGTGGCTGTCGGCGACGTTTTCGAGGATCTCGGCCAGAACCGTTACCGCCTCGATCCGCTCGTGCCCGCGCAATGGGCCGAACTGACCGCGCGCCTGCAAGCGAGCGGCAGGCTGCCCGGCCGCATCGTTCATGCGTTGGCGCTGGACGACGACGCGCTGAGCGGGCGCGCCGCCAGGCTGCTGTGCGACAGCGACGCTCCGCACGCCTTGCGTCGCGGCATCGACAGTCTTCGTCATCTTTTCGTCGCGCTGGAGCGCGCCGAACCCGGGCGCCGCCTGCGTTGCATCTACGTCTATGCGGCCGGCGAAGACGCCGCACAACCGCAGCACGACGCCGTTTCCGGTTACGCGCGGTCGCTGTTGACGGTCAACCACCGTTTCGAATTGGGTACGCTGCAGGCGACGTTCGAGTCGGCCGAGTCCTGGGCCGATGCGATCCTGGCCGAGCTGTTGTGCGTAGGCGCGAATGGGGCCGAGATCGCTTATCGCGATGGTGTGCGTCGTCAGCGATTCCCGCAGCCGACCACGATCACCGCGTTGCACACCGATCAGGCGACCGAGCAGCTGCCGCTGCGGGATCAGGGGGTTTATCTGATCACCGGCGGAGCGGGCAAACTCGGCCTGCTGGTCGCGCGCGATCTTGCGCAGCGCTGCAAAGCGCGCTTGGTATTGACCGGCCGTTCTCAATCGCTGAACGAATCGCAGCAGGCGGTGATCGCGCAGATCGCCAACGAGGCGACCGACGTGCGTTACCTGTCCGCGGATACGGCCGATGCCGACAGCGTGGGGGCGCTGATTCGCGAGATCGTCGCGATTCATGGCCGTCTCGACGGCATCGTGCACTGCGCGGGCGTCGCTGGGGCGCAGCCTCTTCACGAGATCGACGATCGCGGCTTCGACGCCATGTTGTCGCCTAAGCTCGAAGGGATGGTGCTGCTGGATCGCGCCACCGCCGACATGCCGCTCGAATTCATGGTCGCTTTCTCCTCGGTCTCCGCGTTGATCGGCGATTTGGGCGCGGGCGCCTATGCGGTGGGCAATCGGTTCATGGACAGCTACGCGCTGTGGCGTGAGCGCGAACGTCGCCATGGCCGTCGCCATGGCCGCACTCTGTCGATCAATTGGCCGTTATGGTCGAGCGGCGGTATGGAAATCTCGGGCGGCGACGCTTCGGTGTTCGAGTTTTCCGGCATGCAGGCGCTCACCGCAGAAGAAGGCCTGCAGGTGCTTGAGGCCTTGCGCGGCACCGATCGCGCCCAGGTCTTCGTCGCGGTTGGCGACCCTGAGCGCATCGCCCGCGTGCTGCGCCTGCCCTCCGCGCGCGATTCGATGGCCGCACTCAGTGCGCCGGTGACTCCGTCGCCGGCACAGGCCGTCGCCATGCCTGTCCCGCTACCCGTTCCCACGCCTGCCGCGACGCCTGTCGCACCGCCGCCTGCCGTTGTTCAGGCAGCAACGGGGCGCGCCGTCCAGCCGCCCGCGGATGCGCTGCAGAGCGAAGCCGAGCGATTCGTGAAGGAACGCCTGGCGCTGATTCTCAAAACCAGCGTCAATGCTTTGGATTCGAACCGTACGTTCGAGCATTTCGGCATGGAATCGGTGATGCTGCTCGAATTGCATACCGCGCTGCGCACGAGTTTCGAGACGCTGCCCAAGACCGCGCTGTTCGAGTTCGACACGCCCGAGCGGCTGGCGCAATACTTGATCCGCAATCATCTCGACGCCTTGCGCAATGTGCTCGGATCGGTCGTCGAAGTGAACGCACCGGAACAGAAGGAAGCGACGACAGCGCCGACGCCGGTACGGACGGTCGCTGCGACTCTCCCGCCGCGCGCGTTGCCGTCGGTGCGACATCAGGCGGTGCGCATCGAAGCGCATGCCCCGGCGCGAAGGGGCGGCGACGAAGCGGTGGCGATCGTCGGCATGGCCGGGGAATTCCCCGGAGCGCCGACATTGGCCGCCTTCTGGGATGTGATCCAGGCCGGGCGCGACTGCATCAGCGAAATCCCCGCCGATCGTGACTTCGCCGCCGCATTGGCCGCCGGTATCGGCTCGCGCGATGGGCGTGGCGTCCGCACCCGCATTCCGTCGCGTGGCGGTTTCGTCGACGATGTGGCGTTGTTCGATCCGGCGTTGTTCCGGATGACCAGGCGCGAGGCGGAAACGGCCGATCCGCAGCTGCGCGTGCTGCTGCGCGCGTCCTGGCGCGCGCTTGAGGATGCGGCATATACCGCTGACAGCCTGCGCGCCAACCCGGTGGGCGTCTTCGTCGGCTCGATGAACGAGGATTTCACCTGGGTGATGGCGGAATTGCACGCCCGTATCGGCGATTACGTCGCGCCGGGCGCAGTCGCCAGCGAATTGGCCAACCGCATCTCGTATCTGTTCGATTTCCGCGGCCCCAGCCTCACCGTCTCGACCGCTTGCTCGTCGTCGATGACGGCGGTGCATTTGGCGCGACAGTCGATCTTGTCGGGAGACTGCGAGGTCGCGCTCGCCTGTGGCGTCAATCTCAATCTGCATGCGACTAACTATCAGATGCTGCAGGACATGAAGGTGCTGTCGCCGGACGGCGTAGAACGCACTTTCGACGACGGCGCCAACGGCATGGTTCCTGGCGAGGGCGCGGGCGTTGTCGTGCTCAAACGTCTCGACGCCGCATTGCGCGATGGCGATCGGATTCACGGCGTGCTGCGCGCGTCCGCGGTCTCGCATTCGGGCACGGGCGCGGGCCAGTACCTGCCCAATATCCGTATCCTGGAACAGACCGCCGCGCAGGCGATCGAGGCGTCGGGCCTGGAAGCCGAGGACATCGGGTACATCGAGAGCCACGGCACCGGCACCGAACTGGGCGACCCGATCGAGCTGAAGGCGTTGAGCAACGCGTTGCGTCGCAGCACCGATCGGACCGGTTTCTGCGCCATCGGCACCCGCGCCAATTTCGGTCACATGGAGGCCGCATCCGGCGTCGGCGCGCTGATCAAAGTCCTGCTCGCCATGCGCAACGCGCAACTGACGCCCTGCATCAACCTGCGCGATGTCAACAACAACTTCGATTTGGAACAATCGCCGTTCGTGTTCCCCATCGAAGCGCGAGAATGGCCGCGCAATCGTCGTGGCACCCTGGCCGCCGGCGTGAATTCCTTCGGCATGGGGGGCTCGAATGCGTTCGTGGTCGTCGAATCCGCGCCGCCATCACCGCTGTCCACGGAAACGGGAGGGGTGTTGATCTTGTCGGCGCGGTCGGCCGAGGCGCTGCAGGCCTATCTCGAGGCGGTGGTCGATGCCGTCGACGTCGATACGCAAACGGCGACGTTCGGCGACTTGGCCTATACCAGCCAGGTCGGGCGCACGGTGTTCGATCATCGCCTCGCTGTCGTCGCCGCAACGCGCGAAGACTTCCTCGCCCGCGCGCGGCGTTATCTGCAGTCGCGCCGCTCGGGCGATGGCGTCTACGTCGGTCACGCCGACACCGAATCGCTGCCAGAATTGCTGGCGGGCGCCGAAGGGCGGGCGTTCGTGGATTCGTTAGTGCGTGCGGGTCAATTCGACAAATTGGCGGCATTGTGGGTCCGCGGCTGCGTCGTGGACTGGCATGCCCTGCATGCGCCGGGCACGCGCCGCCGTGCGTCGCTGCCCGGGATGCCCTTCGAACAGATCGATTGCAGCCATCAGCGTCTGTTCGAGGGGTTGCCTGCAGTGGCCGAGCCGCTGTCGGCGGTCAACGTCCCCACCGAACGCGCGGTGGAGGGCACCGGTTGGTACACGCTGTGCTCGGAGTCTGCGAGCGTACGTGACCTGCTCTCGGCATGGCATGCCGCCGTCGAGGATCCCGCGGGGACGACGCCGTTGTCCGAAGACTACTGGCGCGATGTCCTGGTCGAAGAACCCGGCATGGTCTCGCAGTTGCTGCCGGCGCTGTTGCACGAAACGTGCACCGGCGATGCGCCGCTGCGGCAGGTCTCGGAGCAGCTCGACTCGACGCTGGTGAAGCTGTTGCAAACCGCCACGCGCCGGCACCAGGTCGATCTGCAGACCATGGTCGCCGCGGCCTGGGCCATCCTCGTCAATCGTCATACGCGCGCGCCGAGCACGCAATTCGGCGTGCTCGGGGCTTTCCGTGCGGTCCGCGATCCGGCGGACAGCGGCGATGGGGCGGTCGAGCCGCCGCGCTTGTTGCCGATCCGTGTGCGTACGGTTGGCCGCCAGAAGATCGAGGATTGGCTGTCGGGGCTTCAGGAGTACCTGCTTCGCAAGCATGCGTTCCATAGCGCGCCGCTGGAAGCGATCGGCCGTTGGGCCGGCGCCGAGGATTTGTTCGACAGCGTCGTGGTGTTCGAGACCTTCGACAGTTCGATCACCACGTCCGCCGATCGCGCGATCGGTTCAGGTCGCGAGCATCTGGCTTCCGAAATCCTTTCCGGGCCGATGTCGCCGAGGATGGAGCTGGTGGTCTCGGTGTACGAAGACGGCGTGGAACTGCGTTTGCTGTTCCGTTCCGAAACCGAAGACTACAGTCGAGGAAGCGTGCTGCTCGAACAATTGATCGTATTGCTGCAGGGCTTGGCGGAACATCCGGAGCGCAATCCGGCGGCATTGAGCATGCGAACCCGACGCGACGGCCATCAAGGCTTCTGGAACGCAATCGAAAGCGCAGTGAAATAAAGAAAGAAGGAGATGCCTCGAATGGAAGTTTTTATGACCGGAGCCAACGGCTTCGTGGGCCTCAACACGGTCGCCGCGCTGAAGCAGGCCGGTCACTCGGTGGTGGCGATGATTCGGCCGAACGCCAATGTCGCATTCCTCGAGCCGATGGGCGTGCGCATCGTGCACGGCCAGCTGGACGACGTCGACGCGCTCACCGCCGCGATGCGCGGCGCCGACGCGGTCGTGCACACCGCGGGCAACACCAGTTGCAATCCGCGCGATCTGCCTGCGCTTGAGGCGGTCAACGTGCACGGCACGCGCAACGTGGTCGAAGCCGCGTTCGCCAGCGGCGTGAAGCGACTGGTCTATACCAGCACCACGTCCACCATCGGCACGCTGGGCGAGGCCGGCGATCCGGTGCGGCGCGCGGACGAGAGCACGCCGCTGACCGGATACCGGGCGAAAAGTCCCTATGCGATCACCAAGCGTCGCGCCGAGGAGATCGTGCTCGACGCGCATCGACGCGGCCTGCACAGCGTGATCCTGAATCCGGCCGAGGTCATCGGCGCCTACGACTACAACATGCAATGGGGGCGAATGGTGCTGGCGGCGTTCTACGACCAGGTGCCGTTCGTACCGCCTGGCGGCGGGTCGTTCTGCTGCGCCGCGGCCGTCGGCCGTGCGCACGCCTCCGCGCTTGAGCGCGGCGAATCGGGCGAACGCTACATTCTCGCCGGGCATGATGCGACCTATCGCGCCTTCATCGACACCATGGCCCAGGTGCTCGACAAGCCGGTCTCGTTGCCGAAAAACTCCTACCGCGCGCTCTACTGGAAGTCTTTGCTGCAGGAGAAGCTGTCGCCCCTGGTGCCGGGAAAACCTCCGGTCGAAACCTACCGGATGAAGGTTTTCTCGCACCCTTACTACTTCGACTCCGGCAAAGCGGAGCGCGCGCTTGGCTACGCCTCCGCTCCGCTGGCCGACATGCTGAGGGACAGCGCGCGCTGGTATCGGGACCACGGGTTCATACGCGCATAACGGCGCGGCAACACTTATCAATCAAGGAATACGCAGATGGATTCGAGAGCACTCATCGAACTGGAACGCAAGCCGTTCAAACAGCGTTTGGAGTACCAGTACTCGCTGTACCTCAAAGAGCTGCAAGAAGGCTACATGATGGGGCGCGAGGGCTACGGCCCGGTCGACCGTCGCATGAAGTACAGGGAGTTGAATGGCGAAGCGTTCAACGAAGTGCTGGTGTTCGGCTCGAACAGCTATCTGGGCCTGTCGAACGATCCCTACGTCAAGCGCAAAGTCATCGAGGCGGTGGAGAAGTTCGGCATCGGTAGCGGCGGTTCGCCGGCGTTCTCGGGTTACACCAAACAGCACCGGGATCTTGAGAAGCGCCTGGCCGCGTTGGCCGGCCATGAGGATGCGGTGTTGTTGCCCGGCGGCTATATGGCCAATCTGTGCTGGGTCTACGGCCTGATGAACCGCAACGACATCATCGTCTACGACAAGAACAGCCACGCCAGCGTGATCAATGCGATCAAGATGACGGGCGTTCCGTTCTACACCTTCGACCCCGACGATCTGGGCGCGTTCGAGCGGTTGATCAAGCGCATCCGCGAGCGCGCCAAGCCCGGCACCCAGGTGTTCTCCACGGTCGAGGGCGTGCGTTCAATCGATGGTTCAGTGATCGATCTGCCGCGCTATCTGGAGATCTGCGCCAACAACGACATCATCACCATCCTCGACGACGCCCATGGCCTTGGCACGGTCGGCAGGACCGGAAAGGGCACCCTGGAGCACTTCGATCTGCTCGGCAAGGCCGATCTGCGCATGTCCACGTGCAGCAAGGCGCTCGGTGCTCAGGGCGCCTTCGTCTCCGGCAGCAAGGAGCACATCTTCCTGCTGCGCACGTTCTCGTACCCCTATGTGTTCACCTCGGGCATGGCCCAACCCACCATCGCGGCGATTTCCGCCGCGCTCGACGTGCTCGAGAACGAACCCGAACGCGTAGCCCGCCTGCACGAGAATGTGCGTTACATGCAGGACGAGTTTGAGAAAGTCGGACTGAAGATCATCCGCGGCGTGTCCGGAATCATTCCGGTCTTCATCGAGAAAGAGGGCGTTGTACGGCAGATGAACCGCGTCCTGTACTCGCGCGGCCTGTTCGTCAACATCATGGAATACCCGATGGTGCCACCTGGCCTCGAGCGCATTCGCGTCTCGGTGATGTCGACCCATACGCGCGAGGAAATGGATACCGCCGTTTCCATGATCGCCGATGTCGCGCGCGAGTTCGGCTGCCTGTGAGTTCATTCCGACCATTCCATCCCCTTAGAAGGACAACGACATGAATACCCGCCAAGACACCGTCGCCGCAGTGCTGGAGGCGATCAACGACATCAAGAAGACCGGTTTCACCAACGATTCGGTCGAACTGGACTTCTATCTGGGCGGGGATCTCGGCGTGGATTCGCGCGAGATGCTGGAGATCTGGTACGAGCTGGAACAACGGCTCGGCATCCAGGTGAAGGACGAAGAGAAACGCGACCTGTATACGCTGGGCGACGTGGTCTCGGTCCTCGACGCCAAGCTCGGAGCCCACGCCAGCGTCGCCTGAGCGACGACGGCAGGGCGAGGAATGGAGTCCGGATCATGAAGATCGCATGGGGGTTCCCGGGGCAGGGCGCGCAGCGCAAGGGCATGGGGGCCGCGCTGTTCGACCGTTTTCCGACGCAGGTCGCGGCCGCGGATGCGGTGCTGGGCTATTCGCTGCGCAGACTGTGCCTGGAGGATCCAGACGGTACGCTCGGGCAGACGAGGTTCACCCAGCCCGCGCTTTATGCGGTCTCTGCGCTCGATTGCATGGCGCGACGCGAGGACGGCGCAGGCGCGCCTGGGCCTGACGTCTATGTCGGCCACAGTCTCGGCGAGTTCGTGGCGTTGTTCGCCGCGGGCGCTTTCGATTTCGAGACAGGCGTAGCGATCGTCGCCAAGCGTGGCGCCTTGATGACCGAGGCGCCGCGCGGGGCGATGGCCGCCGTGATCGGCCTGGAAGAGGCGCGGGTCCGCGCCTTGTTGGCCGATTCGGCCTACGATCGTATCGAACTGGCCAATATCAACGCCCCGAACCAGATCGTGATCTCGGGCGATTACGACCAGATCGGCGCATGCGCTCCGTTGTTCACCGGTGCCGGCGCGCGCTATGTCCGTTTGGACGTGAGCGCGGCGTTCCATTCCAGTTTCATGCGCGACGCGGAACGCGAATTCGCCGCGTACCTGGAAACGCTGACGCTGCGTCCGCTGCAGGCGGAGGTCGTGGCCAACTGCACTGCGCGGCCCTACCCGCGCAGCGGTTACGCCGAGCTGATCTCGCGCCAGATCACCCAGCCCGTGCGCTGGTACGAATCGATCTCCTGGCTGCTCGCGCAGGGGCTGGAACAGTTCGTCGAGGTCGGTCCGGGCGAGGTGCTGACCGGGCTGCATGCGCGCATTCGCAAATCGCCCATGCCGATGCCGGCAGAACCCGCATCGCCGCCATCGCCTCCGTATCTGGTCTTCATGTATCCGGATCAGGGCGCCCAGTATCACGCGATGGGACGCGAACTGTACGAGACGCATCCCGTCTTCCGCGCGGCGTTCGACGCCTGCGATGCGATTCACCAGCGCCTCCACGACCGTCGCAGTCTGGTCGCCGCGCTCTACGAGAGCGAGCAACCCGATGCGGCGATCAGCGATCTGCGGTTGTCGGCGCCGGCCCTGTTCGCGATCTGTCACGGACTGACCTGCGTGCTGCGTGAAGCGGGTATCACGCCTGACGCCGTGCTTGGGTGCGGCGCGGGCGAATTCGTCGCCGCGGTCGCGTCCGGATCGCTGCAGGTGGAGGACGCGATGACCCAATTGGCGCGCTTGGCCGATCTCGTGCACGCCAACGTCGGTAGCGGCGGCATGCTCGCGGTCCAGGCCGGCGCCGATACGCTGCGCGGATCTCCGACGCTGATCGAAGGTTGTGCGATCGCCGCAGAACACTATGACGGGCATTGCCAGATCAGCGGCGATGCCGATCGCATCGACGCCGCTCGACGCTTGCTCGAGGCGCGCGATATCGTGGTTTCGCCGTTGCCGGTCGAGCACGCTTTGCATTCGCAAGCGCTCGATCAGGCGGATGCCGCCTTCGCCGAAGGCGCACGCGACCTCGCCGCCGCCGACACGGCCATCCCGGCCTATTCATGCGCCGATGGCCGCGCCGTCGCGCGTTACGATGCGGAACGTCTGTGGCGGGCGCTGCGCGCGCCAGTCGATTTCCGCAGCGCCGTCGATGCGCTGCAACGCGATAAGCGCTGCCGCTTCGTCGACCTCGGCCCTTCCGGAGACCTGGCGGCGCTGCTGCGTCACGGCTACGCCGGCCGCGTCGCCTGCCATGCGTCGATCGATCGCTTCGGTCACGACGCCATACGGCTTTCGCGTCTGATCGCGGATTTGCGCGCATGAGCCCGCGCAGATCTCCCGCTCCCAACGCCGGTCACACGATAGCCGTGCACCCATTTGCGCTACGGAAACTCACATGTCGACGGATCTGATGCCTGCGGACGCACGCGATACCCTGCGCCGATATGCGCTGGAAACCCCAAGCCCGCTGCGGGATATGGCGATTGGCGTGAGCGTCGCGCACGGACGTCGCTCGATGGCTTGTCTGCCCATCGATGATGCGCGCGATCCGTGGGCGGCGTTGGCCGCTTGGCATGCGGTCCTGCATTGGCTGCGCTACGACGACGAGCCGGTCGTCTGCTGCTTGTACGAAGATGGCGTCGAAAGCCGGGTGTGGCCATTGGCGAGCAGTGTCGATGCGGACACGTCGCTGCAGACGCTTTACGCGGAGATCCGCGCTCAAGTCGAGGCGCCGCATCTCAGACTCGCGCCCGACGATCCGGCTTGGCCCGGACTGGCCGATCAGAGCCAGGCGCATGCGGTTTATCTGCAGGGCGTGCCGGCCGGCGGCCCGTCCGCTGTTTTCGCGCTCGTGCGCGAACAGGGGCTGTGGCGGATCGATTGCGCCGTCGAGCGCTGCAGCGAGGACTACCAGCGTCTGCTCGCGGCGCTATGGACCAGATTCCGCCTGGCCCTGCGCGATGCGCCGCAGACGGCGATGGCCGAATTGGCCAATCTGCCGGAAGAAACGGTAGGCACCGACGAGCGTTCGCGCCTGCGGCCGTGGGTCGCGCACGGCGAGGATGCGCCGGTCGAGCGCGATTTGAATCTTCGCTTCGCTGCGGTGGTCGCCGAAGGTTCCGAGCGCGACGCGGTGATCGACGAAAGCGGCAAACTGTGCTTCGGCGAGCTTGATGCCTTGTCTTCCGCCTGGGCGTGTGCGTTGCGCGCGGCTGGCGTCGCGCGCGGCGATTTCGTCGGCGTCGCGTTCGATCGCAACCATCGGATGGTGGCCGCGCAGTATGCGGTGCTCAAACTCGGCGCCGCGTTCGTGCCGATGGACGCCGGGCAGCCCGCTGCGCGGCTTGCCGGCATGGTCGAAGACACCGGCCTGCGCGTGGTGCTCACCGAACGCGCGCATACGGCTGCGCTGGCCGCGGCGTTGCCGCAGGTGTTGTCGATCGCGGTGGAGGATCTATCGACCGATGCTCCGGCCGAGGCTTTCGTCGCCGAGACCGTCCCGATCGATACCCCCGCCTACGTGATCTTCACCTCCGGGTCGACCGGACGGCCCAAGGGCGTGCTGGTCAGTCACGGCAATTTGGCGAACTTCGTCGACCAAATCACGCGTTGGTTCGAGCACGGCGACGTTTCTTCGCAATTCGCGCCGTTCACCTTCGACGCATCGGTGGCCGAGATCCACTCGTGCCTGCTCAACGGTGGCGCCACCGTGATCCTGCCGGCGGCGGCGATCGATGATCCGTCGGCGCTGCAGGCGTACATGACCACGCACGGCGTGACGTTCGGTGCGTTCCCGCCGCAGTACGCGAAATACCTGTCGCCCGACGCATTGCCCACGTTACGCGTGCTGATGACCGCGGGGTCCGCGCCGGATCATGACCTGGTCCGGCTCTGGCATGACCGGGTGCGCTACGTCAACGCTTACGGTCCGACCGAAACCACGATCCTCTCGACCGCCTGGGTGGCCGATCGCGTGCCCGATACGCGCGAGGCGATCTCGATCGGCGTGCCGATGCTCAACACCGCGGTCAAGGTCTGCAACCGGTTCGGACATGCGTTGCCGCGCGGCGCGGTCGGCGAGCTGCAGATCGGCGGCGCCGGCGTCACCCACGGATATCTGCGTCGCGATGAATTGACCCGCGATCGTTTCGTCGCCGCCGATGGTCTGCGTTGGTATCGCAGCGGCGATCTCTGCGGTTTCGACGCATCCGGCGAGCTGGTGTTCGCAGGCCGCGTCGACAGTCAGATCAAGCTGCGCGGCCATCGCTTGGAACCGGGCGAGGTGGAGACTGCGCTGACCGCGATCGACGGCGTGCTGCAGGCAGCCACTTTGGTGGTCGACGTTTCCGGCAGCAAGCAACTGGTGGCGTTCTGCACCGGTCAGGCGCAGGAAGAGGCGGCCATGCGCGAGCGCCTCACCGCGTTGTTGCCGGCATGGGCCATGCCCAACCGCCTGGTCTGGCTGCCGTCCTTGCCGCTCACGGCCAACGGCAAGACGGATTACCGCCGCCTGCGCGAACAGCTCGCCGCACTCGACGCCGCTGGCGAAGACGCGCCGCAAATCACCTTCGACGATCCGCTGGAAGCGGAAGTCGCCGCGATCTGGGGCAATGTGCTGCAGCAGCCGCGGGTCGACGTCGACGATCACTTCATCCATTTGGGCGGCGATTCGCTGACCGCGCTGGTGGTGATGTCGGCGCTCAAACGCTTGGGCTACGAAGCCACTTCCTCGCTGCTGCTGGCGCGTCCGCGATTGGGCGATTTCGTCGCGGCGCTGCGCGGATCGCGACGCCACAGCACGCGCGACTACGCGCCGGTATCGGGCGTAGCGCCCCTCGGGCCGATTCAAGGCTGGTTTTTCCGGCTTGATCTCGCGCGTCCGGGCATTTTCTGCCAGAGCCTGGTGTTCGACGCCGACGAACGCCTGCAGCCGGAACGTCTGCAGGCGGCGCTGTCGCGCCTGTGCGATTACCACGACGAGCTCCGCGCCGGATTCGTGCTGCACGATGCGGCGCATGCGGCCAATGCGTCGGCATGGACGCAGACGATCGCCGAACCCGGCTTGGCGTTGCCATCACCGGTCGTCGTCGAGATGCCGGAGGATTCGGATCACGCGGATTGGGATACCCGAAGCGATCGTTTGCGGGAGACGTTGGCTGCAGAGATTTCGCTCGATCGCGCGCCGTTGTTCCGGGTCGCCCTGCTCATCGGCGCCGGACGCTCGCGTGTCATCTGGGTGCTGCATCATTTGATCGTGGACACCATCAGTCACGGCCTGCTGCTGGAAGACCTGCATCAGTTGTACACGCGGGACGGGCTGCCCGTTGAAGACATCCTGCCGGGCAAGAGCATCGCTTATGGCGCTTGGGCGCGCGCGCTTCACGACGCGGTGCAGGCCGACCTGGCCTCGCGGCTGGCGCGCTGGCGTCCCTTCCTGGCCGAATTGGCGCAGTGCCCGGCATCTCTGCCGCTGCCGGGCAAACACGCCAGCGGCATGGCGATCCGCGAATGCCGTTTGCCGGCCGATGAGACCGCCATATTGCTGGAACGCGCCACCGCCTGCTATCGCCAGAAGGCCGAGGAATTGGTGCTGGCGGCGAGCTACTTGGCGATCGGTCGTGCGCTCGGCCTGGAGAGGCTGGCGCTGGATGTCGAATGGCATGGCCGCGATGAAACTTTCGCAGGCGAGCAGGGCATCGATCGCACCGTCGGCTGGTTCACCAGCGTGCACCCGTTGGCGGTCTCGCTGCCCGGCGGCCAAGGTCTGGGACCATGGTTGATGGCGTTGAAGGAAATGCGCGCAGCCGTCCCCGAGCGCGGTCGCGATTTCTATGCGCTGCGCTATCTCACCGACGACGCTCAGGCGCGTGCGCTGTTCGAAGGGTTCCGTACCCCGCCGGTGCTGTTCAATTTCTCGGGCGTCGTGCGTCGCAGCCAGGCCGGCTGGCGGACCGCGCCGACGGTGGCGATCGAACTGGGCGAAGGCAACGCCAACCCCTACGAGCTGTCGGTGGAAAGCGAAATCCGCGACGGCGAGCTGATCATATCGTTGTTCCACGACGCCGGGATGTGGGGCGAGGCCGGCGGACGGATGGCGGAAGGCATGATCGCGGCCTTGCGCGAAGTGATCGCGCATTGTGTCGCGCCCGAGAACAAGCGGTGGACGCCGTCGGATTTTCCATTGGCCGATCTCGACCAGGCCAGGCTCGACACGTTGCCGATGGCGCTGAGCACCGCCTACGCGCCCACCGACATGCAGCGGACGATGATCCGCCATCCGGACACCTATCAGGTGTTCATGGCCTATCAGATGCCGGAGCGCTGCGATGCGGACGCCCTGCGCCGCGCACTGGGCGAGTGGGTGCAGCGGCACGACTGTCTGCGCACCTACGTCCGGCCATGGGACGATGGCGATGCGACCATGCTGGTGCTCGAGTCGCTTGACCCCCGGTTTGACGTGCATCGCGCCGAAGACGGTGCAGTCGACGCCGCGCTCGCCCACATCGAGAAAATGCGTCGCGGCCCTGTGCATATCGATCGTGCGCCATTGTTTTCGGTCGACGCTTTCGTCGCGGCAACGGACGCGAGCGAATTCGCGCTGGTGCTGTCGATCCATCACCTCATTCACGACGGCTGGTCGATCGACCTGCTGATCAACGACCTGCTCGCGGGTTACCGACAAATCCTCGGGTTGCCTTCGACCCGCCCCGTCAAACCGCTCGCGGAGGTCTCCGACCTGTTGCGCGTGCAACGGCGCCTGGCGGCGGATCCGGCGCTCGAAGCGTATTGGGATTCGCTGCCGTGGGACGGCGCCGCGTGCTCGTTGCCGATGACGCGAACGACGGCGCCATCGGAAGGCGTACGCGAAGTGCGTTTGCACGTCGCGCCGTTGGCCGCCGACCTCGCGCATGACGTGCGCGAGGCCTCGCGTCGACTCGGCGTGACGGTCAACAGCCTGTGGCTCGCCGGTTATGCGGCGTTCCTGCGTTATGTCGGCGGCGTGGCCCAGGTGCGTTGCGGCGTCATCCAGAATGGACGCATGGAGGAAATCCCGGGCGTCGAGACCATTACCGGCTGTTGCGTCAACACCTTGCCGCTGGTGCTCAACATCACCGACGACAGCACCGGCAAGGCGGTCATCGCCGAGATCAATCGACAGCTCGACCGGATGCGCGAAGCAGCGGCATATCCGCTCTCGGCGATTTATTCGCGCATGCGCAATCGCGTCGAAGTCGGCCTGTTCGATACCCTGTTCAATATCGAAAGCCATCGTTATGCCGCACATGCGGCCGGCGCGCGTCCGCAATTGCTCGGAGGCTACGAGGCCACGAACTACGCTTTCCTGTTCAGCCTGATCGAACGCATCAGCGAAGGCGCAGCCGTCACCGAGCCCGAGTACGAACTCCGGATCGGTTACGACGCAGCGCGCTACGACCTGTCGTCGATCCAGGATTGGGTGGATATCTACAGTTCCTGCATGCGGGCGCTGGCGGGGCATGCCGATGCGCCATGGTCCGCTTTGACGTTGTTGCCGGCGGCGCTGAGGCAGCGCGTGCTCCACGATTGGAATGCGACGGACCATGTCTATTCTTCCGATTGCAGCCTGACGGATCTGCTGGTGGCGCAGGCGGCGCGCACGCCGGACGAAATCGCGGTTATTTTCGGCGATGCGCGTCTGACTTACCGCGAGCTCGATGCGCGCACCAACCGGTTGGCGCGTCACCTGCGGCAGCTTGGCGTCGGGCGCGAAATCATCGTCGGCGTATGCATGCAGCGGTCGGTCGAGATGGTCGTCGCCCTGCATGCGATCCTGAAGGCCGGAGGCGCTTATGCGCCGCTCGATCCGGAATTGCCCGCGCAGCGGCTTTCCGGCATGTTGCAGGAAGTGGGCGCAACGCTCGTCCTGACCCAGCGCGAGATCGAGACCGGAGTGCTCGCGCAGCTCGAATACGACGTGCGCTTGCTGTCCCTGGATGACGGGCAAGATGTATCCGCCGACCAATCCGATGAGCCGATGGTGGGGCATGCGGGCCCGCGTGATCTTGCCTATGTGATCTTCACTTCGGGCTCGACCGGCAAACCCAAAGCGGCCATGAACGAGCACGGGCCGGTCATCAACCGCATCGAGTGGATGCAGCATGCCTGCTCCCTTCGCGGTGGCGATCGCGTGCTGCAGAAGACGCCGTTCGCCTTCGACGTCTCGGTATGGGAGTTCTTTTGGCCGTTCATGGTCGGGGCTACGCTGGTCGTCGCCGCTCCCGGAGGCCACCGCGATCCGGAGTATCTCGGACGGACTATCCGCGAATGCGGAATCACCACCATACACTTCGTGCCCTCGATGCTGCAGGCTTTCGCCAACGCCGGGGAAATTCCGGCGTGCACATGCCTGAAGCGCGTGTTCGTCAGCGGCGAAGCGATGCCGGCTGCATTGGCGTCGAAGTTCCTCTCGGAATCAAATGCGGAACTGCACAATCTCTATGGCCCCACCGAGGCCGCGATCGACGTCAGCTACTATCACATCGCGGACGCTTCGATCGTCAGCGTGCCGATCGGTCGCCCGATCTGGAACACGCACCTGTACATACTGGATACGCACGGCAGGCCGTTGCCGCCTGGCGTCGTGGGGGAACTGTACATCGGGGGGCTTGCGGTCGGGCGCGGATATTACGGGCAGGCGGCGCTGACGGCGGAGAAGTTCGTCGATAGTCCGTTGGCGCCGGGCGAACGCCTCTACCGCACCGGTGATCTCGCGCGCTGGCGCGCCGATGGCCAAATCGAGTATCTCGGCCGCACCGATCACCAGATCAAAATCCGCGGCTTCCGCGTCGAACTCGGCGAGATCGAAAGCGCGCTGGACGCTCACGAGAACGTGCGCCAATCGTTGGTGATGCTGCGCAAGGACGGCGCCCAGCCGCAGCTGGTGGCTTATGTGGTGGCCCGTTCGCTCGATCTGGGCGATGCCGACGCTCGGCATGGCTTGATCTCCGACTTGGCGACGCGCCTGAAGGCGGCGTTGCCCGAATACATGGTGCCGGCCGCGTTCGTCATGCTCGAAGAAATGCCGGTGAACGCGAACGGCAAAGCCGATCGCGCGCGCCTGCCCGAGCCGGATGCCTCGGCCTACCTGCGCAACGAACATGCGGCCCCGGAAGGCGAGGTCGAGACCGCGTTGCATGAGATCTGGGCCGCGGTGCTGAATCACGACGGCTTTGGCGTCACCGACGGCTTCTACGCGGTCGGCGGCGATTCGATCATGGCGATTCAGGTGGTGGCCGCAGCGGCGCGCCGCGGCCTGAGCCTGACCCAACGCCAGGTGATCGAAGGCGCGAGCATCCGCGCCATCGCCGCGCAGATCGCTCCGGCGAATGCCTCCGAAAGTCCGTCGGCCGCGGTCGGCGCGGTGGCTTCCCCGGCCGTCGACGGTCCGATCGCCGGCGTGCAGCGCTTGTTGCCGATCCAGATCGATTACTTCGCGCAAGGCCGTCAGGAGATCGATCGCTACGCGCGGTTTGCCGCTTTTGCGCTGCCGCACGGCGTTACGCTGGAACAACTGCGGCGTGCGTTGCATGCATTGGTGCTGCGTCACGATGCGATGCGCCTGCGTTTCCGCGAAACGGCGTCCGGTTGGGTCGCTCAATACCGGCCCGAGGGTCTGCTGATCGACGACCCGGTGTATGCCGAAGCCATCGTCGAAATGACCGACGACGGCCGCAGCGCCGAAGCGTTGGCCGCCGACGCATTGGCGGCGCTCGATATCCGCAAAGGGCGTCTGCTGCGCTGGCAGGTGTGCCGTCGCGCCGATGGCGATCGGTTGGTGTGGGTGATGCATCATCTCGTGGCCGACGATGCCTCCTGGCGGGTGCTCGAAAGCGACCTGCCGGTCGCATTGGAGGCTGCGCGCCAGGGGATGCCGCCCTCGTTCGGCCCGCCATCCCTATCGCTGCAAGCATGGGCTGCGCAGGTGCATGACTTCGCGCTGGGCGCCGAAGCGCAGAACGAGCGCGACTACTGGCTGCGGCAGCTGACCGACGATTCGACGCGTCTGCTCGGCGCCGATGGCGCGGATGAAATCGCATCGGAGTCGGCCACGCGGACGTTCGAACTGGCGCTGGAAGCGCATACGACGACCGGGTTGCTGCGTCATGCCGGCGACGACGTCGAGATGCACGCCTTGTTGGCGGCAGCCTTGGTCCGTGCGTTGGGGCTCCATCTCGCCGCCGATACCGTGCGGATCGATTTGGAAGGCCGGGGCCGTCCTGAGGAAGCGCGCTTGGGCGCGACGATCGGTTGCCTCGCGGCATCGTACCCGCAACGATTCGAAGCCGTACGCGCAACGCCCGCACAGGCCTTGCAGTCGATTCGGCGCACGCTCGCCGCGCTGCCGCGGGATGGTCTCGGCTACGGCGCGCTGCGTCATCTCGCGCTGGATGAAGCGATCGAAGAGGCTTGCGTGGCGCTTGGCGGGCAGCCGTCCGATGTGCTGTTCAAATACCTTGGACGATGCGCCGCCGGGTTCGAAGGCGGCGCCGTTTGCGGGCCGGCGCGTCCGCGTCGCCATGCGCTGCGGGTGACCGCCGCGATTCTGGACGGCCGCCTGCGGTTGAGCTTCGATTATGCCGAAGGCCAGCTCGACGACGACGGCGTCCGCGCGATCGCCGAGCGCATGCGCGCAGCGATCGATGAATTCACCGCGCCATCATCGACCTCATCCAGAGATGGCGGCGCTTCATCGTTGAGTCCGGACGACCTGGCGAAACTGCGCGGGCGTTTCCCGGGGATGTTGGATGCCTATTTCTGCTCGCCGATGCAGCAGGGGCTTTTGATATTCTCGGGCGATGGCAAGGAGATGCCGTACATATCGCAGTTGAGAATCGGATTCGACGGCATCGATTCGGCTCGGCTACGGTCCTCGTGGAAGAAAGTGATCGAGAGACACAGCGCCTTGCGCACCGGGTTCGTGGACGCGGGGAAGGACGCGCTTATCCAGTGGGTCGGCGATTGCGCGGACGCCCAATGGCGCGAGGTCGACGCGCGTGACGCCGCCGAAGGCGGCGCGGCCGCGCTGGAACGTTGCGCGCATGAAGATGTTTCGAAGGGGTTCGTGCTCGAACAGTCGCCTCTTATGCGCTTTACCCTGGTGCGGACGAAAGCCGAGGAAGCGTATCTCATCTGGACCTATCACCATGCGATCATCGACGGGTGGTCGGTCAACCTGCTGCTTCAGGAGCTGTTCGAGCACTACGCCGGAACCGCTCAGGCGACAACGGCGCCGGCCTATCGCGATTACATCGACTGGCTGCGCGCGCTCGACGTCAGCGGCGCGAAATCCTATTGGAGCGGATACTTCCGCGGCTTGGATGTCGGCACCGCCACACGCTCGCCGCTCAATGATGGCGCCGTCCCGCAGACGTCCTCCTCGGACTGGAAAAGCACGCGCGTTTGCCTGCTGAATGTTTCCGAGGCTGATAGCGAGAAACTCGCCCGCCTGGCGAAATCGCAGGGGGTAAGCCTCGGCACCCTGATGCTTGCCGGTTGGGGCGTCGTGCTCGGGAAGTATCTTTCCGAGGACGAGGTGCTGTTCGGCTATACGACGAGCGGGCGTTCGGCGCCTGTCGTCGATATCGATACCATGGTGGGCTTGTTCATCAATTCGTTGCCCATCCGCGCGAATTGCGTCGCCGAGACGACGATCAAGAGCCTGTTGCGCGACATCCAGCGGCAACAGCTCGACAATGATGAGCACGCGGCCGTATCGCTGGCGGAAATCCAGAGAATCGCGGGCCTTCGTTCGGGCGAGTCTCTTTTCAGCACATTGGTGACGATCGAAAACTTTCCGCGCGACTCGGTGCTGCAGTCCCTGAGCAAAGCCGACGATCTGCGGGTTTTCGACATCAATGGCACCGGGCAGACCACCTTGGGGCTGAACCTGGTGGTTTATCCCGGAGACTGTCTGAGCCTGGAGCTTGTGTATCAGGCGTCGCTTTACAAGAGTGAGCAAGTCGAAGAGTTGCTTCGTCGGTTTGGCAACCTGCTGTCGAGCATGGCCTCCTGTGACGCGGCAAGTTCGCTGTCCGAATTGTCCGTTTTGGATGCGGCGGAGCTGCGCCGCGCGGTCGAGGACTGGAACGCTACAGCGATCTCGTTGTCCGGTGACGCCAATCTGCCCGAAGCCTTCGAACGCATGGCGCACGAACGCGGTGACGCGCTCGCGCTGGTCTTCGGGGAAGACACCTGGTCGTACGCGCGTCTCGCCAGCGAAGTGCAGTCGGTCGCCAACGCCTTGCGCGCCAACGGCGTGCGCAGAGGCGATACAATCGCGCTGAGCATGAGCAAAGGGCCGCAGCTGGTCGCTGCGATGATCGGCATCATGGCCGTCGGCGCCGCTTATGTGCCGGTCGCTGTCGATTGCCCGACCGAACGTCGCGCTTTCATCGTCGCCGATGCCGGAATCGTCTGGACCCTGACGAGTCGCTCTGATCACGATGCCGTCATGCCCGGCGCCGGCCCGTGCCTGATTTATGAAGACCTGGGTTCGGATCATGCCGACACTGCGGCGCCGCCCGCATCCGGTGACAGCGCGGCGCAAGCCGGAGATCGCGCTTACATCATCTATACCTCCGGAACCACCGGGCACCCCAAGGGCGTGGCGATCTCTCATCGCGCGCTGCTGAATTTCTGCGGCTGGTGCCGCCAAGCGCGGTTATTCGATCAGAATTCGCGAGTGACCCAGTTCGCGCCGTATACCTTCGACGCCTCGGCGGGCGAAATTTTCGGCTCGCTTTTGGCAGGTTGCGAATTGCACTTGTTGCCCGAATCGTTGATCGTCGAACCTGCCGCCTTACAGGCTTACCTGCTCGATGCCGGCATCGAGTTCTCGGCGTTTCCGCCGCCGTATCTGCAACAACTGGATCCGGCGCGCGTACCGCCTCGTTTCACGCTGCTCACCGCCGGTTCGGCGCCATCGCCGGAGATGGTTCGCACCTGGGGCCGGCATTGTCGGTACATCAACGGCTACGGTCCGACCGAAACCACGATCCTGTCGACGGCGTGGATTTGTGAGCCGGGCGAGGCCGAAACCGGAGCGCTGTCGATCGGCCGGCCGATCTGCAATACGTCGGTCTATGTCGTCGACCGCTTGGGACAGTTGTGCCCGCCGGGGCTCATCGGCGAAATCTGGATCGGCGGCGACGGTGTCGCCAATGGGTATCTCAACCGGCCGGAACTCGACGAGCAGGTCTTCCTGCCCGACCGTTGGCGTCCGGGCGGCCGCGTGTACCGCACGGGCGATTTGGGCCGTTGGCGCGAAGATGGCCAAATCGAATTCGTTGGCCGCCGCGACCGCCAGGTGAAGTTGCGCGGCTTCCGCATCGAGCTGGACGAGATCGAGTCGCGCCTGCTCGCGCACCCGCAAATCGCCGAGGCCGCGGTCGCGGTGCGCGGCGAGGATCAGGAACGGCGTCTGCTGGCCTGGGTGGTGGCGCAGGGCGAGGTTGACCAGGCTGCATTGCTCGACGATGTGCGTGGATTCCTGCGCGGCGCGCTGCCCGAGTACATGTTGCCGCAGGCGATGGCGGTCGTAGCGTCGATGCCGTTGACCGGCAACGGCAAGATCGATATCAAAGCGCTGCCCGAACCCGATATCGCCGTCTCGGTGGAAGCCAATGAGGCGCCGCGCGACGCGTTGGAGCAGGCGCTCGCCGAAGTCTGGGCGGAAACCTTGCAGTTGCCGGTGGAAAAAGTCTCGCGCGACGCCAACTTCTTCGCCCTGGGCGGACATTCGCTATTGGCGATGCGTGTTGTCGCGCAGTTGCGCGAGCGGCTGAAGGTGGAAATCGGCGTCACCGACATGCTGGCCAACCCGGTGTTGCAGGATTTCGCCAGCGTGGCCCGCAACGCAAGCGCCGACGTCATGCCGCCAATCCTGGCGGTTCCGCGCGATACCGCGCTGCCGCTGTCGTTCGCGCAGCAGCGGGTTTGGTTCGTCTCGCAGATAGAAGACGTAAGCCGGAGCTACCACATCCCCGGAGTGCTCCGCATACGCGGAGACCTGGACGTGGACGTGCTGCGCCGCTCGTTGGATGCGGCCGTGGCCCGGCACGAAGTGCTGCGTGCGCGCTTTGCGGTCCAGAATGAAGAGCCGGTGCAGACTTTCGCGCCGGCGGACATGGGGTTCCCGATTGCGATCGAGGATGTCCGCGGCGCGGACGACCCCGAGCAGTCCCTGCAGGCCAGCATGCTGGAAGTCGCCAGCATGCCGTTCGATCTCGCCACCGGGCCGGTGCTGAGAGGAAAATTGGTGCAGACGGCGGCGCATGAATATTTCCTGCTTGTCGTCTTCCACCACATCGTCATGGACGGTTGGTCCATCGAGCTTCTGCTGCGCGAGATAGCCACGCTCTACAACGCTTTCCATGCCGGGCTGGACGACCCGCTGCCGCCGCTGCCGGTGCAATACGCCGATTACGCGCACTGGCAGCGCAATTGGATGAACGATACCGCCATGCAGCGCGAACTCGACTATTGGGTCGAGGCGTTGCGCGAAGCTCCCGTTCTGCTGGAGTTGCCGAGCGACCGGCCTAGGCCCGCGCAGCAGGATTACGCCGGCGATACGTATGCTTTCCGCATCGATGCCGCGACCACCTCTGTGCTGAAAGAGATGTGCGTGCGTCATCAGACGACTCTCTACACGGCGGTGCTCGCCGCCTGGGCGGTCGTGCTGAGCCGGCTGTCGAATCAGACCGATATCGCCATCGGCGTTCCTGTGGCGAATCGCGCGCACGCCGATACGCAAGGGTTGGTCGGGTTCTTCATCAACACGATTGTGGTCCGTGTCGACCTGGCGTCGCCGATCACGGTTGGCGACCTTATCGATAGCACTCATTCGCGCGTGCTGTCCGGGCAGGCGCATAACCAATTGCCATTCGAAAGGGTGGTGGATGCGGTGCAGCCGCCGCGCAGCAGCGCGCATACGCCGATCTTCCAAACCATGGTCAGCCGGCAAGACAGCAACATGGGCAGCATCGAGCTGCAAGGCCTGTCGGTCGAGCTTGTGCCGCCCATCGCGCCGAGCTCGAAATTCGATCTCACGCTCGATATCGGCGAAACCGAGGATGGCGTCGAAATGTCGATCGAATACGCGACATCGCTGTTCGATCGGACCAGCATCGAGCGATTCTCCGGATATTTGCGCCGCGTGCTCGAAGTGATGGCCACCGACGAGTCGGCGGTCCTGCGCAGAATCCCGATGCTCGACGAAGAGGAAACGCATCGATTGCTCGTCGAGTTCAACGACACCGAGCGTCCGGATCTCATCGACCGTACCTGGCCGGCGATGTTCGCCGCACAGGCTGCGGCCACGCCGGACCGGGTCGCCGCCGAATGCGACGACCAACGTCTGACCTACCGCGATCTGGACGAACGCTCCAACCGTTACGCGCATGCGTTGCGCGGGCTCGGCGCGGGGGCCGGCGAGGTCATCGCCCTGCTCGATGCTCGCGGCTGCGACCTGCTGTGCATGATCGTCGCCGTGCTGAAGGCCGGTGCGGCCTATCTGCCGCTGGATCCGACACACCCGCCGCAACGCTGGCTGGAAGTGTTGGAGGATGCGCAGCCGGGCCTGCTGTTGGTGGGAGACCGCTACGCCACCGAGCAACGCTGGCTCAAGCGCAAATGGCGCACCGGCAAGACGCTGTCTCTGTCCGAGTTGGACGCCCCGGCGCCAGAAGGCGCGGTGCTGCCGCCGCCGCAACTGGACGATCTGGCCTATGTCCTGTTCACCTCGGGGTCGACCGGCAAGCCCAAGGGCGTGATGATCGAACATCGCGGCATGATCAATAACATGCGCGGCAAGTTCGAACCGCTGTCGTTAGGCGCCGATGACGTCATCGCCCAGACCGCTTCCCAGTGTTTCGACATCTCGGTCTGGCAATTCCTCACCGCGCCTTTGCTCGGCGCGAAAGTGGTGATCGTCTCCAGCGCCACCACGCGCGACCCCGAAGCGCTGCTCGACCGCCTGGTCGCCAGTGGTGTGACCGTGTGGGAGCCGGTGCCGTCGGTCATGCAGGTCATCCTGCCGTTCCGGCGCGCGCTGCCTGCGCTACGATGGGTGCTTCCGACGGGTGAGGCGCTTTCGCGTGAGTTGGTGACGCGCTGGTTCGAGCAGTATCCGCAAGTGCCGCTGATGAATGCTTACGGGCCCGCCGAGTGCTCAGACGATGTCAGCTTCCAGCCGATCTACGGGCCGGTGGAACGGGTGCTGATCGGCCGGCCGGTGGCCAACGCGCGTTTGCACCTCGTCGATGACGCGTTGATGCTGGTGCCGACCGGCGTGGTTGGGGAAATCGCGATTTCCGGGCCGGTCGTCGGTCGCGGCTATCATCGCCGCCCCGAAGAAACCGCGGCCGCCTTCCGTGAAAATCCGTATGCGCGTGATGACGCCGATCGCCGTTTGTATTTGACGGGGGATCTGGGCCGGCGTCATCCGGACGGCGGAATCGAATTCGTCGGACGCAAGGATTTCCAGATCAAGATCCGCGGCTTCCGTGTCGAACTGGGCGAAATCGAAAACTGTCTGGAACGCCATCCGCTGGTTCGCGAAGTCGTGGTCGTGGCGCGAGAGCTTGGCGATAGCGGCGACCGCCAGTTGGTTGCTTACGTCACCTTGGACGAGGTCGTCGATGTCGAGGCGTTGCGTGCTCACGTGCGCAAGCAATTGCCCGACTACATGGTGCCGGCTGCGATCGTGGTGATGGATGCCTTGCCGCTGACCGCGAACGGTAAGATCGACCGCAAGCAACTGCCGGAACCGGCCATGACCGCGCTCGCCAGGCGCGACTATGTGGCGCCGACGCCGGGCGTCGAGAGCGATATCGCCGAGGTGTGGTCCGCGCTGCTGAAAATGCCGCAAGTCGGGCGTGACGACAGTTTCTTCGACCTCGGCGGCGACTCGATCATTCTGATCCGGATGTTGGCGCGGCTGCGCGATCGTGGCCTGCATATCGGAGTGACCGATATCTATCGACTGCAGACGGTCGCGGCCATAGCCGCCGGCGCCACCGTGCAGACCGTAGGGGCGGAGCTGCCGCTGGAACAACGCCTTTGCGCCGAAGGATGGCCGCATGCCTTCGTCGAGCTGGATGGCGACCGACGCGCATTGCTGGTGGACGCGGCCGGCTCCGAACACGGTGAACGACTGCGCAGCTTGCTCAGGAATGTGGAAAGCGTCGACTACGTTCGCGTCTGTGCCGATCCGCAAGGCGTGGCGACGCGATTGCTTGACGCCGGTCCGTCGGCATTCGACGCCTCCGATGCGTTGGCGGCGACTGGGGTGGCGCACGCCATAGGGGCGATGCTGTCGCCGCCGCCGCGCGATGCGACGATCGTCGAGCGTTTCCCGCTTACCGCCGCACAGCGCAATTTGCTGCCGTGGCGTCAGCGCGATGGCGTGGAATGCATTGAAGTTCGCGGTTGGCATTCGGCCGAGGCGTTGCGTCGTGCGTTCGCGACCGTCGCCTGCCAGGAAGACCTGCTGCGTGCGGTCGCAGACATCGGCGTGGGCGCCTGGGGCCTGCTCGATCCCGCGGTCGTCGCGGCGCATCCGATTCCGGCGGTTCGGCTGCGGCGCAATGAACCTGCCGAGATCGCGGCCGAGCACGGACTCGCCGCACTCGAGTCGGCGCGCGGCGCGACGCCGCTGGCCTATGCGGCAGCATGGCTGAGCTTGTCGGATACGCACCATTACCTGCTGTTGTCGGTCGATCATTTGATCTGGGATGGGCTGTCCGTTCCCGCGTTGCAGCGTCGCCTTCAAGCGGTCTTGGCCGGGCAGGACGCGGCGCCGGTCGGCCGGTTCGCCGACTTCGCCGTCGAGTCCGCCGGGGCCGGCGATGCGGCGGCCGAAGCCGCCTTCGCCGCCGGCTTCCCGCGCGCGCCTGTCGCCACGGCCATGGCCGCCACTCGCGCCGCATTGGCCGCGCGAGCCCATGGCCCGTTGCGTATCCTGTGCCTGTCGGCGCCGTTGCGCATGGACACCGCGCCGGCGGAACAAGCCTTCGAGTACTTCCGCGATCTGGCTCACGCCCTGCTGGGGGTGTCCGAGGTCGGGTTGACCCTCCAACATCACGGGCGTCGGCGTGGCAATCGCGATTGGTTCGACCGCGTCGGGTTGTTCCTGGATAAAGTACCGGTCGTCGTCGATGCCGGCAGCACCCTTGCCGACGCCGTACGTAAGTCGACCGAGCTGCAGCGGTGCGGTCTGGGTTATCTCGAAATGGAAGCACGCGCCGTCGCTGCCGGCGAAACGCCCACGCTGCCGCCACTGAACGAGGAAGTGCTGTTTAACTTCCAAACCGAGAGCGGCCCCTCCGATCCGCGCTCCAATGCGCTCGGCATCGCGCGTATGCAGGAGAAACTCCGCGATTACAGCGGCCTTTTGTTCGAAGCCCGGACACAGGACGGCGACCTGCTGATGACCTGCGCGTTCCGAGGCGATGACGACACCGGAAATTTCATGACCAAAATGACTGACGACGGCGCGCGTATGCTCGCCGACACCTTACACCCGGGGGCGGCTGAAACGGCGACGGGGAATGCGATGGCCTCGGCGTCCATGGGCGCACAGGCCAGCGAGGACTATACCCTCGTCGTTCGCGACGTCCGCAAGCGCTACGGCGATTTCGAAGCGGTGAAGGGCGTCAGCTTCCACGTGCGCAGAGGACGCTGTTTCGGCATTCTCGGCCCGAACGGCGCGGGCAAGACCTCGCTGCTGGCGATGATCGAGGGACTGATTCCGATCTCTTCCGGGTCGATCAGCATCTTCGGCATGGACGTGGCGACGCAGATGCCTCTCATCCAGAAGCATCTTGGCGTACAGCTGCAGCAGAACAACTACTTCCAGTTCCTGACCGTCGCCCAGTTGCTCAAGTTCTACCAGCAACTGCGCGCGGCGGTGGGCGGTAAGCGCGAAGGCCCCTCCGCGGACTGGCTGCTGGAGCGGCTGAATCTGCGCGACAAGCTCAAATTCAAGGTCGACGAACTCTCGGGCGGCCAGAAGCAGCGATTGTCGATCGCGATCGCGCTGCTTGAGGATCCCGACGTGATCTTTCTGGACGAGCCTACCTCCGCGCTCGATCCTCAAAGCCGTCTCTACACCTGGGAATTCATCGAACAACTCAAGGCCGACGGCCGCAAGACCATCATCCTGACGACGCACTATATGGAAGAGGCCGAACGGCTGTGCGACGAGATCATGATCATGAATGACGGCCGGGTGATCGCCCAGGGCGAACCGGCGGCGCTGGTGCGCGGGCTGGAGATCGAACACTCGATTTCGCTGCAGACGGGCAAGCACGGGGTGGGAAGACTGGACCTTGCCCGCCTGAACGCGCTGCCCGGGGCGATTGCCCACGAATGGGATCCGCGGGTGTCGATCCTGCGGGTGACGACCCGTGACGTACCGATTACGCTGCCGGCGCTGCTCGCGCTGATCGGCGAATGCGGCGTCGAAATCCTCCACATTGATGTCGATCGCCCGACGCTTGAGGACGTGTTCCTCTCGCATACCGGAAAGGAATTGCGCGAATGAAAAAGACCTGGATTTTCTTCAAGCTGCGTTTGCTGCAGCTCAAATCGGACAAGACGGCGCTGTTCTTCAGTTACGTCTTGCCGGTGCTGTTGCTGCTCGGCATCGGCTTGCCGCTGGAAGTCCGCGACGGCACCGTGCTGGACGTGAGCTACAGGGACGACGCGCGCACCGCGCAAAGCGCCGCTTTGATCGAGACGTTGTCGAAGCGCCCCTACGTGAAGATGAAGGCCTATGCCGGCGATCCCGATGTCGCGCGCGAAAGAATAGCCAACAACGACGCCAAGCATTTCCTGCAGATCGGGCGTTCGTCAGACGGCGGGCTCGAATACCGCCTGTTTTCCAATTCGCTCGTCGAGAACCAAGTGGAAAACGCGGCTCTGCGCGGAGAGATCGATGCGCTGCTCGACGGCAGGCCGGCATCCGGACTGCGCAGCGAGCAGTTGAGCAGCAAGAAGATCACGTCCTACATCGTGACCTTGCTGCCCGGCATCATCGGCATGACCTTGCTGTTGATCGGCCTCAACGGCTTCGGCGGCGTCTTGATCGAAGAGGAGCACCATGGGCTCTACAAGAACATCAAGACCATCGACGTCTCGCCGGTGCCGTTTCTGGCCGGCTTGTTCGCGTCGCGCATGCTGGTGGCGTACAGCGTCGCCGTGGCGATGTTTGCGATCGGCGTTTTCGTCTTCGACGTTCCGTGGGACGTCGATTACGCGCTGCTGCTGCTGGTGGTGACGCTCGGCGCGTTGTCTTTCCACGGTATCGGCCTGGCGATCTCCGCGCTGAGCCCGTCCGTCAATGCGTTCTACGGCATCGTGAACTTTGTCCAGATTCCGCTGATCGTGCTGGGCGGCGTGTTCTTCTCGATCGAATCGTTTC
>SSEV01000247.1 GCA_008015095.1 Lysobacteraceae bacterium | reverse complement strand
GTCGGCGATGACGCCGCTGACCCAGATGAATACCGCGATCCAGTCCCTGCTGTTCGACGGCGTACGGATGGCCGAGATCGAGACTCTGATACCGCAATTGAGCGGATTGGCGCTGTGGACGGTGCTTTCGCTGGCCTTCGCACGCTGGAAATTCCGCTGGTAAGTCTTGTCCTCCAACTTTCCCGGCCACAGGGCCTGTCACGAACGAATCCTTGGGATGGATGCCACAATGAATGCAGATCTTTCGACTTTCGAGCAATACGAATCTTCGGCAAGGTCTTACTGCCGTGATTTCCCGGCGGTCTTCGCGCGCGCGAAGGGCAGTCGCCTCTACGACGAGAACGGCCGCGGCTACGTGGACTTTCTCTGCGGCGCCGGCGCGTTGAACTACGGCCACAACAACGAATACGCCAAGCAGGCAGTCATGGAATACATGGCTGGCGACAACATCATGATGAGCCTGGATCTGCATTCGGCGTCCAAGCGCGCGTTCATCGATGCTTTCCAGTCCATCATCCTCGCGCCGCGGGGATACCGTTATCGGATCCAGTTCACCAGCCCGACCGGCACCAGCGTGCTGGAGTCGGCGGTGAAGTTGGCGCGCAAGGTCACGGGTCGGCAGAACGTGGTGGCTTTCACCAACGGCTATCACGGCATGAGCGGCGTCTCGTTGAGCATGACCGGCAGCCGTCACCACCGTCAGGCCATGGCCTATGGGCCGGTCACGCGGATGCCTTACGACGGCTACATCGACGGTTTCGACAGCGTGACGTTGTTGCGGCGTTTCCTTGAGGACGGCAGTTCGGGTATCGATTTGCCGGCGGCGGTGGTCGTGGAGTCGGTGCAAGGCGAGGGCGGTCTCAACGTGGCCTCGCCGGAATGGCTGCGCAGGTTGCGCGAGCTGACGCGCGAATACGGCATTCTGCTCATCCTGGACGAGGTTCAGGCCGGCTGCGGTCGCACCGGGCGCTTCTTCGGTTTCGAGCGCGCCGGCATCGTTCCCGATCTGGTCTGCCTGTCGAAGTCGATCGGCGGCCTTGGCC
The DNA here is from genome assembly GCA_008015095.1 of Lysobacteraceae bacterium. Classification (GTDB taxonomy): domain Bacteria; phylum Pseudomonadota; class Gammaproteobacteria; order Xanthomonadales; family Xanthomonadaceae; genus Lysobacter_I. The sequence goes on along the minus strand of SSEV01000247.1, from coordinate 15,769 downwards.
TGCCGATGGCCGTGCTGCTGATCGATCCGGCGCACGATCAATGGCGACCGGGCGAAGACAACGGCACATTCCGCGGCAATAATCTCGCCTTCGTCGCGGCCGCCGAAGTCTTGCGCCGTTACTGGACTGACGAAGCCTTCATCCGCGGACTTGCCGAGAAGGAACAGCAGATCCGCAACGCGCTGACCGCCATCGCAAACGCATTCCCCAGACATATCGTCGGTCTGCGCGGGCTGGGCTTGATGCAGGGGCTGGAATTCCGTTCCGGCGACGACACATCGGCCCTGATCGACGCCTGCTTCCTGCGCGGTCTGGTCGTTGAGAGCTGCGGCCCGCGCGGGCAGGTGTTGAAACTCATGCCGGCATTGACCATCGAGCCGTCGGTGCTTGGCGAGGGTATCGAGATCATCGCCGCCTGTTGCCATGAATTGTTCGCCACCACGACCGAAGCGGCCGGGATCTCCGAAGCCGTTTCCGCCACCGCTTGAACCGGACCACCGCCATGCAGATGATCGATGTGCACGAAACCCTCTCCAGCGAGGACTTTCTCGCCCAATACGTACGCCCCAACCGTCCCGTGGTCGTCGGCGGCCTGGGGTTCGATCCTGCGTACTGGACACCTGAGAATTTCAGGCGCGACATGGGCGAATTGCCGGCGCTGATCTACGACACCCTGTTCGACCTGCAGGAAGTCACGACGCTGGGCGAATATATCGACCGGCATTTCGGCGTCGGCGGCGAGCTGCGCCGCGGTGTGCCTTACGTGCGCTGGTACAACCGGCTGAAAGACGTCGATCACGCTTGGGGCGACGAAGCCTTCTCGCGTTTATCAACGCATTGGACGGCGCCGCCGTTCCTGCCGCAGGGCGGGTTCCTGGTTCCGGATGCGCCGACGGCCGATCCGGTGCGCGACCCTTTCCCGTATCGTGGCGTGCTGATCTCCGCGCGTGGGGCCCGGACCCGTCTGCATCGGGATCCGTTCTACAGCGATGCGGTCGTCAGCCAGTTCTACGGCTCCAAAGAAGTCGCGATGTATCATCCCTCGCGCGCTGCCGAATTGACCGTGCGCGCCCAGGACGGCACGTCGTTCGGCGGGTTCATGGACGTGCGCACGGCCGCGCTCGACCGTGTCGATGTCGAACCGGATATCCATGGCGTCCTGCGGCCCGGGCAGGTGCTATACGTTCCGCACGGCTGGCTGCACGATGTGATCTCGATCGAAGATTCGATCTCGGTCACTTGGAACTTCGTGCACGAGCAAGGCGGCGTGGAGTTCATCGACTATCTCATGGGCGGTGCCGAAGACGACACCGAATTTGAAGTGCTGAAATACCTTTACCGACGTTACGGCGGCGAATACAACTCGCCGCAGGACGTAGTCCGCCGTTTCGACGAGCGGTTTTCCGAAATTCTCGATGCTTATGGCGATATGGCCGAATCCGCACACTGAATGTGGATACCGGTCATCCGCCGATCCCCCGAGTCGTTTGCGCACGATGCGTGCGCGTAGCCTCCCCCGTCTGTAGCAGCTTGGTATCACAATGAAGAAGTTCATCATCTATGTCTTGTCAGTCTCAGTGATCCTAGTGCTGGGTGTTCTTATCGGTCGGGGGATGGCGGTAGGAGGCGACCGGCAGGTCGCCGCACCCGCCGAGCATCGGTTGACGGTCACTGCGGTCCGGCCCGCGCGACAGAACATCACCGACGAAATCGACGCCACAGGCACCCTTGTTCCGCGCGAGGACGTCCTCGTGATGCCGCAGGTCGACGGGCGACGCGTGCTCTCAGTGCATGCCGATGTCGGCGACTACGTCCGTGCCGGCCAGTTGCTGGCGGTGTTGGATGCCGAAGACCTGCGCATCGATTTGCGCAGCCTGCGTACCGAGTACCAGCGCGCGAACGAGGAATATGCGCGTGCGCGCACGCTGCAGGCGGACCAACTGGTCAGCCGCGAGTTCCTCAGGCAGAAACAGGCCGCAGCCGAAAGCGCGCGCTCGGCTCTGCAAGAGTCCGAGTTGCACGCCGAACGCACCCGCGTGGTCGCGCCGTCGAATGGGCTGGTCTACCGGCGCGACGCCGTCATCGGCGCCGTCGCGGATAGCGGCGTACCGTTGTTCAGACTGGTGCAGGGCGATGTGATCGAGATGCAGGCGGATGTTCCCGAAAGCGCCGCGCACCGGTTGCGGACAGGCATGAAGGCGCAGGTGGTGGTCGCCGGCGCAAGTGCGTCGATATCCGGTGATCTGCGTCTCGTCGCACCGCGAGTCGACGGCCGTAATCGGACTGCAGAGGTGCGGATTACGCTGCCGGAGACCAAAGCGCGTTTGGTGGGCACCTTCGCCGAAGCGCGCATCCAGGTCGGTGAGATCGGCGGTTGGGTGGTGCCGGCGCTGTCGCTGCAACAGGATTCGCAAGGGGCATATCTGTGGCAAATCGATGCGGCCGGGCGGGTTTCGCGGCTGCCGGTGACCGTGTTGCGCCAGACCGCGGAGCAAATCCTGGTACGGGAATCCCTGCAGGGGCTTCTGATCGTCGCCAGGGCCGGTGCGCTGTTGCAGCCGGGCGATACCGTCAAAGTCGCAGGGGGTGCCTCGTGAGCGGATCGCGCGCGGACGCGCTACGTTGGTTGACCGCTCGGAGTGATGCATGAAGTTCTCATTCTCTACCTGGGCGATCCGTAATCCGACCCCGCCGATACTGCTGTTCTTGCTGCTCACGGTCGCAGGCCTGTTCGCATTCAACAATTTGCCGATCTCGAATGTGCCGAACGTGGTGCTGCCGGTGGTCAACGTGCGCCTGGAGCAGCCGGGCGCGACGCCCAGTCAGCTCGAGACACAGGTCACTAGGCGCGCGGAGGCGGCGCTCGCCACGCTTCCGGGCGTCAACCGCATCACCTCGACCATCACCGAGGGCGTGTCGCTCACCACGATCGAATTCACCCTGGAGACGCCGCTGGATCGCGCGGTCAACGACGCCCGCAACGAGATGGCGCGGATCCGTCAGGACTTGCCGGCGACCGTACGCGAGCCGATCGTCGGCTACGCGGTGGACAGTAATGCGGCGATGAGCACGTACAGTCTGGAATGGGAAGGTCGCACGCCCGAGGCGCTCAGCTGGTTCCTCGACGACACTTTGACCCGCGAGTTGCTATCGATACGCGGGGTCTCGCGGGTCATACGCAATGGCGGCGCCGATGACGAAGTCTCGATCATCCTCGACCCGGCGCGATTGTCGTCTCTTGGCGTGACTTCCGCCGATGTCGCCAGCCAGTTGGCCGCCACCCAGGTCGAGATTCCGGGCGGACGTCTCGTGCTGAGAAACGTGGAATACGCCATGCGGACCAAGGGTAAAGCGACGACCCTTGCCGAATTGGAGGCATTGCGCATCCGGCTGCCGACCGGCGGCGAAGCGCGTTTGAGCGATCTGGGCAAGATCCATCGTGGCGCGCCGGAAGCCACCACGATCACCCGCCTCGACGGATCGCCCGCCGTCACTTTCTCGGTATTCAAAACCGATGAATCCAGCGAGATCAGCGTCTCCAACGCGATCGACGCGCGTCTGGAAGAGGTCGCGGCGAAGCATTCCGGACTCCGCTTCGAACGCGTCCTCAGCGTCGTGCCCCTGACCGAGCGCGGCTACCGCTCGACGGTCATCACGTTCATCGAGGGCGCGGTGTTGACCGTGCTGGTGATCTTCCTGTTCTTGCGCGATCGCCGGGCGACGATCATCGCCGCTCTGGCGATTCCACTGTCGATCATCCCGACGTTCCTGTGCATGCAGTGGTTGGGATTCACCCTCAATTTCGTCAGCACGGTGGCGATCTCGCTGGTGACCGGCGTGCTGGTCGACGATGCGATCGTCGAGATCGAGAATATCCATCGGCATATGCGCGAGGGGCGAACGCCGATGGAGGCCGCGATCGAAGCCTCGGAGGAGATCGGCCTGTCGGTGATCGCCACCACACTGGTCATCTGCGCGGTGTTCGTTCCGGTCAGTTTCATGGATGGGATCATTGGCCGTTACTTCATCCAGTTCGGCCTGACGATCGCCATCGCCGCGTTCTTCTCGCTTCTGGTCGCGCGTCTGTTCACGCCGATGCTCGCCTCGCGCCTGCTCAAAGCGACGCCTGTCGATCACGATAAGCATGACGGACCGATCATGACGCGCTATCTGCGCATTGTGGATTGGACCTTGCGCCATCGCGCGCGCACCCTGGCGATCTCGTTGCTTATCGTCGCCGGTTCTGTGGCGCTGGTGCCGCTGTTGCCGGCCGGATTCATGCCGTATCAGGATCTATCGCAGGCCAGCATCAGCCTTGAGATGCCGCGTGGCAGCACGGTTGAGCAGACCGACGCCGCGGCCCAGCGCGTGGCTCGAATCCTGAGTCAGCGGCCGGAAGTCGATGCGGTGCTGACGACCTCCGGCGAGTTGTCGGGCGGGGCGAATCAGGCCAAGATCCTGGTCGCGCTGGTGCCGCCCGATCAGCGCGAACTCGATGAGCGCGAATTCGCGGCAGAGCTGCAACCGCAGTTGAACGCGCTTCCGGACATGCGCATCAGCTTCGACAACAACACCGGCGGCAAGGACGTCTCGATCGTGCTGGTGGGCGAGGATGTGGAGACCCTCACCCGCACCGCCGAAGCTCTTGAGCGTGAGATGCGCGAAGTTCCCGGACTCGTCAGCGTGACCAGTTCAAACCGTCAGCGACAGCGCGAAATCGTGGTCGAAATGGATCCGATACATGCCGCGCGTCTGGGCGTCACGGCCGCTCAGGTCGGCCATGCGATCAACGTCTCCACCATCGGCGACGATCCCAGCCAACTGCCGAAGTTCAGTGACAAGGACCGCGAGATTCCCATTCGCGTGCGCCTTCCTAACGATTTCGGAGACCGTTTGACCGCGCTGAACAATCTCAAGCTGCAGACCGCCAGTGGCGAAAGCGTGCCGTTGTCCTCGGTGGCGAAGCTGTCGTTCGGTCAAGGGCCTGCGCTCATCGAGCGTTACGATCGGCAGCGCCAGCTCCAGATCGACGCCAATCTCGACAACATTCCATTGGGCACCGCGCTGGAACGGATCGCCGCTCTGCCGACGATGCGCAATCTGCCGCCTTCGGTTTCGGAGCGGAGGACCGGCGAAGCGGAGTTGATCGCGGAGGTGATGACGGGGTTCCTGCAGGCGATGGCGATCGGTTTGTTGCTGGTCTATTCGATCCAGGTGCTGCTCTACCACGACTGGTTGCTGCCGCTGGCGCGGATGGGCGCGTTGCCGCTGTCGATCGGCGGCGCGTTCATGCTGATGTTCGTAACCCGCACCGAACTGGGGCTGCCCGCGCTCATCGGCGTGATGATGCTGATGGGCATCGCCGACAAGAACTCGATTCTGTTGGTCGACCACATGCTCGAACGCATGCGTGCCGGAACGCCGAAGAACGAAGCGCTGATCACCGCCTGCAGGGTGCGCGCCCGGCCGATCGTGATGACGTCGGTGGCGATGGCCGCAGGCATGCTGCCAGCCGCGCTCAAGATCGGTTTGGACGCGGATTTCCGCGCGCCGATGGCGATCGCGCTGATCGGTGGTCTGATCTCGTCGACCGCGCTCAGTCTGTTGTTTATGCCTGCGATCTTCAGCCTCGTGAACGACTTCGAGGTCAAGTTGTCGCGGCGTTTTCACCGTGCCCATCATTGATCCGCAGGTAGACGAGCGTGTGAGCGTGTGTCTGCGGTAACGACGAAGCCTTTCATGTTCGAGGCAAGAAAAACCCCGCTTAGAGCGGGGTCTTCGGGTTTGCATGAGTGACGCGGGATATCTGACGGGATATCTGAATGGTGGAGCGGAGGAGGATCGAACTCCCGACCTTCGCATTGCGAACGCGACGCTCTCCCAGCTGAGCTACCGCCCCGTGATCTCGTGTTGTCTGTGTTGCGGGCCGGTCTGGTTCCGGCTTGCCAAGCGCCGGACAAGGCCGCAATGGCGGGTGCGAAGTATAGCCTTGGAGACTCAGACATCGCCAGTCGGCAGATCGAGCAGGGGGGCAAGGGCGGATTCCAATTGGCCGCGGCGCCATCCGGAAAGCGCGCCAGGCCAGTCGCTCCCGTCCATCAGGGCTTCGATCCAGCGGCGTGAGGCCAACACGCCGTCGGGCAGCCCGAGTTCCGCGCTGCGCGCAGCGACGGCTTGTTGCAGTCGTTTATAAGCTTGGCGATCACGGTCGTCGCCACGAGGGGACGGAGCCTGATCCTCGTCAGGCAGTGGCGTGCGCAGGGCCTGCCAGATCTGTCCATCCAGCTTCCGCGGAGCCTTTGGATGCGCTTCGAGCAAGGCCTGAAGCGCGCTTTCATCCCGGGGCGGCGTCCGCGCCAACAGATGCGCCAGTTCGTTGTCGAGGATCCAACTGCGGGGGCGGTCACGATCGCGGGCATAGCCTTCGCGCCAGCGCAGCAGACGCAACAGGCGGATCTGTCCGTCGCGATCCAGGAATTGGGTCGCGCGCTGACCGAGATGCGGCCATGGATCGCCCTCTTCACGCGCGGCGTTGTCGAGCATGCGCGCGCAATCCTCGTCCAGCCAATGGCTGCGGTCGAGCGCGCGCAGTCGCGCGGCCAGCGCGTCATGCGCAGCGGCGAGATGACGCACGTCGTCCGCGGCGTAGCGCAGTTGCGCGTCCGAGAGCGGACGCCGCAGCCAGTCCGAACGGGTTTCGCCCTTGTCGACGATGATGCCGAGCATGTCCTGCAGCAGACGTTGATACCCCAGCCCGGCGCCGATGCCGCAGAGCGCCGCAGCGATCTGGGTGTCGAACAGCGGGCGCGGCAGGGCCTTGCACGCATGACCGAGCGCGACCAGGTCTTCGCTGGCGCTGTGCATGATCTTGAGGATGCGGGTGTCGGCCAGCACGGCGGCCAGGGCCTCGCACATGCCAGGGGCCAAGGGGTCGATCAGCAGGATGCTCGGCTCCGCATCGACGCCGACATCGTGGACGTCGCCGATCGCGATCTGCACCAGCGCCAGTTGCGGCCAATAGGTGCGCTCGCGCACGAACTCTGTGTCCAGACCGATGGCTGCGGGTGGCGAGGCGCTCAGCGCCTGCAGCGCAGCGGGGTCGGTAATCAGGCGGGTCACGGCATCATCGGTCGAGATGGGAAGGGCGGGCTATGCTACCCCGGACGCAGCGCCCGGCCGCAAGTTGTCAAGGCCGAATCCTCGGCGATATGGTGGCCGCGTGGATGCAGGCGTACGGATATCGGGAGGTCTGGATTGCGCGTGAAGCGGTGGGCATTGGCGGCGTGTGGGGTGATCGCGCTGGTCGTGCTCGGCGGCTGCGAACGCGAGGTCGCGCCGAAACGGACCGATGCGCAGCCGCATGCGACGCGCGCGCGCGGCCAGGTGACGGTGAGTGGCGATGACGCCATCGCCGACACGTTGACCTGGCGCAGCCCGCAGGTGGAGATCGGACCGGGTGGTCCGACGGCCGCTCGCCGCCGCGCGGCCGCGGCTTTGGCGAAAGGTCGGCTGTATGAAGACGCCGAGGCTGCGATTCCGATCTATCTGGCGCTGTTGGCGCGCGATCCAGGCGACGCGGCGGCAGAAGCCGGGCTCGCACGCGCCTTTGAGCGTCTGCGCCGCGTCGGCGCCGAAGCCTTGGCCGGTTCCGGCGACGATGCCGACGCCTTGCGTCGTGCGCACGAGATCGCCGCGGTGATGCGCCACGTCGGCGCCGGCCGCTTCAATGCGGACGTGTTGGCGTTTCTCGGCGAAATTGATCGCGCGGATCGCGTGTGGGAATTGAACGAAGCCGCAGAGCGTGAATTGGCGGCCGGTCGGCTCGGCGAAACCGGCGGGGCGGGTGCGATGCCGTTGTTCAGGCAGGCGCTTGCGATCCAGCCGGACCAGGCCCGGGCGATGCAGGGGTTGGCGGCGGTCGAGAGCGCGCTGATCCGTCGTGCGGAGGAAGTTGCCGAAACCGGTGATTTCGCGCGCGCTGAAGAATGGTTGCAACGCGCCGCGGCGGTGCGGCCGGCGTTGAAGACCGCCGAGATCGGTCGCGAACGGGTGGAAGCGATTCGCCGCAGCCGCATCGCGCGCCTGCACGACGAAGGTCTGACCCTGCTCGCCGAACCGAATCGACCGAATCATCTGAAACATGCCCGCGAGCGATTAGCGGAAATCCTGCGCATCGCCGCCCCCGGCGATCCGGCGGCCGCCGAATTGCGTCAACGGATCGATCTGGCCGCGCATTACGGCCTGATCCGCCCGGTGCAACGCTTCACCGACGCATTGGCCGGCGGTGGGCGCGGCCCCGAAATGATCGTAGCGCCGCATGGGGGGTTCCAGATGGGCGCACGCATGAACGAAGCGGACGCTTCCGGCGCGGAACGGCCACAACGCTATGTGCGTTTCGATCGGGGATTCGCCATCGCCCGCACCGAAGTCACTGTGGCCGAGTTTCGGCGGTTCGTGCTCGCCAGCGGGCATCGTCCGCGCGCGGTGCGGCGCGGACATTCGTTGGTTTACGACGAACGTGGCGGCAACTTCGTACGGCGCAGCGGCGTGGATTGGCGGCATGACTATCTTGGCCGTCTTGCGGCGGACAATATGCCGGTGCTGCATGTCAGCGCCAAGGATGCCGAAGCCTATGCGCTTTGGCTGTCGGACAGTAGCGGCCAACGCTATCGACTGCCCAGCGAGGCGGAATTCGAGTACGTCCTGCGTGCGGGCGGAACCGGGCGTTTCGCCTGGGGCGACGGCAATCCGCCCGCGAACAGCGGCAATCTGACCGGTGGCGGCGACCGTTCGCCCGCTGGTCGCTCCTGGGGCAACGCGTTCATCGGTTACCGCGATGGCTTCTGGGGGCCGGCGCCGGTGGCGAGTTTCCGTGCGAATGCGTTCGGGATTCACGATATGGAAGGCAACGTGAGCGAATGGGTGGCCGATTGCTGGCATGATGGCTACCGCCGCGCGCCGGTTCACGGCGAGGCCTGGGTCAATCCCGGCTGCAGGACGCGGGTCGTGCGTGGCGGCGCATGGGCGAGTTCGCCCGCGCAAACGCGCTCGGCGTGGCGGATTCACGCCGAAGCGGACACCACCAATGTGCGGACCGGTTTTCGCGTGGTCCGCGATTTATAGACAGGCGCCTTGTAGGCAGACTGAGCGGGGGCACAACGATGCGACAGGATCCTTTCGGTAATCGCAGTGGTCAGGGCTATGGCGCGCCGCGTCGACGCGGCATCAATCCGCGCTTCATCATCCTGATCCTGTTCGCCGGTTATGCGGGGTATTACTGGATGTCGAATCGTCAAGTCGATCCGGTCACCGGCGAGAACATCCTGATCGACAAGAGCATCTCCGTCGAAGAAGAGAAAGCGATGGGCCTGCAGGCGTACGAGGAGATCCTGTCGAAAGAACGCCCGGTCGATCCGAATTCGCCGATCGCGCAACAGATTCGTCAGATCGCCCAGCGCCTGATCGCCAAGGTGCCGGAGGTCGAGGCCGCGCTCGCTGCCGAACACGGCCAGCAGCCGAGCGGCATCTCCCGTGATTTCGAATGGGACGTCAATGTCATCCAGTCCGACCAGGCCAATGCGTTCTGCCTGCCCGGCGGCAAGATGGCGGTGTACACCGGGCTGGTGCCGGTGGCGCAAAACGCCGATGCGATGGCGGTGGTGATGGGGCATGAGATCGCGCATGCCTTATTGCGTCACGGCGCGCAGCGCATGTCGCAGCAGAAGCTCGGCCAGATCGGTCAGATGGCCGGTGCGATGAGCGGCATGGACCCGCAACAGCAACAGATGGTGATGGCGGCGATGGGTTACGGCTTCCTGCTGCCGTATGCGCGCAAGCACGAAACCCAGGCCGATGCGGTGGGGCTGATGTTGGCCGCTGCCGCCTGTTTCGACCCACAGGAATCGGTGCCGTTGTGGGAGCGCATGGGGCAGGCCAGCGGCGGCCGCGCGCCGCCGGAGTTCTCATCCACCCACCCGAATCCCGAAACCCGTATCCGCGATCTGCAGGCGCTGATGCCCAAGGCGATGGAGTATCGGCAGAAATATTGCCGATAAACGCGCAGCACGAACGGCGATAGCCCCGAGTTTTGGGTATGTTCGCGATTTTCGCCCGAACTTTTTTCGTCGCGGCATCGCTGTGTTGCGGCGGTTGCGCGGCGGACGCAGCGTCCGACGTTTTCGCCGATGCGCAGGCGTCTTCGCTGTACGGCGATCCGCAGCTGGTCACGATCGAAGGCTATGCGGGCGATGCGATGGAGCCGTTCCTCGCGCGCGACGGGCGCTATCTCTTTTTCAACAATTCGAATCACCCATCGGTCGATACGAATCTGCACTATGCGGAACGGATCGACGATCTGCGGTTCCGCTATCAAGGCGAAGTGCGAGGCGCGAACACCCCCGCGCTCGATGCCGTCGCGACGATGGATCGCCAGGGAAATTTTTATTTCGTGTCGTTGCGCGAGCACGAAAAGACCCGCGATTCGATTTTTCGCGGTAAGTTCCGCGATGGTGCGTTATCCAATGTCGAAGCCGTGCCGGGCATCTCCCGGAAGAAAGCGTTGTCCATCAATTTCGATCACGACATCAGCCCCGACGGCGAGCGGATGTACGTCGTGGACGGGCGCTTCGATTTGCTCTGGGTGCTCGGCCCGAAAGCCGCCGATATCGTGATTGCGGATCGGCGCGGCGACGAATTCGTACCCGCTGCGGATAGCGCGACGATCCTGCGTAACGTCAACACCGATGTGCTGGAATACGCGCCGAGCATTTCGGCGGATGGGCTGACCTTGCTGTTCACGCGCATGCGCAGAGGGCTCGGCGCGAAGCCGGCGATCTTCGTGGCGCAACGCAACGACCCGACGAGGCCGTTCGGCCCGGCGCATCGACTCGTCGAGCTCGAAGGTTTCGTCGAAGCGACGACGTTCTCCGTCGACGAGCGCAGCATCTACTACCACAAAAAAGACGGCGAGCGTTTCGTCCTGTATCGCGCGACGAAACGTTAGCGATTTTGTTCCGGGCGTCGCGGTTGGTTTTGCGGCCGGTTTACGGCCGGCGCATCGTAAGGCGCATCAGAAACTGATGAACAGCCCGCCATTCACCGGAATGTTCGCGCCGGTGATGAAGCCGGCGTCATCGGCGGTGAGGAATTCGACCGTGCGCGCGATCTCGGACGGCTTGCCCAGGCGCCCCACCGGTACTTTTTCGACGATGCCGTTGCGGATATCTTCGGGCATCGCCATCACCATCGCGGTTTCGCAGTAGCCGGGCGACACCGAGTTCACGGTCACGCCCTTGCGCGCCACTTCGCGCGCAAGCGCCATGGTGAAGCCGTGCATGCCGGCCTTGGCCGCGGAATAGTTGGCCTGGCCGAACTGGCCGGTCTGGCCGTTGACCGAACTGATGTTGACGATGCGGCCGAAACCGCGGCTCATCATGCCCTCGACCGCGTGCCGGCAGATGTTGAACACGCCGTCGAGATTGATATTCAGCACCGCGTCCCACTGCACTTTCTCCATCTTGCGCAGGGTCACGTCGCGGGTGATGCCGGCGGCGTTGACCAGTACGTCGAGGCTGCCGAATTCGTCTTCGAGCTTACGCACCAGGGCCGCGCAGGCATCGAAGTCGCCCACATCCAGTGCTTCGAAACGGATGTCCAAGCCCGTGGTCTCGCGCTCGAAATCGGCCACGCGTTCGGCGCGCGCGGCCAGATCGGCGGCGACCACGCGGCGGCCCGAGCGGGCCAGAGTTTTGCAGATTTCAGTGCCCAAACCACCGATGCCGCCGGTCACGACGGCCACACGTTTGCTCATGGGGTTCCCCGATCAGAATGACAGGCCACGGGGCAGGCGGAGCGCCGTCCGCGGCCATCCGGCCGCGATCGTGCGTGGGCGCGCCCACACCCGTGCCGTCGGTTGGAATTCAGTCTTCGCGCGTTTTGCCGCTTGTGCCCTTGTCCTTCGGCTTGGCCGTGGCGCTGCGTCCCATCGCTCCGATGAGGTTGTGCTGGAATTCGCGCCACAGATCCAGATTGCGCTCAGTGAGCTGATTCATCATGGCCCACGGCGTTTGTCCGAGCAGCCCGCCCATCTGCTGGCGGAACTGCTGTTGCTGTTCGAGGAAGATCTGCATCGAACGTTCAAGATAGCTACCCATGAAGCCCTGCAGCGAGTCGCCGTAGAACCGGATGATCTGGCTCAACAGCTGGGTCGACAGCATCGGCTCGCCATCTTGTTCGTGCTCGGCGATGATCTGGAGCAGCACCTGCCGGGTGAGATCCTCTCCGGTTTTGGCGTCGCGCACTTCGAACTCTTCGCCGTCGACGATCAGCTGGCGCACATCCTCGATCGTGATGTAGCTCGAGATCTTGGTGTCGTAGAGGCGGCGGTTCGGATACTTCTTGATGATCCGCGTGACGGCCATGGAGCCTTTACTCTAAGAAATACAGTCCGCGAGCATGGCGCAGCCGACGACGGCTTGCAACTGAAGCCTTCGTCGGCGAGTGACCGTTGGGTGGAACAGAACAGGCCAAGCATGAAAAAGTGATGTAAATCACATATCTGGCGGGCTGGCCTGTTCGTGGTGATGCTCGCCGGCCATGAAGGCCCTGTGGTGTCAGCATGCTTCGCCGACAGCCGGACCTTAGGCAAACCCTGAACAACGGTGAGGTTCCGCGCACCATGAAGCATGCGCTCGCGGATCGGGCGCGCAAGGGCTCGCCCCTGCGGAAGCAGACGCAGGCAGGCCTGCGTCTGCGACGTCTGAAGCACGCCAGGAGGGGGTGTTCAGACCTTCCTTAGCGTCGCTGCGACCTCACCAGCCCATGTGGTGGCCGCCGTTGATGTCGAGATTGGACCCGGTGATCCAGCCGGCCTCGTCCCCGGAGAGGAAGGCCACGCCGTAGGCGATTTCCTCCGGAGTGCCCAAGCGCCCCGTCGGGATGTCGGCGACGATCTTCGCCCTGACCTCTTCCGGCACCGCCATGACCATGTCGGTGGCGATGTATCCAGGGGAAATGGTGTTGACGGTGATGCCGAGCTTCGCGTTTTCGCGGGCCAGGGAGATCGTGAAGCCATGCATGCCGGCCTTGGCCGCCGCGTAGTTGGCTTGCCCGTACTGGCCCTTGAGGCCATTGATCGAGCTGATCTGGATGATCCTGCCCCAACGGCGCTCGCGCATGCCTTCGATCACCGGGCGGGTGACGTTGAACACCGAATTGAGATTGGTGTTGATCACGTCCTGCCACTGCGCCGCGCTCATCTTGTGGAAAGTGCCGTCGCGGGTGATGCCGGCGTTGTTGACCAGGATATCGATCGGGCCGAGTTGGCGTTCGACATCACGCACCATCGCCTCCGCTTCCTCGGCAGAGGTCACATCGCCCTTCGCCAGCGCGATGTCGTAGCCCTCAGCCTTCAGCTGCGCCTGCCAGGCTTTCGCTTTTTCTTCGTTGCGATAGTTGGTGGCCACCCGATGCCCCATATCGGCCAGGCGCTTGCAAATGGCGGTGCCGATGCCGCCGGTGCCGCCGGTGACGAGTGCGACGCGTGCTGTCATTTCTTTGCTCCATCCGATGTGGGATCGGAGCGATTCTATGCGCGGTTGGCGGCAGGATGATTGTGCAGTGCGGCGAAAGAGACATCCTGCTTCGGAATTCGCCCCGGATCGAATCTACGCACGGCGCGTCGGAGGATCTGCTCAATCGGGCCGGACCAGTCCAGCGCTCGCCTGTCCTGCCCGAGCGCACGCCATGCGAGGCGTAGCGCGGGCAGTGGGTCATCGCCGTCCACGGCCAGGGCCGCGAGCGATTTGGACAGCTTGCGTCCCTGCGCATCGAGGATCAGCGGCAGGTGGGTATAGCGAGGCGTCGGCAGTCCGAGCGCGCGTTGAAGCAGAATTTGGCGTGGCGTCGAATCCAGCAGGTCTGCGCCGCGGACCACGTGCTCGATTCCTTGTTCGGCGTCGTCGACCACCACGGCCAACTGATAAGCCCACAGACCATCGGCCCGGCGCAGGACGAAGTCGCCCACTGCTCGCGCCACATTCTGCTCGAAGCGTCCGCGCACGCAGTCCTCGAACCCAACTGTCTCGCCATCGGCCACCCGCAGTCTGATCGCAGCTTGTGGACGCGCTGAATCCACACAGACGCGGTGGATACCGTCGACGCCCACCAGATCGCCGCGGCTGCAATGGCAGCGGAAGGCCTGGCCCGAGACGAGCAAACGGTCCAGCGCATCGTGATAGCGCGGATGTCGTTCGCTCTGACGGACCGGAGGATGATCCGAGACCAGGCCGAAACCGGCGAGCGTGCGCAACTGGGCGTCAGCGGCCCCGGGAGCCTCCCGGGGCGGGTCCAGGTCTTCGATCCGGACCAGCCATTCGCCGCCCGCATGGCGCGCCACCAGCCAACTGCCCAGGGCCGCGACCAGCGACCCGAAGTGCAAAGGACCGGTGGGCGAAGGAGCGAAGCGGCCGCGGCCGGTTGTCGGGGGCGTCGTCGGGGGGCTCATCGGTCCTGCTCATCGGTCCTGGCGGGGCAAAAAACGTCGATCGCTTGAATTTGTCGTGCAAGTCCCCCAATTTACACGCCACGTCCATGCAAAGCCGCCCAGGCAACGGATTCGAATCATGTTCAAGCGCGTCGCTCTGTATCTCGCCACCAACCTTGCGGTCCTGCTCCTGCTCGGCGCCATCATGCGGGTGTTCGGGATCGACCCCCGCAGCAATGCCGGCCTGCTGTTGTTCGCCACGTTATTCGGTTTCGGCGGTTCGCTCATTTCGCTGATGATCTCGAAATGGGTCGCCAAGCGCGCCACCGGGGCCTACGTGATCGAGCAGCCGCGCAACGAAGGCGAACGCTGGCTGGTCGAGACCGTCCGCCGCCAAGCGCAGGCCGCGGGCATCAAAATGCCGGAAGTCGCGATCTACGAGGCGCCCGAGATCAACGCCTTCGCTACCGGCCCCAGCCGCAACAACTCGCTCGTGGCGGTGTCCACCGGTCTGTTGCGAGCGATGGATCGCGATGAGGCCGAGGCCGTTCTCGGCCATGAAGTCAGCCACGTCGCCAATGGCGATATGGTGACCATGGCGCTCATCCAGGGCGTGCTCAACACCTTCGTGCTCATCCTCGCCCGCGTGGTCGGTCGGGTGGTCGATGGCTATCTCGGCAATCGCGAAGGGACCGGCATCGGTTATTGGATCACGGTGTTCGTGCTCGAGATTGTGTTCGGCGTCGTCGCCAGCGTAATCGCGATGTGGTTCTCGCGTTGGCGCGAATTCCGGGCCGACGCCGGCGGCGCCGCGCTGGCCGGCCGCGAGAAGATGATCGCCGCGCTGGAGCGCCTGTCTCAGACCTATGGCGAGAGCACCCTGCCCAAGCAGGTTCAGGCGTTTGGCATTTCCGGTGGCGTCGGCGGTGGACTGCGCAAGCTGTTTATGAGCCATCCTCCGCTGGAAGAGCGCATCGCCGCCCTGCGCAACGCTACGCCGGCTGCGATCGGCGCACGTAAGGGCGTGGTGTCCTGAGCGCTCGGCTGATCGTTCAGTATCCGCAGGGATTGTGAAACGCAGAAGCCCGCCTGAAGGTGGGCTTCTGCGTTGATGCGTGCGTTCAACAGAAGTTCGCGCAGCGAGCGAGTCAGGGCATGCGCCGGACTTGCGGCCTGACTGCGCCGGTAGGAGCCGGTGCGAACAGTCACGCTGGCCGCGAAGCGGCGGCGTCGGGCTGTAATCCGCCCATAACGTCCACAATCTGCGCATAGAGCACGCCCTTGGCG
>SSEV01000204.1 GCA_008015095.1 Lysobacteraceae bacterium | reverse complement strand
GCCGTACACCATCGCCGGCAAGACCGGCACCGCGCAGTTGATCAGTCGCCGCGGCAATGTGAGCCTGGACCCGAAGAAGCTGCCGATGCATCTACGTCATCGCGCATTGTTCGTGGGCTATGCGCCCGCCGAAGATCCGACCATCGCGCTTGCCGTCGTGGTCGAAGGCGGCGGCTATGGCGCCAGCACCGCGGCGCCGATCGCGCGCAAGATCCTCGATGCCTGGTTGCTCGGCAAAATGCCCGAGCCCGATCCGAAGGCTTTGCCCGCGAATGCGCCGAACGCGTTATTCGCGAATGTGGTGACCCAGTCTTCCGCAGCCGCTGTGACGGCGGCGCCGTCGAATGCGTCCGCGGATCGCGCGGCGACGGCGCCTGCAAGCGAATCCTCGCCTGCATCTGCATTCCCGCATGCGGCTTTGAAAGCGCCCGCGCCTTCCACGCCTAACGCCGAAGCCGATGCGCCTGCGGAGCCGTCGCGATGAAAGCGTTTGCGCGCTGGTTGCTGGATCTGTTCCTGCGCTTCACGCGCACCCTGGATTGGCCGTTGCTTCTGGCCCTGCTCGCGCTGATGGGCGTAGGTCTGGCCGTGCTCTACAGCGCAGGCAACGAGAATCCACGGCTGGTCATGGCGCAAGGCGCACGCTATCTCGTCGGACTTGGGGCATTGTGGGTGCTGTCCCAGGTCTCGCCCACCCAATTGCGCAGCGTGACCCCGTTAATTTTCGCGGTGTCGCTATTGCCGCTGGTGGCGGTGTTGTTCATCGGTCAGGGCAAGCACGGCAACCACTGGATCAATCTCGGCGTGTTCTATTTCCAGCCGTCGGAGGTGCTCAAGCTGAGTCTGCCGATGATGATGGCCTGGTATCTGCATCAGGAACGGTTGCCGCCGCGGATCGGCACTGTACTGATCGCAGGCGCGATCGTCGCGATCCCCACGCTGCTGATCCTGCTGCAGCCCGACTTCGGCACTGCGATGCTGGTCGCCGCTAGCGGCACCTTCGCGCTCTATCTCGCGGGTCTGGGTTGGCGCTGGCTGGCCGCCGCGGGCGCAGGGGCGCTCGCCGTGTTGTCCTTGGCCTTCTTCGCGCCGATCGAATGGTTCTGGATGCTGCGTCCGTACCAGCAGAACCGCATCCTGACCTTCCGCAATCCCGAGAACGATCCGCTCGGCGACGGCTGGAACATCATCCAGTCGAAGATCGCCATCGGTTCGGGCAGTTGGACCGGGCAGGGTTGGGGCGAGGGCACGCAATCGCATCTGGATTACCTGCCGGAGCACACCACCGATTTCATTTTCGCGGTCTTGGCGGAAGAATTCGGGTGGCTCGGCGTGGCGCTGGTTCTGGCCCTGTACTTGTTCGTGGTCGGGCGATGCTTGTGGATCGCCAGCGAGGCGCGCGATACGTATTCCCGTTTGCTCGCCGGGGCGCTGGGCTTGGCATTTTCGGTATACGTGATCGTCAACGGCAGCATGATCTCCGGCCTGCTGCCGGTGGTCGGCGTGCCGATGCCGCTGCTGAGCTACGGCGGCACCGCTGCGGTGTCGTTGCTCGCGGGCCTGGGGGTGGTCATGGCGGTCAGGGAGCGCCGATAGGCATTGCCGATCAGCAACATCCGCAGCCAGCGTCGGCAGGTTGCGGCGGCCGTCCCGGGACAATGCCGGGGAAACCCTGTGCTTACTTGATCCGCCGCCGGAGGCGAGCAATGCCCGGTAAGGCTTCAAGCGATTATTGAAAATTAAAACAACATAAAATTACAATTGGTTTCAACGATCACCGGGCTGATCCGGCTCGGTCCGACGGGCCGGCACGCATTCATGTTTTGGGCGCGGAAACCCGACCGGGTGCGGCGCTTCGTCATGCCGGATCGAAGACGGATCCAGGAGGGTCATCGTGTGCGCTTCGTCGAAATTTCACGGCGTGAGAGGCGATAAGACGGTATTACCTGTAAGTCTTGTCGGGTTGTCCGCCAGGAAGCCGGCTGCTAAGTTGCCGCTCCACAGGACGACGAAGCTGTCAGGACGACGGGGGTTGGGATGACGGGGGTCAGGAGGATCGGCGCCGGGACGACCGCACTGCAGTTCGCGCGGGCGGCGATGGTCGCGGCTGGCATCATCGCGAGCGGCCTGCTCGCGCCGACGGGAACCGCGCAGGCGCAACTGCTGTGCAACGGCTGTACGCCCGATCAGTATCAGGCAATGGCCGATATCTATGCCGATGCGCCGGGCACGATCCTGGTATACGACGTCCGCAATGCACAACTGACCGGCTGGCGCGGTGTTAAAGACCGCGAAACCGGCGACATGCACGTCGAATCCACCGCTGTGCCCACCGCCACCATGACGGCGTATCTCAATATCCTGCATCTGGTCACCACGCAGCGCGGCGATGCCTGGGTCACGCTGACGCCCGATCTTCCCCCAGGACCGGGGCCGTATTACGGCTACAACCCGCTGAACGGTTACGGCAGCTTCAATGCCTACGACATCGTGCGCAGCGCGAACATCAACAACACCATCGGCAACCTGCTCGCGAGCGGTCTGCGCGGCCACACCGGCAACACCAGCTTCGACAACGCTGTCGGGACGCTGGTTTCGTTTCTGATGGCCGGCATCATCCCGGAAACCAACGAGATCAGAATCAACGTGGTCATCGTCTGGAAAGACGGCTCGAAAAGCGTCTACACCGTCAATTCCGGGATGCAGGCCGAATATCAATCCGGCAAAAGCGTCGATCCGAGCGGCAATCCGATTCCCGAAGCGAACACCGTCAATGATCCCAGCGATGCGACTTTCGCCGGACGCGAAATGCATTTCGGCAACGATACCGACCTGTTCGGCTGGGTCGAGCGGATGCGATTGTTCGGCGTACCGATCACCGGCATGCAGACGCACCGTATCGCATGCGTGCGCATCGGCAACGGCCCATTGTCATGCAAATACATTTGATGAGCGGACGTGGGGCAGCCGGCCGGCACGGATTCGTCGGAACGATTTGTCAGCGTGTCGCGCTACGCCGCACAAGTTGGCGGAAATACAACTGCGGAAACCAGCGTTTCAGTCGCCAATAGCCCGGTTCGCGCCGGGTCGGAAGGATCAGGAATTCGCCGCGCTCGGCTGCGGCGAAGACTTTGTCGGCCACGCTGCCCAGACTGTCGGGCGATTTTTCCATCCAGCGGACGACCCGCGCGCGCGTCTTTTCGTCGGCGATCGCGGTGTCCATCAGATTGGTGCGGAAAAATGCGGGACAGACCACGCTGACGCGCACCCCACGGTCGTGCACCTCGGCACGCAGCTGATCCGACAGAGCGTAAACCGCAGCTTTGGCCGCGCCATAACTCATAATCCCGGGCGCGCCCGCCAGCGCAGCGAAGCTCGCGGTATTGATGATCTGCCCGCTGCCCGCGGCCAGCATGCCCGGCAGAAACAGGCGGCAACCACGCACTACCCCGAATAGATCGATCTCGAAGACTTTGCGCCATTCCTCCATCGTCGTGTCGACCATGGCGTTAGCGGACGCGATGCCGGCATTGTTGATCAGCACATCCAGTCCGCCCCATTCCTGCGCGACCCGCGCCGCCAACGCCTGCATCGAGGCGTCGTCGGCGACGTCGGCGGTATGGGCGAGATGCCCACTGCCGGGAAGCGAAGCGCGGGCCGCCTCGGCCCGGTCGGACAGCAGATCAATGCAGGCCACGCGATCACCGCGACCGGCGTAACGTTGCGCCAGCGCCAGCCCCAGGCCACTGCCTGCACCGGTGATCAGGACTCGTCGAGGTGAGTTCGGCATCTGGCATCCGGTGGCGTTGTGTTAGGCTCGCCAGAATAGCAAGCGTACGCAGCGATGCGATGGGCCGGCTTCGCAAAGCCTGAGTGTTTTGGACGATGCGCCGCAAGTCGCAAGCTGACGGACCACGCCGTGGCGCGTGTCGTGACAGACGCGATCACGGCATCGATTCCATGCCCATTCGACGCCCGATACCATGACCCAAGACCCGCTTTTCGATCTCACCGGCAAGACCGCGCTGGTCAGTGGCGCCTCCCGCGGCATCGGCGAAGCCATTGCGCATCTGCTGGCGGCGCACGGCGCGCACGTGATCTGCACTTCGCGCAAGGTCGAGGCCTGCGACGCCGTGGCCGCGGCGATCCGCGAACGCGGCGGTTCGGCCGAGGCGCATGCCCTTCACGTCGGCGATCCCGCGGCGATCGAATCGTTGTTCGCCGAATTGGACGCTGCAGGCGGCGCTCCCGACCTGCTGGTCAACAACGCCGCCGCCAACCCCTATTTCGGCCCGATGCTTGAGATGGACCTGGGAAGTTACGAGAAGACGGTCGAGGTCAATCTGCGCGGCTACTTCTGGACTTCGGTGCAAGCCGCAAAACGGATGAAGACCAAAGGCGGCGGCAGCATCGTCAATATCGCCTCGGTCAACGCGCGCAGGCCTGCCCACGGGCAGGGCGTGTACTCGATGACCAAGGCCGGTATCGTCAACATGACCGAAGGCTTCGCCAAGGAACTCGCGGCGCATGGCATACGCGTGAACGCGGTGCTGCCCGGGTTGACCGACACTAAATTCGCTTCGGCGATCACCGCCAATCCCAAACTCATGGCGGTGATGACGCAGTTGATCCCGATGGGGCGCAGCGCGCAGCCGGACGAGATCGCGCCAGCGGTCCTGTTCCTGTGCGCGCCCGCTTCAGGCTATGTCACCGGCGCTTGCCTCGCCGTCGATGGCGGATATCTGGCATAGCGGATTGCTGAAGGCAGCCTGCTCGTGAGTAAGTCCGGGCAGGCGCCAGCACGGACAGCCACGCTGGCCGCGAAGGGCGAGTCGGAAACGCACTATTCAACAATCTGATACGGCGCGCGCCGCAAGCGATGCATGGCCTTTGCCGAATCTGCCGAAATCCCGGAGCATGACTTCCTGGTCGCGATTCGCCGACGCGATGAGCGCATAGTCGAGCGAATCGTCGACCGGGAGTCCCCCATGCGCCGTCATCATCCTGTCTGGTCTTCAGTCGTCATCGCGCTTGTGGCGGCCATGGTCTTGCTTTCCGGTTGCGTGCACTTAGGTGGCGCATCGGGCGGCGCGGTCTCCGCCGCATTGGTCGCGCCGACGCGCAGCGCCGCCGATCGTGAGCGCGATCCGCGCGATCGCCCGATGGAGACTCTCGAACTGGCCGAGTTCGGCCGCGGCGACACCATCGCAGACATCTTCGGCGGCGGCGGGTACTACAGCGAGATTCTCTCCACGATCGTCGGCCCCCGAGGCGAAGTGCTGTTGATCAATAACAAAGCCTACGACGCCTATGCGAAGAAAGATTTGGAGCCGCGTCTGGCCGGCAATCGCCTAGCCAACGTGCGTTACAGCATCGCCCCCAACGAAGCGCTGGGCCTGGGCGAGAGCACCCTCGACGGCGCCTTGATCGTGATGTCCTACCACGATCTGTACTACGCCGACCCCGATAATGGCTGGGCGGCGATCGACGCCGGCCAGTTCATCGATCAGATCGTGAGCGCGCTCAGACCCGGAGGGCGTTTGCTGATCGTCGATCATGCCGCGCGCGCTGGTAGCGGTAAGACCGACGCGCAGACCCTGCATCGGATCGACGAGGAATTCGCGGTACGCGATTTCCGCGCGCATGGGCTCGACTTCGTCGGTAGCATTGCCGTGCTGCGCAATAGCGATGATGACCGCAGCCGTAATGTGTTCGATCCGGCGATACGCGGCAAGACCGACCGTTTCGTGCATCTGTATCGCAAACCGAAGCCTTAGCAGATGCCTGAAAAACTGCCTGTTCGAGCCTGTGTATGATTTTTCGGAAGCACGAATGCCCCTGCGCACGCGGCAGGCAAGGCGCACAACGCCGCATGCCGCGCGTGCAGGAACATTCCCTCCGGGTTGGCCCGTCCAGGCGGCAGAACCGCGACCTTCTCAGAACAGCGGCAGGATCTTCTCGGTCAGCAGCTTCGCGGTCAGCTGATGCGGCTGTCGTACGTCGAAGTTTGTGGTGGTGATCACCACGACGAGTTTCTGTTCGGGGAACACCTGCACCGTATTGCCGCCCGCGCCGTTCATCGCGAAGGATGTCCGCATCCCCGACTTGACCGGGAATCGCATCAGCCACCACAGATAGCCGTACTCGGTATGTTCGTCGATGCGCGCATGCGGCCGGATCGAGGCTTCGACCCATGCCTGCGGCAGAATCCGCCGCCCCTGGCGCATGCCCCCATCCAGATAGAGTTGACCGAGCGCGAGCAAATCGCGACTGCGCAGACCGAGCCCGCCTCCGGCCTGGGCCAGTCCCAGCGGCGAACGCTGCCACTGCGGTTGTTCGATTCCCAACGGGTCGAACAGGCGGCGTTGCGCATAATCTTCCAGCGGTTCGCCGACCGCGCCCTGGATGGCCGCGCCGAGCGTGGTCACGCCTGCGGTGCAATAGCGGAAGCTGCGTCCGTGGGGCGATTGCGCGGGTGTCGGCATCCATGCGGGAAATCCCTGGATCGGCAGGTCGAGATAGAACTTCACCCAATCCTCGACCAGATACATGCGTTCTTCGTTGCCGCGCGAATACGGATTCTCGTCGTTGCATTCGAGCAACGACGACATGGTCATCAGATCCTCGAAACTGATCCTGCCTTTGCGCGCATCGACATGTTCGATTCTGCCGCGCACGCGCAGGTGGCGCATCACCGGAGCCTGCGCATCTTTGAGCTTTCCGTCGGCGATGGCGAGTCCGGTCAACATGCCGGCGATGGTTTTGGTGACCGAGCGCGTATTGCGCCGCGCCTCGGCGCCGCCATCGTCGAAATAACGTTCGTAGACCACTTCGCCGTCGTGGGCGATGACGATGCTGGTGACCTGCTGGAACTCGCCGGCCTCCACCGAGCGGGTCAGAGCGTCGAAGCGACCGGCGGGCGTCTGCGTCGACGCAGCGCAGGCCCAGAGCGCGATCCACGGCAGGCATAGCATCGCAAGGGTCTTGCGTGGACTTGGCGGCAGGTGCTTCAACGGGCGCGGCAGGATAGGCATGGACGGGCTCCAACAGATGGCGCGATCACGGTAGCAGCCGGAGCGGCGTCGGGCTTGTATGTTCTGAACCTCCGTCGCATCGCCCTTGTGCGGCCCCATGCCGAGCACGGGCCTCGATCCACGCTGCGCGAGGAGCCGTGCGCAGGCGCTCAGGCATCGATGCGATATTGTCCAGGGCTGCAGCCGAAGGCGCGGCGAAAGGCATGGCTGAAATGCGCCTGGTCGCTGAAGCCGCATGATGCCGCGATGTCCGCCAAAGAGCGCTCGCGCATGCGCAGCAGATCGAGTGAGCGTTCGAGCCGGCAACGGCGCAGATAGTCTCCCGGGGAACAGTGGTAGCGCCTGCGGAACGTCCGTGCGAAATGCACCGGATGCACGCCGGCTTCGCGCGCCAGTTCGGCCAACCTTGGCGTGTGCAGACAATCCTCGCGTAGGCGTTCGCGCGCACGGTCGAGCCAGGCCGGGCCATCGCCCGTATCGCGTGCGCGCTCCGCCGCCGCGTCGTCGAACAGGCGTTCGAGCCCGGTTTCGATCACCAGCGGCGAAGCGCTATCCCAATGCCGAAGCTCGCGGCACAGACGCATGGCGTGGGTCAGACCGAAGCCGGACATGCGCAGCGCGTGTTGCGGAAGCCTGCGTTCGGCCATCGCCCGGCGCCAGACCGCGTCCGGCACCGACAAGGTGAAGAAACGCCCGTTCACGCCGCGGAAGCAGTCGCGGTGCGTGGTGCCGGGTGGGTTCAGCAGCAGCGCCGGTTCGGCGCAGACCGCGGGCATCCCTTGCGCGCTGCTGAGGTAACGGCCTTCAAGCAACAGCAGGAAATGCGCGTCGTCGTGCGTATGAGATTCGACTTCGTGTTCGGGGACGGTAGGCCGCATTTCGGCCAGGGTCAATCCGCCGATCCGACGCGTCCGCGCGCGATCGCCGAAGAAATGCCCGTGTCTCAGCCGATTCGCCGCCGTCATCTCCCGCCCTGGTTCGGAATCCGATGCAAACAGTATCGTCGCAAGATAGTGCATGGCCGCGCTACCTGCGCGCCGAAACAACAGCGAACATCCAGGGCCGGTCATCCGAGGACAGCCCAAACGCATGCCATGCGGATGCGCCATGCACCGTCGTCGCGCGGATCTGCACGGATAGGTCGAGTATTGATGCGGCGAGGTGAAGCCCGCATCGCCTGATCCTGTTCCGCCGCCTGCCGCAAGGCTGATGCCCTGCGGCAGGGATCTCGGTCATTCGACCACGAACACCACCGCAGTGCGCGGCGGCACGGTGAATCGGCCACTGTCGCGCACGTAGGTCGCCTGGGCCGCACGGCGGTCGAAGGCGTCGCTGTCGCGATGGACCGGATGCAGGCGGTAGCGCTTGCCGGCTTCGCTCGGCAGGCGCAGCGACTGCTGCACCTTGTCCACGTTGACGAAGTAGATCAGCTCGCGATAACGCGCGCCGGGGTAGTCGCGGCCCTCCAGATGCGCAGCCAGCACGGTAGGCACCTGGGTGCTGCCTGTATTGTGGAAACGCAGACGCTGTTGGATCTCCTCGGCGCTGCGCATGCGGAACAGGCGCGAGCTGGCGCGAATGCGCAACAGGTCGCGGAAGGCGCCGCGGGTCCAGCGAATCTCGGCTTCGGTCGGCTTGATCTCGGTATTCGCCAACAAGGGGCGCATCAGCCACCAGTTGTCGCCATTGTCGCCCCGCAACGGCAGTCCAGCGCCGAAACCGTTGTCGCGATGGGTCCAGTCGAGGCGGTTGAACCAGTCGCCGCTGTCGTAGCTGTTGCGGTCCAGCGATTTGCTGCGCAGCGTGTCGATGCCGGCGTGGTAGTAGGCCACGCCCTGGCTGAAGGCGTTGATCGCCGCGCCGAGCATCTGCGCACGCGCGCGATCCTCGCGGCTGGTCGCGACCGGCAGCTTGTAGACGTTGTTGTCGAACAGGGTTTGGTTGTCGTGGTTTTCGACGTAATTGACGACCTCCTGCGGATCGCTGACATAACCGGCCGGCTGTCCGCCGTAGTCGATCTGATCCAGGCGCAGCGTCGCGTCCCAATGCGTGGTCAGCACGTAGTCGCGGATCGAACCGGCCAGCCCGACCTTGATCACGTCGGCCGACCACATCAGGTCGTTGCGGCTCTTGTTGCCGCCGCTGCCGTTGTCGTCGTAATACAGGCCGTTGATGTAGCCCTGGTTGCGCAGCAGGCCGAGCCCGCTGTCGAAACCGGAGCCGCCGCGCACGTGATCGCGGGCGCGGTCGCTGAAGGTGCCGATGCCGCTGCCGTTGAGCGACAGCTGCGAAGCCTGCACGAAGCGTGCTCCGTTGGCGACTTCGCCGAAGTTCCAGCCTTCGCCGATGATTTGGATCGGGCGGCCGGCCGCGGCCGAGACCTCGTCGCGCAGGCGCTCCATCACCGCACGAGGCTGATGCCCCATCAGGTCGAAGCGGAACGAATCGATGCGGTACTGCGTCGCCCAGGTTTTCACCGAATCGATCATCAGCTTGGCCATCATCCGGTGTTCGGTCGCGGTGTTTTCGCAACAGGTCGAACGCTCGATCTCGCCGACGGCGTTCAACCGGTGGTAATAACCAGGCACGATGCGGTCGAGCACCGATTTCGCGTTCTGACCGGAAGCGCTGGTGTGGTTGTAGACCACATCCATGCCCACGCGCAGGCCGGCTTGGTTCAGGGCCATCACCATCGCGCGGAATTCGCGTACGCGCGCGGCGCCGTCGCCTGGGTCGCTGGCGTAGCTGCCCTCGGGGGCGGTGTAGTGCCAGGGGTCGTAGCCCCAGTTGAAACAGTCGTTCGCCCGCGCCGCCTCGACAGCGGCCTGCTGTTCTTCCGAATCCGCGGCGGCCTGCGGAATCTGCGGCGTGACGCAGCCGGCCTCCGGAATGCTGGCGATATCGAACACCGGCAGCAAATGCACGTCGGTGACGCCCGCGCGCGCGAGCCCGCGCAGATGACGCATGCCGGCTGATCCCTGGTCGGCGAAGGCCAGGTATTTGCCGCGGTGGCGCGGATGGACCGTGGCGTCGTTCGCGGAAAAATCGCGCACATGCAGCTCGTAGATGGTCATGTCTTCCTGGGCATCGACACGACCGGGCGAGCGTCCATGTCGCCAATGGGGCGGCATCAGCGCCGATGAATCCAGATCGCCGATGTAGCTGCGCTGGGAGTCGGTGTTGAGACTGATCGAGTACGGATCCGTGACCCGATTGCGCACCACGCCGACGCCGCGTACGAAAACCTCGACCGCATAGGCGTAATAGCGCCCGTGTCGTGCATCGGGCAGGGCGAAGTCCCAAACGCCGGTGGCCGGATCGAATCGCATCGCGTGCGCGCTGTGCGCCGCGCCTTGCGCGCCGTAAGTGCAGAGGGTGACTCGGCGCGCGGTTGGCGCCCAGAGTTTGAAGCCAGCGCGATGATGACGGAAGGAGACGCCGAAGTCGTCGACCTGCTCGGCGGCGGCGTAGCGATCGTCGAGGAAGCCCGCGAGTTGCGGCGTAGTCGCGCCGAGTACGCGACCCTGCGCGTCTTCCTGCACCAGCACCAATTGCTGCTGGATCAGACCACCTAGACGCGATGTATCGGCGCCGTCCACCTTCAGCACGACGCCCGCGTCGAGATACTTGAAACGCAGGCGGACGTCCGCCGGCACTTCATCGGCCTTGCGGACGGTCAGCGCCAGCGCACCGTCGGCGCCGGCCACCGCCTGGCCGCGCGCCACCAGCATGCGGCCATCTGCCGAGTGGTAGAGCCTGAAACGGCCCGCTTCGTCCGCCAACGGCCATTGCAGCAGATCGCGACTCAGCCAGACCGCGCGCGCATCGGTAGTGGAAATTCGGCGGGTGTCGGGCGGCGCGAGGAACACTGTCGGCGTGCCCTGCACCAACCAGACATGGCCGATCCGATCGACGATGTTCAAAGCCGCATACGCGATGCGGACGTTGTCGTTCCAGCCGTCTTTATTATCTACACCGCCGTTCGGATTCCCTGGCATACCATGCAGAACGAATTCGACCGCGCGCCGGTTGGCGTCTCCTTGCGGATTGAGTACCGGCAGATCGAACACGATCTCGCCGTTGCCCGTCGCGTATCCGGGCATCGAGGCCAAAGCGACCGGATTGCCCCATTGATCCAGGGTCAGCCCGCTCAATCGCGAGGTGTCGATGCCGCTGCTCGGCCACAGATGCAGGCCCCAATGGCTGTACTGTTGATCGAAACGCTTGTAATGCACGCGTACGGTCTCGATATCGGGCGTGGGGGCCCAGCGGATCGTTGCGATAAACCGTCGCATCGCCCGAGAGCAGCCAGAACTCGCCGCCGTCGCTGAATTTCCAAATCCGGTCGACGCCCGGATCGCCACCCTGGTTCGGCGGATGCACGATGAAGCCGAAGCCGGCTGCGGCCGGATGCGTGAACGCGGCGGCGGGCAGGTCAAAGTAGGCGCCATAGGCGTCGATGCCCGAGCGCGGCAGCGGCGCGCCCCAACTCACGCCGGGATAATCGGCGATGTACTGCCCGGCGTCGTTGACCTGCCACAGATGCAGGCCCCAGTCGCCGTAGTCGCCATCGCTACGACGATAGTGGATACGCATGCTGACGGGCGCGCCATCGCGTGGCTGCGTCGGCACCGGCGCCAGCACCGTGCTCGGATCGGACGCATCGCAAACGCCGCTGAGCGCCGTGGCGCCGGGCGCGTCTTCGTTTGCGATGGGCATGTCGGCGACCGCCGCCGTCGTCTGCGCGGGCGTCGATTCGCGCAGCGGCAGATCGCAGGCCGCCAGCATCAGCGTGAGCAGAAAAACGGCAAGCATCGGCAGTGCGCCGCCGTGAGTGGGGACGATGAAAAAGGGTCTGCGCATCCTGGCCTCCAACCGCATCAGCGCGGCGTCGTGTCGCTGGCCGATAACGGATGTTGCGGCGCGCCATGAAGATCGCGCCGGGACCGCGCGTGTCCGCGTCGAGCGACGGACCCCGCGCGCCGTACGGCCGGATAGGTTCCGGCACTGTCCCCGATCCGCTCGGCCGCGACAAGGCGCGGGACGGGCATTGCAAACGTATTCCCGGCAAATGAAAGAACGCCGGCATGCGCCGGCGTTCTTGGGGCGAAGCATCGAGCGCTTCGGAGGGTGCTGCGCACCGCATGCGCAGGCCGCATGCTCAGAACTGCATCGACCAGCTGTCGATGTACCCGGTGTCGCCGCCGACGTTGTCGTTGACGCGCAGCTTCCACACACCGTTGGCGACCTCGGTGCTGGCGTTGACCGTCACCGTCTTGATCATGTTGTCGACGCTGCCGCCGCTGCGGTTGTGGAGGTTGTACAGCGAACCGTCCGGCGCCACCAGATCCACGCGCAGATCGCCCTGGTAGGTGTGGATGATCCGCACCGACACGCTCAAGGTCGCAGGCGCGTTGCCGGCCACGCCGGTCACCGTGATCGGGCTGTCGACGGTGGCGTTGTCGTTGATCGGATAGTCGGTGAGGTTCTGGAAGAACGGCCCACCGCCGCCGGAAGAGACGGTGACGGACTTAGTGACGGTGTGGGTGAGGCCGCCGTTGTCGGTGACGGTGAGCGCGACGTTGTAGGCGCCTGCGGCGGCGTAGGTTTTGGAGGGATTGGCGAGGGTGGAGGTGGTGCCGTCGCCAAAGTTCCAACTGCGCGATGCGATGGAGCCGCCGGCGTCGGTGGAGGTGTCGGTGAAGGTGGCGGACAGGCCGCTGGTGGTGAAGTTGAAGTTGGCCACCGGCGGTGTGTTGGCGGAGGAGACGGTGACGGTCTTGGAGACGGAGTTGTTCAGACCGCCGTTGTCGGTGACGGTCAGGGTGACGGTGTAGGCGCCTGCGGCGGCGTAGGTTTTGGAGGGATTGGCGAGGGTGGAGGTGGTGCCGTCGCCGAAGTTCCAACTGCGCGATGCAATGGAGCCGCCGGCGTCGGTGGAGGTGTCGGTGAAGGTGGCGGACAGACCGCTGGAGGTGAAGCTGAAGTTCGCCACAGGAGGCGTGTTGCCGCCGCCGCTACCGGCCGCGGTTACCGCCTTGAGCGCGTCGGCCGCGCCCGCGCCGCACCCGCCGCTGCAGGCGCCGGTGATGGCGCGCACGTTCGCCTTGAGCAGCGATTCGATCTGCGCCGGCGTCAGTGCAGGATTGCGCGAGAGCATCAATGCGGCGAGACCGGAGACATGCGGCGCGGCCATCGAGGTGCCCTGCAGTCGTGCGAAATAACCGCTGGTGGTGGGATAAGGCGTGGTCGTGCCGAAATTCAGCGTGGACAGCACGCCATTGGCGGCGGTAGGGCTGGTTTCGCCACCGGGGGCGGCAAGATCGATACGTGTGCCGTAGTTCGAATACGCAGCGCGATTGCCTTCGCGGTCGAGCGAGGCGACGGTGACCACGTTGTTGCAATTCGCCGGTCGGTGCCCGCTGGCGTCGGCGTTGGAATTGCCGGCGGCGACCACCACCACGCTGCCGCGCGCGACAGCGGCGTCGATCGCGGTCTGATACGCCGCGTCGCAGGTGCCGCTGCCGCCCAGGGACATATTGATGACCTTGGCAGGGGTGGCGTTGGCCGGCGCACCCGCGATGGCGCCGCCGGAAGCCCAGACGATGCCATCGACGATATCGGACACCAAGCCGCCGCAGCGGCCCATGACGCGGACCGGTTGGACGCGCGCGTTGAAGGCGACGCCGGCCACGCCCGCGGCGTTGCCGGTAACCGCGGCGACAGTGCCGCTGACATGCGTGCCGTGCCAGGAGGAGTTGCGCGCGGTCCAGGTCGCCGAACATTCGCCGGCGACGGTCCAGTCTCCTTCGTCGGCCGGATTCGCGTCGCGTCCGTCGCCATCGCGCGCGCGCGCCGGGTCGGTGATGAAATCGTAGCCGCCGATGACATTGCCGTTGAGATCGGGATGCGAAGTGACGCCGGTGTCGATCACCGCGACCACCACGCCCGCGCCTGTCGATAGATCCCAGGCCGCCGGTAGGTTCATGCCGGAAGCGCCGCCCTGGTAATGCCATTGGTCGATGTAGCGCGTGTCGT
>SSEV01000047.1 GCA_008015095.1 Lysobacteraceae bacterium | reverse complement strand
TGCGCTCGGTCGGCGCGAACAGCGAGGTTCCGGTCGATGTCCGTATTCTGTCGGCGACCCATAAGGATCTCGACGTCCTGGTGGCCGAAGGCAAGTTCCGCCACGATCTGTTCTATCGGATCAACGTCATCGAACTGGATGTCCCGCCTCTGCGCGAGCGGGCGGGCGATCTGCCGTTGCTCTCGGAAGCGATCCTCAAGCGCCTGGCGTACGCCATGAAGCGTCGGGCTCCGGAACTCTCCTCCGACGCGCTTTCCGCCCTCGAGCGCTACCCCTTCCTCGGCAACGTCCGCGAGTTGGAGAACGTGCTCGAACGCGCGCTGGCGATGGCCGACGGCGAAACGATCACCGCAGGGGATCTGCGGCTCCCCGCCACAGTCGCGCCTGCGCCGGCGCCGGCAGGCACTCCAGCCCCGACGCCGATGACGCAGCAGGCGCCTCCTCCGATGGTCGCCGACCCCAGAACCAGTTCGCCACGCGACACCAGCACCAGTGCGCTCCCCTCGTACATCGAAGAGATCGAACGCAGCGCGATTCAGCAAGCCCTCCAGGAACATCGTTACAACAAGACCAAAACCGCGGCCGCGCTCGGCATCACTTTCCGCGCCCTGCGCTACAAGCTGAAAAAACTCGGCATCGAGTGACGCCGTCGACGGGCAGGGTCGCGGCATGCTGCTGCCAGGCGCTCCTGTCACCGCATTGATGGCCGTTATGATGACGATGATCCCGTCAGCCTTATCGGTACGAGCATGTCGCGCTGGAAAGCTTCCGCACTCCATCTCATCATCAGTTTTCTGGTCGTTGGCTCGATCGCGGGCCTGATCTATTTCCTCTGGTTCCCCTACCATCTCATCCGCATCGCCGGGATGGATCGGTTGTTATTGACGATGCTCGGGGTCGACATCGTCGCCGGTCCGCTGCTGACCCTGATCGTTTTCAAGGCGCATGATCTTCGACAAACTCGCCGCGATCTGGCCGTCATCGGGCTGCTTCAACTCAGCTTCATGGCGTACGCCGTACACACGGCATGGATCACGCGCCCGGTGTTCCTGATCTGGTCGGTCGACCAGATGCACTTGCTCTACGCCAACGAGATCGAACCCCGGCACCTGGCCCAGGGCCGTACTCCGGAAACCCGCTCCCTATCCTGGACAGGCCCACGCCTCTTCGCCGTGTCTCTCCCTAAAGATCACGAAGCCCGGGCCAAGATCTTTGAAGACATTATTCGGGAGCAGAGCAGCCTGGAGCGCCTGCCGGAACAATATGCCGCCTACGAAGGCGCACGCGCGGCGATCCTCAAGGCATCGGATCGGCTCGACAAACTGCCGCGCCCGAAAAGGCTGATCGAATCGCATCTGGACAGCGCGGTCGCCAGCAGCGGGCGTCGTCGCGAACAGTTGCGGCTGGTGCCGATCAGCTCCTCTCGGGACGTCTCCTATTTGTTGCTGGACGCCGAGACCGCTGCGCCCATCGTCGTCGTCGCCCCAACGCCGGTTTCTGCACTCCCCGCCCCTCAAGAATGATGTTCAGGAATGACCCCGGCGGTCATGCCTGAACAGAGCTGACAATATGCGTCACTTTTGGCACAGTCACGAACGTGAAAGAGTGCACAGCCTGATCGCCCGATCCGGACCTTGGTCCAAAAGCGGAAGTTGGCACGGCTTATGCGTATGATTGTCGTGCACGTGCTCGTCGCACGGGCGCCCACGAACCGGGCACTCCGGCCACGGGGTCACGTGAACTTTTCACACCGCCACTCCCGAGGAATATCCCATGAAGAAGATGCAAGGCTTCACCCTGATCGAACTCCTGATCGTCGTTGCGATCATCGCCATCCTGGCCGCCATCGCGATCCCGCAGTACCAGGATTACATCTCGCGTACCCGCGCTTCGGGCGCTTCGGCCGAGCTGTCGGGCCTGCGCACCGCCGTCAGCGTGTGCATGTCCGAACTGCAGACCGCCGTCGGCTGCAACATCGGCACCAACGGTATCCCGGCCAACGTTCCGGCAACCCGTAACGTCCTGGCCGGCACCAACATCGCCAACGGCGTGATCACCGCCACCACCGGCGCGACCGTTTCCAACGGCGGCGCGAACCTGACCTGGGTCGACACCCCGACCGCGGTCGCCGGCGACGACAAGATCACCTGGACCAACACCGGCACCGTGTGCAACCCGACCCGCGGCCTGCGTCCGGGCCAGGGCGACTGCCCGTAAGCCATGCGACACTCCGATCCCACCTGCAGCACTTAGGTGGATCCACGAACCCCGGCTTCGGCCGGGGTTTTTGTTTTGGCCGTGATAGCGTGAAAAACGGCACAAAATCCTTGTGAAGTCATACGCAAATCAGGGGACGGCACCATGAACAGGCAGAAGGGCTTCACCCTGATCGAATTGCTGATCGTCGTGGCCATCATCGCCATTCTTGCGGCGATCGCGATTGGGCAATACCGCGACTACGTCTCCCGCACCCGTGCCGCGGGCGCTTCCGCCGAACTGACCGCCTTGCGCAGCGCTGTCGGCGTGTGTCTCTCCGAATTGCAAACGATCGTCGGCTGCAACCTCGGCGCCAACGGCATCCCTGGAAATGTCCCGGTTACTCGAAACATTCTGCCGGGCACGACAGTCATCAACGGCGTCATCACCGCAACGACCGGCGCCACCGCCAACGATGGCGTCACGTCACTGACCGTGATCAATACTCCAACGATCGCCATCGGCGATGACAAGATCACCTGGACCAACACCGGCACGATCTGCAACCCTACCCGTGGCCTGCGGCCCGGACAGGGCGATTGCCCCTGAGTCCAGCTCCAGGCGCGCAATGCGCCCGAATCGCCTTAACAGGCCCTAGCCCACGAGGCCTTTCGGCCCGGGCGCCGACAAGCGTGATCAACCTCACCGAATCCTCAAGAATTGCGCTCATCCGCTTGATCAAGCACGATTCCTTTCTCGGAACGGCGTGCATCCTGCCATCTGTCGCAGTAACCTAAGCCTTCCGGCCCGGCTTCCGCTTTCCAACAGGACTGCCATACACGATGAACTCGGTCGCAACCTCCAATCTGATCGGCATCACCGGCATCGCCCGGCGCCTGGTGTTGGACGGTGCGCTCGATGAAAACGCCGCGCGCAACGCCCTGGATACCGCCACGCGGGAACGCAAACCGATTGCGAATTACCTGCGCGATCAGAAACTCGTGACTCCGGCGCAACTGGCCGCGGCCAACTCAGTCGAGTTCGGCATGCCGCTGTTCGACCCCGGCACGATGGATCCTGCACAGAGCGCCATCCGTCTGGTCAAAGAAGAATTGCTCAGCAAGCATCATGTGCTGCCGCTGTTCAAACGCGGCGGCCGCTTGTTCGTCGGCGTATCCGATCCGACCAACACCGCCGCGCTGGACGAAATCAAATTCCACACTAATCTCACGGTGGAGCCGATCCTCGTCGACGAGGACACGATCAAGCGGACCATGCAGTTGTGGATGGAGTCGCACGACGCGCTCGGCGACATGATGGAGGATAGCGAGGGGCTGGACCGCCTCGACGTCAGCTCCGGCGATGACGATGCCGTCAGCGGCGACTCCGGCATCGACGCCAAGGGCGAAGACACTCCAGTGGTGAAATTCGTCAACAAGGTTCTGGTCGATGCGATCCGCCGCGGGGCGTCGGATATCCACTTCGAGCCTTACGAGAACGACTACCGCGTGCGCATGCGCATCGACGGCATTCTCAAACAGGTGGCCAAGGCGCCCACGAAACTCAACCAGCGCGTCGCCGCCCGCCTGAAAGTCATGTCGCAGCTCGATATCGCGGAAAAACGCGTGCCCCAGGACGGCCGCATCAAGCTGAACCTGTCGAAGACCAGACAGATCGACTTCCGCGTCAGCACTCTGCCGACCTTGTTCGGCGAGAAAGTGGTCCTGCGTATCCTCGACGGCAGTGCAGCGCGGATGGGGATCGACAAGCTCGGTTACGAACCCGATCAGCAGCAGTTGTTCCTCGATGCGATCAAGAAACCCTATGGCATGGTGCTGGTGACCGGACCAACCGGCTCGGGTAAGACGGTGTCGTTGTACACCGCCCTGGGCATCCTGAATGAAGAGGTGCGCAACATCTCCACGGTCGAAGACCCGGTCGAAATCCGTTTGCCGGGCGTGAATCAGGTCCAGCAGAACCAGAAACGCGGGATGACCTTCGCCGCGGCCCTGCGCAGTTTCCTGCGCCAGGATCCGGACGTGATCATGGTCGGCGAAATCCGCGACCTTGAAACTGCAGAGATCGCGGTCAAAGCCGCGCAAACCGGCCACATGGTGCTGTCGACCCTGCACACCAACGACGCGCCTCAGACCATCTCGCGCCTGATGAATATGGGCATCGCCCCTTTCAACATCACCTCATCGGTCACGTTGGTGATTGCGCAGCGCCTCGCCCGCAGGCTGTGCCCGCATTGCAAGCACGAGCAGCACTTGCCCGATCATGCGTTGCTGGCCGAAGGCTACACCACGGAAGAAGTCGACGCCGGCATTACTCTCTACGAAGCCGTCGGCTGCAACGAATGCACCGAAGGGTATAAGGGACGTACCGGCATCTACGAAGTGATGCCGATGACCGAGGAAATCCAAAACATCATTCTGCAGGGCGGCAACGCCCTGCAGATCGCCGATGCCGCACGGACATCGGGCGTACGCAACCTGCGACAATCCGCGCTACTGAAAGCGAAGAACGGCGTCACTAGTCTCGCCGAAATCAACCGCGTCACCAAGGACTAAGCCATGTCCGCTACCCGCACCGCCGTCAAATCCGCAGCCGCCGAACGCACAGGCGTCCAACTCGCGACCTTCGTCTGGGAAGGCACAGACAAGCGCGGCATCAAGATGAAGGGCGAGCAGCAGGCCAAGAACGGCAATCTCCTGCGCGCGGAATTGCGTCGACTGGGCATCACCCCGACCGTGGTCAAACCCAAACCGAAGCCGCTGTTCGGCGCGGCCGGGAAACGGATCACCCCCAAGGAGATCGCGATCTTCAGCCGCCAGATCGCCACCATGATGAAATCCGGCGTGCCGCTGGTGCAGTCGCTGGAGATCATCGGCAACGGCCAGAAGAACCTGCGCATGAAGAATCTGGTCGATACCGTCCGCCTCGACATCGAAGGCGGCTCTTCGATCTACGAGGCGATGAGCAAGCATCCGGTGCAATTCGACGAGCTCTACCGCAACCTGGTCAAGGCCGGCGAATCGGCCGGCGTGCTCGAAACCGTGCTCGACACCATCGCCACCTACAAAGAGAACATCGAGACCTTGAAGGGCAAGATCAAGAAAGCGATGTTCTACCCCGCGATGGTGATCGCGGTGGCGATCATCGTCAGCGCGATCATGCTGGTCTACGTGGTGCCGCAGTTCGAGGACGTGTTCAAGAACTTCGGCGCGGAACTTCCGGCATTCACCCAGTTGATCGTGAGCCTGTCGCGATTCATGGTCGGCTGGTGGCATGTCATGCTAATCGGTGCGATCGCGGCGTTCATCGTGTTTTTCTTCATCTATAAACGCTCGCTCGCCTTCCAGCATTTTCTCGACCGCATGATCCTCAAGATCCCGGTGATCGGGCAGATCATGCACAACTCCGCGGTGGCGCGCTTCGCGCGCACTCTGGCCACGACCTTCAAGGCCGGCGTGCCGCTGGTCGAAGCGCTGGAGAGCGTGGCCGGCGCCACGGGCAACACGGTCTACGAAAAGGCGGTGCTGCGCATCCGCGACGACGTTTCGGTCGGCTATCAGGTCAACATGGCGATGAAACAGGTCAACCTGTTCCCGCACATGGTGGTGCAGATGGCGGCGATCGGCGAAGAGGCAGGCGCGCTGGACACCATGCTGT
>SSEV01000071.1 GCA_008015095.1 Lysobacteraceae bacterium | reverse complement strand
TTACCGGTCGCCGTGGTGCCGTTATGGCAGGTGGCGCAACTACCCGCGGTGACACCGCTGTGGTTGAACGTCGCCGGCAACCATGCGGTGGTGCGGTGGCAGGCGTCGCAGGATTGCGTCGTCGGCAGATGGTTCGAGGGCTTACCGGTCGCCGTGGTGCCGTTATGGCAGGTCGCGCAACTGCCCGCCGTCACGCCATTGTGATTGAACGTCGCCGGCAACCACGCCGACGTGCGGTGGCAGGCGTCGCAGGATTGCGTCGTCGGAATGTGATTCGACGGCTTGCCCACCGCAGCGGTGCCGTTATGGCAGGTGGCGCAACTGCCCGCCGCTACACCGTTATGGTCGAACTTCGCGGGCAGCCACGCCGATGTGCGATGGCAGGCGTCGCAGGACTGCCTCGTCGCGATGTGATTGGCGGGTTTGCCTGCGGCAGTCGTGCCGTTATGGCATGAGGCGCAACTTCTTCCGGCGACGGACGAGTGATCGAATAAGGCCGGCGTCCACGCGCTGGTGCGATGACAGGAATCGCAACCGGCACTGACCGGGATGTGCGAGGGAGGAATGCGTGTCGCATCCGGCAGACGGCTGGCGTTGCCGTGACAGCTCGCGCAGTCCTTGGGCGTGCCACGGAAGATGCCGCGCTCGTGGCACCCTTCGCATCTTGCGGTGCGATGCGCGCCGGTCAGCGGGAAACCGGTCTGGGTATGATCGAATTCCGGGCCGGCCTTCGGTTTTGCGGCTATCGCCGAAGCCGAGAAGAACGTCAGAAGCAGAGAGCAAACGAGCGCAACGCCGATACCGCGCCAAATGCGCCGCATCGCGAGCTCTCGTGCTTGCTTCAGTCGCATCATGGACTCTCAGCGGGTAACGGGAAGAACGTCTTTGAACGATTGACTGCTATGGCATCGCTCGCATCGGTTGCCAAACGCTCCGTTATGGATATCGTCCCCGCTGTGGCAACTACCGCAAACCAGTGGCAAGGCTAACCTGCCTTGTCGCGACACCTTGTGACAAGCCTCGCACTTTATCTTTTCATGCGCACCAGAAAGCGGAAAACGAGTTTCATTCTCATGATCGAACTCCCATAGCGCCCAATCGCGGCTGTTATGGCAGGTCTCGCAGGATCGCCCCATCCTGCCTTCGTGCGTGTCGTCTTTCACATGACAGCCGTAGCAGGCTTTCGGAGCGCCCTGAAACAAACGATCGGTGTGACAGGCCTTGCATTCGGCCAGCCGGTGCTGACCGATCAGCGGGAATGCGGTGCGGTTATGGTCGACGACGACCTTATTCCAACTGTCTGCAACATGGCAGCGCGAACATTCGTTGCCGAGCTTGCTTTTGTGCGGATCCTTGGCTGCGTGGCAGGATATGCACGCGGTCTCCAGCTTGTCCCGGTGCGCATCGTTTTTGTGGCAAGCCGCGCACGCCAGCGGCTTATGCCCGCCGGTCAGCGGGAAGCGGGTCAGCTTGTCGTGATCGAAGCTGATCTGTTTCCATGAGGCTGCATTGTGACAGGAACGGCATTGATTGCCGTTGCGCCCTTTGTGCGGGTCGTCTTTCTTGTGGCAATCGGCGCAGGTGCTGGCGACGCCCCTGAAATTCTTCGGTCCTTTATGGCACCCGAGGCATGCGCTCTCGCGATGGCGTCCGATCAACGGAAACTGCGTGCGCGAATGGTCGAAGCCTTGCGCCGGCTTCCATCCCCGCGGTTGGTGACAGGCCTTGCAATCGGACCCCAGCGTGCCGGCGTGCGCATCGTCCTGTTTGTGGCAGGACAGGCAATCCGTCGGCGCGCCGCGGAAGACATTGGGCACGCGGTGACATCCGCCGCATGCGGTGCTCGCGTGACGGCCGGATAACGGGAAGCGGGTCTTATCGTGATCGAATTTGGTCTCTTTCCATGCGTTTTCCGTGTGGCAGTTGCCGCAGGATGTCCCCATCGCGCCCTTGTGGGCATCGTCCTTGCGATGACAATCCACGCATTGCTTGGCGAGACGAACCTCCGCCAACGGCCGGCCATGACAGGCTTCGCAGCGCGCCAGCGCATGCTTGCCGCGCAGGGCGAAATCCGTGGAGGCGTGATCGAAGCTGCCTTTCTTCCAATCGTCGATGCGATGGCAGCGCGCGCAATCCTGCCCGAGCATCCCCTTGTGCGCGTCGTCCTTGCGATGACAGCTTGCGCATGCCGACGGCGCGTCGCGGAATTTCACGGATCCGACGTGGCAACCGTTGCACGCCGCTGTGCGGTGGGCGCCGACCAGGGGGTAATCGGTCAGATCGTGTTTGAAACGGGTGCGGCTCAGGCCGACGATATCGGCGTTGCGCCCTTTGTGATCGGTATGGCAGTCGCGGCAGTTCTTGGCCGAAGAACGCCCATGGAAACCCTTTCCCGCACGCAGGTCGG
Source organism: Lysobacteraceae bacterium (assembly GCA_008015095.1). Taxonomy (GTDB): domain Bacteria; phylum Pseudomonadota; class Gammaproteobacteria; order Xanthomonadales; family Xanthomonadaceae; genus Lysobacter_I. The sequence goes on along the minus strand of SSEV01000071.1, from coordinate 10,715 downwards.
CGGCGACGTCTTTATGGCAGGCCAGACACAGCCCGGACTGCGCTTTCTTGTCGAATGAGCGATGGCAGGCCGAGCAGTTGGATTCGAACTTGGCATGGGCCCGGATCACTTCTCCGGGCATCAGCACGGTTTCGATACCCGTCGCCCGCGCCGGCGACGACGCCAGGGCCAGCATGGTCATGCAGCAGAGGAGCAGCCAGCGGACGGCAAACACGGACAGGCGCATCCCGCTCAGTACATGTGCACAGCGATGATGTGCGCGATCACGCTCAGCACCAGCAGCAGCACCAGGGGTACGTGCAGGATGTGCCACAGCGAAAACATCCGCTCGTAGGGCACGAATCGGGCCGAGCGCAACAGCGTGCGTACGCAGTCGTCGGATAACGCGAAGGCCTGCTGCGAGACGTAAGGCTGACCTGGGCGCGGGCTGCGCGCGGCCGATTCGAGACGGGTTCTGGCCCAGTAGGCGCGCGCACCCAGCAACAACAGCGCCCACGGCCTGCTCCAGCCGCCGGACTCCACGACAGCGCACCTGCGCATGAACTCCTCGACGACCGCCATCGCGTCCGTGGCGCCTTCTTCGCGCAACTGGCGCATAGCCGCGGTCACGCGCGTTGTCGTCTCGTCGCGGACCTCGGAAAGGCTCAACTGACGTCCGTACAGGCCTTGATGAAGCCCGCGGTACAGATAGCGCCCCAGCAGACCGCTGCTGGCGACGATCACCATCGTCCAGAACGCGATCGCGGCATTGAGCGATCGCCATTGCAACGTGCAATGCAACAGAATCAGCGCCGGGCCGGCCACGCCCAGGAACATGTGCATCGAGAACCAGGAGCTGACCCGGCCCGTGCGCGACATCCCGCGCACGCGCTTGCGCAGCGGGTAACCGAACAGGGCCAGCATCATCAACGAACCGACAAGACCAAGGTAGTAGCCCGGATCCGAACCCGATGTGTACCAGCCGGAGCGCGCCACCGAGTAGATCAACATTCCGGCCAGGATCGCCAGCGACAAGCCGACGAGGCGGCGCAGCAACAGACGACGGAGAAGTTGGCGTCGCTCGACGATCGTATCGTTGACCGTCGAAGCGCGCTGCGCGGTCGCTCTCGATCCGGCGGCATGACGCGAGATGTTATGAGTTTGAAACTCGATCTGTCGCGACATCGGCGATTCCGGAGTGGACGTGAGACTTTCGTAGCAATAACGCAGCCGATCAGCGTCCCCGTACGCAAACTCGCTCACGTCACGCATGATCTTTTAGCACAATGCATCGCGCGCTTGCAAAGCATACACTGCATCGGATCAACGCGATGCGACGTTTCTCGAATCCGCGGAATCGACGAATTTGATAATGAATATTAATTACACGTATCTGCTCTATTTTGTGCCGGCAGCGATCGGGATTGCGTTCTATCTGCGTCGGCGCCATCGGATCGAGACGGAGCACACACGTTCGTTCTACGAATCGCTCGAATCAGGATTGACAGAGCCACCATCGTTGCACCCGGTGATCGACAATGCCCTCTGCATCGGCTCCGGCTGCTGCGTGCGCGCATGCCCGGAACACGCGCTCGGCATCATCGCGGGCAAGGCTGTGCTGACCAATCCCAGCGCTTGCATCGGACACGGCGCCTGTCACGCCGCATGCCCGGTCGATGCGATTTCGCTGGTGTTCGGCACCGAACGCCGCGGCGTGGACATCCCGGACGTGAATCCCGACTTCGAAAGCAACGTGACGGGCGTTTTCATCGCCGGTGAGCTCGGCGGCATGGGCTTGATCCGGAAAGCGGCGGAACAGGGGCGGCAGGCGATGGAGGCGATCGCCGGCCACAAGGATGGGCATGCCGATCACGACGTGATCATCGTCGGTTCGGGTCCCGCCGGAATCTCGGCCGGACTCAGCGCGATGGAAAAGAGGCTGCGCTACGTCCTGCTCGAGCAGGAGAGCTCGCTGGGCGGTGCCGTCTTTCACTATCCGCGTAACAAAGTGGCGATGACCTCACCGGTTGATCTGGCGCTGATCGGCAAAATGCATTTCAAGGAAGTCTCGAAGGAAAAGCTGCTGGAGTTCTGGCAGAACGTCGTCAACCAGACCCGGCTGAAGATTCACTACTCCGAGCGGATGGAATCGGTGCACCGGGATGGCGATGCGTTCGTGGTCGTCACCACCAAAGCGCGCTACCGCACGCGGACGGTACTGTTGGCGATCGGCCGCCGCGGCAGCCCGCGCCGGCTCGAAGTTCCCGGCGAGGATCTGCCGAAAGTGACTTATCGCGTCGGCGACCCGGCGCGTTTCGCCGGCCAGCGTGTGCTTATCGTCGGCGGCGGCGACAGCGCGGTCGAAGCCGCGATCGCCTGCGCCGACTACGCCCGCAGCGTGCACCTGAGCTATCGCAGCGAAGTGTTCAGCCGGGTCAAGGTCAAGAACCGTGAGGCCTTGGAGCAGTTACGCGTCGCCGGTCGAGTGATCGTGCTGATGCCGTCGATCATCCGGCAGATCTCGCCGACGGGCGTCATGCTGGAGGTTGGCGGCGAACCCCAGGAACTCGCGAACGACAGCATGGTGATCTCGATCGGCGGCACACTGCCGACCGAACTGCTGAAAAGCATCGGCATCCGTTTCGAAACGCGTCACGGCGAGAAGAAGCAGAAGAAGCGCGGCGCAGGAACGTAAATCCCGGTCACGGCGCGCGGACCGTTTCGGCGGCCCGCGCGTCAGCAATGACGGCGCCGCACTCAGCGGCGAATGCGGTCGATGGACAGGACCAGCGGATCGGTGTTGGCGACTTCAACCTCCAACAGCCCCGTCTCCAGGTCACCGGGGCGTGGCGCGGCATCGCCGCTCTTGGACACGCGCGCGCCGACCAACACCTTGGGAAATTTCGACAAGCGCATTTCCGGCACCATCGCATCCGCATCGGTCAACTCGATTTCGGCAGGCAATTGCGACACCTGTAACCTGCGAATCGCCAGCGGCATCGGCGGACCACCGACGGCTTTGGCGAAGACGAAGACCACATCCTTCGCCGCGGCGCGTGCACGCTGTTCTGCGGACAATTCGACCCGCAGGCGCAGTCGCGGTCCTGTCGCCGCGCCCTGCGGCGGCTGTTGCGCCAATGCGGCGGCGGGCATGGCGGCATCGCCGCCCTTGCCCTGAAGATGGGCTTTCGCGTTCTCGATCATCTCGGTGACCGAAGCCAGCACATCGGAATCCGGGCCGAGTTGCGCCCGGATCTTTTCCCAGGAGGCGATCGCTTCGGCGTAGCGTCCGTTCTGGTATTCGCTCATGCCCAACAGCCAAAGGCCGTCCTGGTTGTTCGGATCCTGCTCCAATGCGTGGCGGATCATGCGCAGGGGTTCGCCTTCGATCCGTCTGGACGCGCTGGTGAGTGCGATCGATTCGGCGTAGGCGATTTCGACGTCCGGCCGCGTCGGCGCGCGCTTGTAGGCTTCCGCCAGCGCTTTGTTACCGTCCTCATTGCGCCCGACCGATTCGTAAGCCCGGCCAAGCAACAGCCAGCCCTCGGCGTCGTCCGGATTCTTCTCGAGTTTCGCGCGCAGGCTCTCGATCGCCTTGTCCATGTCCATGCCCGGCTTGGGTGCTGCGTCGACGGCCGAGGTCATCGCCTTCGGCGGCGTGGCGGGCTCCACATGCACCGCATCGGGCCGACCGACCCAGCGATACAGGCCAAACACGCCCAGTGGCAGCAGGATCGCGATCGCCACCAGTACCGTCCGCGATGCCGACGACGCGGCCGGCGCCGCCACAGGTGCCTGTTGCTCCAATGCCGCGAGTTTGTTCGCGTACTCCTCCTGATCAAGCACGCCCGCATCCAGCGCCTGTTTCAACGCGGCACGGCGACGGCTGGCATCGTCGTTGCCGCGGCCGCGCAACAACGGCCGCAACAGGACAATCAGCACCGACACGATCAGTAACGCGGACAGAAGCACGAAAGCGGTCATCACCAGTCTCCGGAGACGGCCGCGGGATCCTCACCCGTGGTCGGGCGGTTGCGGCGGAGGATACGAAATAGGACGAAGCCAGCGACGAGGAACATCAACGCCGGCCCGAACCACAGCAGCCAGGTCACCGGTTTGACCGGCGGCCGATACAGGATGAAGTCGCCATAGCGGTCGGTCAGATAACGCTTGATCTCCTCGTCGCTGGAACCGTTGCGGATCTGTTCAATCACGTCGCGGCGCAGGTCTTGTGCCAGCCCCGCGCGAGAGTCGGCCAGACTCTCGTTCTGGCACACCAGACAACGCAGTTCCTTGGCCAAGGTCTGGAAACGGGCTTCTTCAGCGGAATCGCGGAATTCGAGCGGATCAATCGCGCAGACCGTCACCGATGCGGTCAACAACAGCGCAAGCGCAGATGCGTGGGCAAGCGAGCGATTCATCGTACGACGCGGCAACCAGCTCAAGGGCTGGTTCAATAGCTTGCTCATCACACGGGTCATCGTCGCGATCATCGTGCGCCTCCTGTCTTGAGCGCCGCGATTGCCGGCAGCAATTCAGCCCCCAACACCTCCGGCGTCAGCGGGCCGACGCGTTTGTAACGGATCGTGCCCTCGCCATCGACCAGGAATAGTTCCGGCGCGCCATAGACGCCGAAATCGATCGCGGCCTCGCCTTCGATATCGGTCAGGATCAGGTCGTAGGGATCGCCGTACATCTGCAGCCAGCGCTTCGCCTCCGAGGGCTCATCCTTGTAATCGAAGCCGATCAACTTCACGCCCAGACGGCGGCCTTCGCGAATCAGCAGCGCATTCTCGTCACGGCAGACGTAGCACCAACTGGCGAAGACGTGCATCACGTAAGGCTTTCCGCGCAAGGCGCGCGTATCGGTGCGGCGTTCGGGCGCGTACAGATGCGGCAGCGAGAACTCGGGCACCGACTTGCCGATCAACGGCGACGGCAGTTCGTTGGGGGCATGATCGCGGACGTACCACACGCCGCCACCCAACAGAGCGAACAAAACCAGGAACCCAGCCAAGGGCACCCAGCGCGCATTCATGCCGGGACTCCTGCAGCGGAGGCGGGTGTATCAGCGGACACCACGTCGTCGCGTACGGTTCTGGGCGGAGCGACGGCGTCCTCCAGTCTGTAGAATCGTGGCGCGCTCGCGGCGATCAGACCACCGAGCATCATCAGGAGCGCACCCGCCCATATCCAGCGCACGAAGGATTTGAGATAGATGCGCACCGCCCAAGCGTCGCCGTTGCCGAGCGGCTCGCCCATCGCGACATAGATATCGCGAAGCAAGCCCGGCGCGATCGCGGCCTCGGTCTGCACATTACTGCCTTCGGAATACTGCCGTTTCTGCGGATGCAGCACGGCGACCTCGCGCCCGCCGCGCGAGACGCGGATCGTCGCCTCGTCGGCGATGTAGTTCGGACCCTCGGTGCGGGCGATGCCCTCGAATCGGAACGCGTAGCCGCCGACCATGACCGTCTCGCCTTGCGCGATCCGGAGATCCTTCTCGATGCTGGTGCCCTCGGTGACGAGAACCCCGGCGAAGAACACCGCGATGCCGGCGTGCGCGATCAGCATCCCGACCATTTCGCGGTTGAAACGGGCGGACGCAGGCTGCGCGCGCGCGCGCTGCGCCGCGTACCGCGCGACGCCTGCGGCGATCCAGCCGAACGCGGCCATGCCCAGCAACGCCTTCCAGGATGCGCCGAAGATCATCGCGCCAACCGCGCAGGAGACCGCGGCGGCCGCGAACGCGGGCCACAGCCGGCGCGCGGCGGCCCGCAGATCGTCCTTGCCCCAACGCAGGAACGGGCCGAAGGGCAGGATGATTGCGATCGGCACCATCATCCACAGGAACATGTTGCCGAAATACGGCGGCCCGACCGAAATCTTGCCGAGACCGAGCACGTCACCGATCAGCGGATACAGGGTTCCGAGTAGAACCATTCCTGCCGCGCAGACGAAAACGAGGTTGTTCGCCAGCAGCAGCGAATCGCGGGAGATTCCTGCGAAGGAGCGCCCGCCGGCGACTTTCGGCGCACGAATCGAATACAGCAGCAGTGAACCGCCGACGACAACGCCGAGAAAACCGAGGATGAACATGCCTCGCCCGGGATCGGTCGCGAACGCATGCACACTTGTAAGCACACCCGAGCGCACCAGGAAGGTGCCGAGCAGACTGAAAGAGAACGCCAAGATCGCGAGCAGTTGGGTCCAGGCCCGGAAGCCACCGCGCTTCTCGGTTACGGCTTGCGAATGGATCAACGCGGTTCCGGCCAGCCACGGCATGAATGAGGCATTCTCGACCGGATCCCAGAACCACCACCCTCCCCAGCCCAGTTCGTAATATGCCCACCAACTGCCCATCGCGATGCCGAGCGTGAGCGTGGCCCAGGCGACATTGGTCCATGGACGCGACCAGCGCACCCATTGCCGGTCCACTTCGCCGCCGAGCAGGGCCGCGATCGCGAATGCGAACGCCACCGAGAAACCGACATAGCCGGTGTAGAGCATCGGCGGATGCACGATCAGACCGAAATCCTGCAACAGAGGGTTGAGATCGTGGCCGTCCGCGGGCACCGGCACGATGCGCTCGAACGGATTGGACGTGAACAGGGTGAAGGCGAGAAAGCCCGCACCGATCATCCCGAGCACGGACAGGACGCGAGCATGGAAGACCTGCGGCAGCCCTTTGCCGGCCCAGGCGACGGCGACCGACCACAGATTGAGGATCAGCACCCAAAGCAGCAGCGAACCCTCGTGCGCGCCCCACACGCCCGACAAGCGGTAATACCAGGGCAAACGCAGATTCGAGTTCTGGGCGACATAGTTCACGGAAAAATCGTGCGCGAGCATGAGATAGGAAAGAATCGTGAAAGCGGTCACGACCGCCGCGGCTTGCAGATATACGGAACGCAGACCGATCGCCATCAACGCAGGATCGCACCGATGCGCACCGATCAGAGGGACCATCGCTTGCACGATCGCCATCAGCAGGGCCAGGATGAGGACGACCTGACCAAATTCGGGAATCATTCGCATCTCCAGAGAAGGTTTCGGAACGCCGCCGCCCTCCCCCGTTCGGGCTTCGTAATGCCTCGCGCATCATGCCGGCCTTGCCATCGATACCGGTCATGCGTCGAGCACTGCGCCGACTTCGGTCCATGTCCGTGATCGAATGCCGCGATGCGTGCATTCCTGGGCCGGTCGGCCGGCGAATCATACACGTTGCCAATCGTGCGAGAACGGTGGTGGCCTGCGGAGAGTCATCGACGATGCGCCGCCGATACGCTGCAATGGGCGAGGTTGCCGATGGAACCCGCGTGCCCAGGCCCTTGCGGGTCTGTACCGGGACGGCTCAAACACTTACAATCAGCCGGCGTTTTCGCGCGCGGTAACTGACGTCTGATCGGCTGATGCCGGCATGTCGCGTCACACCGCGTCTTTCGCGTACGCATCTCTATGGTGGCCCCGTCGGCCCCTCGCGACGCTAGGTCGAAAACCCCGCCAGGGCCGGAAGGCAGCAACGGTATCGATCGACGCGGGCGCCGAGGTCAGCCGGCGGGGCCATCGCCATTTCCATGCTACGCATAGAAATCCCAAGATTTGCAAAGCAAATCTTGGGCCCCGGCTATGCGCCTCCGATCCCCCGCTCGCTTCGCGAGCGCCCCCTTACCAAGGGGGCTGAAGATCAACACCCTCACATATCAGGGCGAAAGACACGCTTGCGACTGGAGATGGTTGCCGCGTCGATCGATGCCGACGCCAAGGTCAACCGGCGAGACCATCGCCATTTCCATGCTACGCATAGAAATCCCAAGGTTTGCTTAGCAAATCTTGGGCCCCGGCTATGCGCCTCCGATCCCCCGCTCGCTTCGCGAGCGCCCCCTTACCAAGGGGGCTGAAGATCAACACCCTCACATATCAGGGCGAAAGAAAGGTTCACACAGCAAACCTTGGGCTCCGGTCATTCACTCGCAGCGGCTGTCATGTGGGCGCAGCATATCCAGGCGATGCAACGCGATGATGTGCAGATAGGCCTGCGTCGTGCTTTTGAGTCTGCGCTCGTAATAACGGGCGAAGCACGGCGCCATCAGCAGCACCGCCACGACCCCCGCTCCGATCGCGCCGTCGGCGAAGAATACGATCGCGGCCAGCGCGCTGATCACCAGCAAGCTACGGAAAAATTTCGAATCCGCCTCAAGCCGGTGCACGTCCTGGGCCGCATCGGGGCATTTCGCGATCAATACCGCGCGCGCCCACTGAAAAGTGTTCAAGGCTTTGCGCTCGCTCGCGTCGATCAGCGAATCCCGGATATTGGTCGCGCACTGATACGCGCTTTCGTTGCCATAGGGATTCAACCGCTCGCGCAAGGCGTTGTAGACACCGTCGATATAGGAGCCGACGAGGAATACCAGATGGCCGAGAAAATAGGACACCGCAAGGAAGAACCCCCAGCCGGCTATTTCGCCGTACGGTCGCGCGAACAGAACCTCCTGGAGCAGATAGCCGAACCTGGGTTCGAGAATCGCGGTGGCGATCGCGCCCGGCAGCAGAACCGCGAACAGATCGAGCACCCCGACGTAGAACTCGCTCGGCTTAGTCATGGCAATCCCCGCATACGCCTACGACGCCCGACTATAAGGCATTGGCGGCGCGGCCGCGTATCGCTTGCTCGCCGACGCGTCCGCAAGCACGGACACCGTATCCTTCCGTGGCTTCAAGCCGGAGGATGCAGCCATTGCGCATCGCCCTCGACGTAGCGTTCGTGCTTCCAGATCGGCACCCGCGCTTTCACTTCGTCGATGATCCAGCGGCAGGCATCGAAGGCCGCATCGCGATGCGCGGCGCTGACTCCGACCCAGACCGCAAGATCGCCGACGGCAAGCTCGCCGACTCGGTGCACGCAGGCCGCATCGGCGATCCGGAATGCCGCAAGCGCCTGCTCGACGATCTTCGCGCCTTCGGCCTCGGCCAATGCGCGGTAGGTCTCATAACGCAGACCGGCGGCGGCGCGGCCTTCGTTGTGATCGCGCACCCAACCCTCGAAGCTCGCGTATGCGCCGGCCTCGGTGCGCTGCAATCGCTCGCGCAGCGGCGCGATCTCGAAAGGGGCGTCGGCTAAGCGGAAACGCTGCGTCATATCGGTCTCGTGTTCATTGCGCGGTTGCCAGCATGGAATTCGGGGCTTGCGGCTTGGCCAAAACGACGATGAGCGCAGCATCAGCCGCCCGAGACGGGAGGAATGAACGCGATTTCCGCGCCATGATGCGCCGGATCGTCCCAATGCGCGAACGCGCCATCGGACGCGACCCGCAATCGATCGACCGGAAGCGCGAACCCGTGTTTCGCCTGCAGCGCGAGATACAACGCGCGCAGATCGCCTTCGTGTTCGATCTGCTCCTGCGCGACGCCCGCCGCATCGCGCAGACTGGCGAAATACAAGACCGTCACGCGCGCCATCAATCGGCCGCCCCGGCGATATCGCCGAAATCGCGCTTGCCGCCGCGCTTGCCGCGCAGCTTCGCCGGGCCCAGCACGATCGCATGCGATAAGGCCTTGCACATGTCGTAGATAGTGAGCGCGGCCACGGTGGCGCCGGTCAACGCCTCCATTTCGACGCCGGTGCGATGCACGGTTTTTACCGTGCAGAGGATCTCCAACTCGCGCTCGCCGCGCCAGTCGATCGAAAAGCCGATGCCGTCGATCGGCAGGGGATGGCAGAACGGAATCAGCTCATGCGTGCGCTTCACCGCGAACGTACCGGCGATGATCGCAGTCTCGACCACGCCGCCTTTCGCGCTCTTGAGTCCGGATCGACGCAACTGCGCGGCCACCGCCGCCGGAAACCTGACCCGGCATTCGGCCGTCGCGGCGCGCGCGGCGACCGCCTTCGCGGAAACGTCGACCATGGCCGGACGGCCGTGGGCGTCGAGATGCGTCAACACAATGCGTTTGTTCGATTTCATCAAACGACGATTCTCCACTTCAAACCGTAACCAGGATCCGGCGGCGCGAACAGGAAATGCAGGATACGCCGCCCGTTCGGCCGTTTCGCCTTCGACGACGCATGCAACAGAAGCGGCCGCATCAGCAGCAGATCGCCCACGTCGGCGGCGCATATCGTTTCTTGGCCGTGCTTGTCGATCGCCGCGATGCCCTCGGGGACCATGCGCCCGAGTCGATGCGAACGCGGCACCACCCGCAACGCACCTTCGTCCGGCCCGCACGCATCCAGATGCAGGCGTACGGCGAGCAATGTGTCGAGCAGGCTGGCCGGCGGCTGGACGTAGTGGCCATCCTCTTTCACCGACCAGCCCGACAGTGCGGCATGCGCGACCCGCGCAGCGACCGGAATCGAGAGATCCTGGTGATAGGGCACCTTCCAGTTGCACGCCGCTGTTTTCCTGAACAGCGTGCACTGCACCGCGACGGCATCCGATGGCAACAGATCCCGCATGCGCAACTGCTTGCGGATCGGCGCCACCAGCGCCGCGCACCATGTCGATTCGAGTAGATTGCGCGACCCCGCCGCTCCCGCGTCCGCGACCATGTCCACCGGCAACGCAGCGATCGCAGCGTGCGGCAGCCCCGATGGCACGCGCAGCCAACCCGCATCGGCGAGCATCGCGACAGACATGCTCTCAACCGCCGACCAGGAACATTTCGACGCGCCTGCGTGATGGCGCGCGCTCCTCGCGCAGTTCGCTGTAACGGTCGGCGCGGCCGCGCCATAACCC
>SSEV01000022.1 GCA_008015095.1 Lysobacteraceae bacterium | reverse complement strand
GATCATCGGCAAGAACGGTGGTGAGATGTCTCCGGCTGCAGTGGAACGCGAGTTGCGCCGTTCTGCCGAGGATCTGGGCAAGCCCGGCAACGACGACACCTTCGGCGCCGGTCGCGTCAACGCCGCGCGCGCGGTCGACTGAGGCGATCGCACATCGGGCCGGCCACGCACCGGCCCTATCGGCGAGTCCGGCGCTTGCGTCGGACTTGCGTTGTTTCGGGCAACCGCATGCCGGCCGCCCGATTCGGTCGAGCCGGCTTCGGTCGAGCCGGCTCGACGCGCCGCGATCGAGTATCGGCGTTCGGTGTGCATCGTGGCCGCCCGGAATGCCAGAATCGGAGAATGACCGCGACTTCCGCACCGGACGAGCACGCCCTTATCGACACGGTCGCCGAACGCGCGTTGGCGCGTCTGCGCGCGGCGTCGGCAGTGCATGCCGAGATCCTGGATGCTGCGGCAGCGATGCGCGTGGCGGACGTCGTGATCGCCAGCGACTTCGCCCTGGACGTCTTCCTCAGACGGCCGGAGCTGATGCGCCGCCTGCTCGCGGACGATGGCGGGCAGATCACGCCGCCGCCTCGACTCGCGCCTGATCTGCGCGCGGAATGGCCGACATTGTTGCGTCGTTTCCGTCAGGACGAGTCGGTACGCCTGATCTGGCGCGACATCCATGGCCTTGATTCCCTCGAACAGACGTTGGCGGAAACCACGCGTCTGGCCGAGGACTGCCTGCGTGTGGGATTGGCGGCGTTGGAAGTCGACTTCGCGCAGCGCTATGGCGTGCCACGCGACAGTGCCGGCCTGCCGTTGCGGCTGGTGGTGTTCGCGCTCGGCAAACTCGGCGGCGGCGAACTGAATTTCAGTTCCGATATCGATTTGGTCTATGCCTACGAGAGCGCGGGCGAACCCGATGCGGCAAGCGCGACCGGCTCGCGCTCGCTCGCGACCGAGGATTATTTCGCCAGGGTCGGTCAGCAATTGGCGAAGTTGTTGGATGAGGTTACTGCGGAAGGGTTCTGCCACCGCGTCGATCTGCGCTTGCGTCCGTTCGGTACCGCAGGGCGCATCGCATTGTCGTTCGCAGCGATGGAACAGTATTTTCAGCGCGAAGGCCGCGATTGGGAGCGCTACGCCTGGCAGAAAGCGCGAGCGGTGGCCGGGGACATCGCGGCGGGCGCGCGCTTCCTGGAGACCTTGCGTCCGTTCGTTTACCGCCGCTATCTGGATTACGGCGCGCTGGATGGTTTGCGCGAGATGAAAGCCGCGATCGCCGCGGAGGTGGCGCGCAAGGATCTGGCCGACGATATCAAGCGCGGGCCGGGCGGTATCCGCGAAATCGAATTCTTAGCCCAGGCGCTGCAACTGATTCGCGGTGGTCGCGAACCGGCCCTGCGCGAGCGTCGGTTGCAGCAGGCCCTGCGCGCTCTCAGCGAAGCGCGCCATCTGACCGTCGAGACCGCACAGGCCTTGACCGATGCCTACCGTTTCCTCCGCCTGTTCGAAAATCGCCTGCAGATGCGCGGCGATACGCAGACGCAGCAGTTGCCGACCGACGCGCTGGGACAGGCGCGGATCGCGCACGGGATGCGCTGTGGCGATTGGGAGGCGCTGGCGCGGCGCTTGCAGGAACACCGCGAGCGGGTCAGCCGCGAATTCGACGCATTGCTCGCGCCACGGCGCGAGCGCGCTGCTCCCGGCGCGCTGGCCGCGTACTGGCGCGCATTGCCCGATGACGGCGAGGCGGTGGCCTTGCGCGACGCGGGCTTCGGCGAAGCAGAAGAGGCCGATCGCGCGCTGCGTGATTTCGCGCGCGCGCCGGGAGTGCGTGATCTCTCCGATGCGACGCGCGGCCGGCTCGACCGGCTGATGCCGGCGCTGTTGGAAGCCGCTGCCGCTTCCGCCGAACCCAGGCTCGCGCTGCGCCGCCTGCTTGCGGTGCTTAATGCGATCCTGCGCAGGGCGAGCTATCTGGCCTTGCTCGACGAGCGGCCGGCGGCGATGTCGCGGTTGGTCGATGTGCTTTCGCGCAGCGCGTTGCTGGGCGAGCGTCTGGCCGCGCATCCTTTGCTGCTGGACGAATTGTTGGACACGCGCGTGGCCGGGCCGCCGCCGACGCATGCCGATTTCGTCGCCGCATGCGCCGCAGCTGCCGCCGAGCATGATCTTGAGACCGCGCTGTTGGCGCTGAACGAGGCGCGGCAGGCGCACAGTTTCCGTATCGCACTGGCGACGCTCGACCGCCGTCAGCCTCCGGTCGACAGCGCGCGTCAGTTGGCGTGGTTGGCCGATGCAATACTCAATGCGGTGCATACGCTGGCCCGCCGCGAGCTGCGCGCAGCGCATGGCGAAATCCCGAATCTGGAGTTCGTGATTCTCGGCTACGGCAGTCTGGGCGGGGAAGAACTCGGTTTCGGGTCCGATCTGGATCTTGTCTTCCTCTACGCTGCGCCCGCGGATGCGGTGTCCGATGGCGCGCGGCCGCTGGACGCGCCGCGATGGAGCGCGCGCTTGGCGCAGAAGGTGGTCGCGCTGCTCGACACGCCGACGGGAGCCGGCCGCTTGTACGAAGTGGATGTGCGCCTGCGTCCGGACGGCGCGAAGGGGCTGCTGGTCTCGACGCTCGCGAGTTTCGAGGACTATCAGACGCATCGGGCCTGGACCTGGGAGCATCAGGCGTTGGTGCGGGCGCGCTGCGTGAGCGGCGATGCGGAACTCGCGGGCGCCTTCGAGCGCGTGCGCGCCCGCACGCTTGCGCGCGCCCGCGCGCCATCCAAACTCGCCGAGGATGTGGTGTCGATGCGGTTGCGGATGCGGGCGGAATTGGATCGCTCCGAAGCGGCGCAGCCCGATCTGAAAGCGCGCGATCTGAAAGTATTCGATTTGAAGCAAGGGGCCGGTGGTTTGGTCGATCTCGAATTCCTGCTGCAGATGCTGGTTCTGCGCGAGTCCGCGACGAGGCCCGAGCTGCTTGCGGCGCGCGACACCCGGGCTTTGATCGCAGCGTTGCGCGCATGCGGGATATTCGACGACAAGACCGCGGATGCATTGTCGTCAGCGCATGCGACGTTGCTCGGTCTCGGCCTGGAGTGCACGCTCGATCGTCGCGCCAGGCTGGCGTCGTCGACGCCGGCAATGGAATCGGCCAGGCGGGCGGTGATCGCGGCCTGCGCAGCTTGCGGTCTTCGCTTCGACGCAATCGGCTGAGCGCCGGGTCGGTACCCGCATAAGATGCCGCTTGCGCAAACGACACGCATGTTCCGGGCGCGTCGAAACACGAAGAAGGCGCGTGCGATGGACCGCATCCTAGACTTTCGTCGGGGTGTTTGATCGCGTCACGACACAGTGCGCGAGACGCGATCCGTGGTCGATGTGGCGCCTGTGCGCGGCAGGGCCGTCTCTACGTAATGGGTCGCGCAGATATCGATCGATTGCGTCATCGACGTCGTGGGGGCGGAACTGTCAGAACTGACAGTTGTCGTCGATCGTCCGAGGTCCGACATTCGGAGTCGTGAAGACCACGCGCGTACTTTCCTGAATGCGCGCGGTTCTTCTGCGGAGAGCGTTCCATTCCGAGGGCTATGCCGTCTTTGCGGGGTCGTGTCATCGGCGCCGCACGACGCAGAGCCCGGCGAATGATGGTCCGCACCGTGCACGGCATTCGTAGAGGAGAGAGGTGCGCATGCATCTCATGATTGCGTTATGCGGTTTGTCCGCACGAAATACCCGGGTTCTTTCTTATGTCATCAATTCCGTCCGCGTCGACGAGCACGTCTTCCACGCGGAGGCCTCCGAGACGGTGCCCTACGCGCATATCGCGATCGTCGACGCGGCATCGTCCGAGGGATTGGAACTCTATTCGCGCTTGCGGGAGACGAATCCGCAATTGGTGTCGGTGACCATTTCCGCCGATGGCAGCGCGGGGGATTCGCCCTATCGCATCGAAAGCCGTTCATTGTTCCTGAAGATCATCGGCACCCTGTCCGAGCTGGTCAGTCGCGAGATCATGCGAAAGACATTCGGCCTCGGCCCCGCCGTGGAAGTGCCCGTCGCCGCGCCGGCTCCTTCCCGTCCCGCGAGCGCTCCCGAGGACATGCGCGCGAATGCCGAGGAGGCCGACGCGGCGCCGGTCTCCGAACACTCGTTATGGGCGCTGGTGGTCGACGACAGCGCAGTGACCCGCGAGCAGGTGCGCGGCGCGTTGTCGCAACTCGGGATCGGTTGCGAGGTCGCGGAAAGCGCCGAAATGGCGATGACCTTGCTCGAACAATGCCGTTTCGACATCGCCTTCCTGGATGTGGTCATGCCCGGCGCGGATGGCTATGCCTTGTGCCGGCGGATTCGCCACAACCCGGTCACCCGGCGTATGCCGGTGCTGATGCTCACCAGCCGTTCTTCGCCGTTCGACCGTGCGCGCGGCGCGTTGGCGGGGTGCGATACCTATCTGGCCAAGCCGATCACCTGGACCGCGTTCAGCCAGGCGATCGACAAAGCGCTGCTCAAGCATTTCCACAACGACCGCGCGCAGATGGCCGCGCGCGGGTATCGCCGTTGAAGCGCGTGCCAGACAGCACGCCCTTGGTCCGGACCTCAACGCGCGCTTTCGGGCTGTACGTTGATGAAGGGCAAAGCGCCGCCGGACACCTGTGGCATGCGTCCGTCCCATTTCTCGATCGCCTTCAGCTGCGCCTCGACTTCGCGCAAGCGGATCAGTTCCGGGGTGAGTGATTCGCGCTGGATCCGTAGCGCCTGGGCCTGGGCCTCGGCGGCGAGCTTGGTCGATTCCGCTTCGCCGCGCGCGAACGAGATGCGTTGCTCGGCTTCGACTTTGATCCGTTCCAGATCGCGTTCGGCCTTGAGCTTCTGCTGCTCGGCGACGGTTTTGGCCTCGATCGCCTGGTCGAAGCTGGCCGAGAACTTGAAGTTGGTGATCGAGAATTCGTCGATGATCAGCCCATGGCGCAGCATGCGCTCGCGCAAGGCCACTTTGATCCCGTCAGCCACTTCCGGGCGTTTGGTCACCAATTGCTCGGCGGTGTAGCGCGCGGTCACCGATTTCATCGCTTCCTGCACCGCGGGATCGATGATGCGCGGCTCGATATTGTCGAACTCGCCGAGCTGGCGGTAGACGGAGACGACCTGCTTCGGGTCGATATGGTAGTTGAGCACTACGTTGGTGGTCACGCGTTGCAGGTCGCGCGAGGCGGCTTCGCTTTCGGTTTCCGAGCGCTCGATCATCACCGGCATCTTGTAGACGCTTTGGACCAGCGGCAGGCGGAAATGCAGCCCCTCGCTCAGTGGAGCATCCGCCGCCTTGCCGAAAGTCAGTTTCACGCCGCGATGACCATTGGGCACGATCACGAACGGGCTGAGCAAAAAGAAAGCGATCGCCGCCGCGGCCGCGATCGCCAGGTAGCGCGCGATCCGGGGAGCGCCGGAGCCGGAGTTCGTGGTGGGGAGTCGCAGGGCCATCGTGGATCCTCTCTGGAGTTGGGGCTATCGTTCGGAAGTGCAGGGCGGATGCGAGATTCGCGCATGCCGCGCCCGCTCAGCGCACTTTCGAAAAACGGCGCAGGCGCGCATCAGCGGACGTGATGCAGTCGATGCGGATGTTTTTCAACGAGCTGGCGTATGCAGAATGTGTCCTCTGGCGAATTCTGGAGCAGATATTCCGGGCCGGGTTCAGATGTCGCCCAGACGGTCGCGGACCAGGGGCGCGACCCTGGCGGTTTCGCGCAGGGGCTCCGCATCGAATGGGTGCAGCCGCGCATCCATGGCGCGGATGCGCCCGCGTGCGAGCAGTGCGTCGAGGAAGCGACGCGGCCGTCCGCTGACCCGAGACGGGTCGAAGACGAAGACGGGCGCGTCGGTCGCACAGGCTTCGGAGATCATATTGACCGAATCGGGCGAGCAGACGATGCGATCGGCCCAGGCGAGCAGTCCGGCATAGGGATTGTCGCCGTCCTGCGGGCCGCGCCAGACTACGGACGGCGTGTCGTCATAACGGTGCGCGAGCGCCTTGCGCATCAGCGCATCGCTACGCCGGGAGATGGTGACCAG
>SSEV01000225.1 GCA_008015095.1 Lysobacteraceae bacterium | reverse complement strand
GCGCCGGAGGGTGCGGTGATCCTGACCATGCTGCCCGACACCGGCGAGCGTTATCTCAGCACCTTCCTGTTCGAGGGCGTGAACGAAGGTTCGGACGACGAATGGTTAGCGTCGCTGGGATAAGACACGACGCCATGCGCGGTTCCGTGCATGTTTCGATGCATGATCCGATGCTCGACCGAATGCACCCCACAATGCGCGATCCGCATCGCCATCGCGGGGATGGCTGCCGAAAAACAACCTGCCGGGCCGCATCGATCGCCGGATGAGCAATCAGATCGCCCACCAAGACGAATGCGTCAAGGACGAGTCACCTGAGGCGGCGGCATCGGCAGATTGCCGCCACCTGTCCTCTCGTTGCGCAAATCGAACGGAATCCGTCCTGCGCCGGGAGATCCCGGCTCGAACCGCAGGCCGCGCGCCCATTTGAGCACGGCTTTTTTCCAGCGCGCCGCTGGGCGTCCGCTCCAGAATCCGCGCTTGCGACACGGCACCGTCCGCGCCCCATTGCACTTCGACCGTCACCTTGAGCTTCGACAAGTTGGTCTTGTTCATGGCCCATTGCACCGGATTGAGCGGCGGATACGACACCAGGCCGGGAACGTCCGTACCGGATGCGGGGGCAGGCGCAGCCGCAACGACGAGAGACACGAGCACGAACAGCATCATCAGTCCGCGTCGTGCTACCCCACGCGCGGCTTCGTTGGCTTCGTGCGCAGCGCTCCGCGAACCTTCGGTCATCCGCATGTCTTGTCCTCCTTGAGCGTTTTCGCGAATGGCAGACAGGATAACGGCAGGACGACCTCGTTCCGGACTGCCCTCTTGTTTCCGTCTCCCTGCGGCACAAAAGACGGCCGGACGTGGTCATCCGATGGACTCCGCGCCCGTTCAGAACCTAGTTCCAGAACCTAGTTCTAGAACCTAGTTCTAGAACCTAGTTCTAGAACCCAGCTCTAGACCGACTTTCAGAGCCCCGCCCCATCACCCGCGCCCGTACACGTCCTCATAGCGCACGATGTCGTCCTCGCCCAGGTAGTCGCCGGACTGCACTTCGATCAACTCCAGCATATCGTTCCCCGGATTTTCGAGCCGGTGCTTGGCGCCGATCGGAATGTACGTGGACTGGTTGGCGAACAGCTCGAACACATCATGGTTGCGCGTGACCCTTGCGGTGCCGCGCACCACGATCCAATGCTCGGCGCGGCGATGATGCGATTGCAGGGACAGCGAAGCGCCGGGTTTGACCTTGATGCGCTTGACCTGAAACCCGTCGCCGACGTCGACCGAATCGTAACTGCCCCACGGGCGGTGCACTTCGCGATGCAGCACCGCCTGCGAGCGCTGCTCGGCCTTCAGCCGCGCCACCACCTGTTTGACTTCCTGCACTTTGTCCTTGGCCGCGACCAGCACCGCGTCGTCGGTCTCGACGACGATCAGATCATCGACGCCGACCAACGCCACCAGCCGCCGCGCATAAGCGTAACTGTTGCGGGTATCGACCGCGATCACATCGCCGTGATGCGCGTTGCCGTCGCCGTCCTGCTCGCTGACCTCCCACAGCGCGGACCAGGAACCGACGTCGTTCCAGCCGATATCGACCGGAAGCACCATCGCCGCTTCGGTCTTCTCCATCACCGCGTAATCGATCGACTCCGACGGGGATGCGGCGAATGCGGTGCGATCCAAACGCAGGAATTCGCCATCGGGATCGGTATGCGCGCAGGCCGCGCGCGCCGCGGCGAGGATATCGGGACGGAAACGCCCGAGTTCTTCCAGATAACGCGAGGCGCGGAACAGGAACATACCGCTGTTCCAGTAATAACCGCCTTCATCGAGATAACGCTGCGCGGTCGCGGCGTCCGGCTTCTCGACGAAACGCAGCACCTTGTGCACGCCCTCGCCGGGCGTGGCCTGGATGTAGCCAAAACCGGTTTCCGGGGTGGAGGGACGGATGCCGAAAGTGACCAGCGCGCCCGCCACGGCTGCGGGCGCGGCCGCATGCACCGCCGCGCGGAACGCGCCCGCGTCGCGCACGACATGATCGGAAGGCAGCACGAGCAACACCGGATCGTCGCCCGCGCTCTGCGCGATCAAAGCGGCGACAGCGATCGCGGGGGCCGTGTTGCGGCCGGCCGGTTCGAGCACGATCCGCGCAGGCGGCGCGCCGATCAGCCGCAGCTGCTCGGCGACCAGGAATCGATGTTCTTCGTTGGCGACCACCAACGGAGCGCGCGGAGTCAGGGGTTCGACCCGGCGCCAGGTGGCCTGCAACATGGTGTCCGCGCCGGCCAGCGGCAGGAACTGCTTGGGATAGGCCTCGCGCGACAGCGGCCACAGCCGAGTTCCGGACCCGCCCGACAACAACACCGGCTGCACTTCGATCATGGCCCACTCCCGAAACCGACGCCGGTCAGTTTACCCTGTCGTCTTCATCCGCCCCGCAACGCCGCATAACGTCCATCGACGACCACAATTTCCGCGCCGCCGCCCGCCTGCAATGGACCCGCGATCGCATCGGCGATCCAGCGCTCACGCTCGAGCGCGCGTCGATGGATGCCGGCTTTCGCAGCTATTGGCGCACGCAAACCGCTGCGGGCACGCGGATCGTGATGGATTCGCCGCCGGATAGGGAAGACGTGCGCCCCTGGCTGCGCGTCCGCGCCATGCTCGTGGACGGCGGCGTGCGCGTACCGCAGGTGTTGGCTGAGGATATCGAACAAGGCTTCCTGCTCATCGAGGATCTGGGGCCGCGGACCTATCTGGATGTGTTCAAGGCCGACGCCAGCGCCGCCGACGCGATGATGGATGCCGCCGTCGGCCAATTGCTCAAGTTGCAGTCGATCACGCCGCCGGATGACTTTCCGGCCTACGACGAAGCGATGCTCCGCCGCGAGTTGAAACTGTTCGACGAATGGTTCCTCGGCCGCCATCTCGGCGTCACCCTCGGCTGCGCCGATCTCGAGGCCCTGGATCTGATTCATCGACGCCTGATCGATGCGGCGCTGGCCCAACCGCAGGTGCTGGTGCATCGCGATTTCATGCCGCGCAATCTGATGCCCGCCGACGAGGGCCCCGCGGTGCTGGATTTCCAGGACGCATTGCGCGGGCCGATCGCCTACGATGCGTTGAGCCTGTTCAAGGACGCGTTCTGGTCCTGGCAACCCGCGCAACGCGTCGACATCTGGCTTGCCCGCTACCACGCGCGCGCGCAGGACGCCGGCCTGCCGGTGCAGTCGTTGGCGCGTTTCCGCCGCGACGCGGATTGGATCGGCGTGCAGCGCCACCTGAAGGTGATGGGCATCTTCGCGCGACTGAACTATCGCGACGGTAAACCGAAGTATCTGGCCGACGCGCCGCGCTTTCTCGATTATCTCGATGCAATCGTCCCGAACTATCCGGAGCTCGCCCCGTTGAACGACGTGCTGGACCGCCATGTGCGTCCGGTGTTGCGGTCCGCGCCATGAGCGCCTGCGACTGCACAGGCCGCTGTGGCGAACCGACTTCATCGATGAAAGCGTTGATCCTCGCAGCGGGCCTGGGCGAGCGCATGCGGCCGCTCACCGACACGACGGCCAAGCCGCTGCTCCGTGTCGGCGGAAAGCCGCTGATCGCATGGCATCTGGAGAAACTCGCGGCGATCGGCGTGCGCGAAGTGGTGATCAACACGTCCTGGCATGCGGAGCAGTTCCCGCAGATTCTCGGCGACGGCGCGCGTTGGGGACTGCGCCTGCACTATTCTTTTGAAGGCCCGACGCCCTTGGAAACCGGCGGTGGCATTTGGCATGCGCTGCGTCTGCTCGGCGGCAAGCCCTTCCTCGCTGTCAACGGCGATATCTGGACCGATTTCGACTTCGCGCGGCTGCCGCGCGAACCGCGCGGCGAAGCCCATCTGATCCTGATCGACAATCCGGCGCACAACCCCAACGGCGATTTCACGTTGATGCATACCGGTGGCGCGGTACAGAGCTCACCGCCTTCCGCAGAGGACATCGCGCGCCTGGGCGATCCCGGCAGGCGCTTGACCTTCGCAGGCATCGGCATCTATCGACCGTCGCTGTTCTCGGATTGGCGGCAGATCATCGGCGATGCGCCCGGCGCGCACGAGACGCCGCCGCGCTTCAAACTCGCGCCGCTATTGCGGGCAGCGATGGCAATGCATGCGGTGACCGGCGAACACCACCGCGGAAAGTGGACCGACGTCGGCACGCCGAAGCGGCTCGAATTGCTGGAAGCGGAGATTGCCGAAACCGAACAGGTGAAGGCGCGGACGTAAGCACATCATGGAGGGGGTGGTGAAAGAATCCTCGATATCCATCGAAATTTCAGGCAAAGACGCTCTCGATTTCGAGTGCGACGCCCTGATTCTCAAATACGCTCAGCATCTCTACGGCGCCGACGCCGCAGTCCACGCCAGGTTGTCGGACATCGGCAAAGAGCCGTCCCTCCCGGACATCGGAGAGGCCGTCATCACATCTTCTTCTGGGGCGGTCGGCGCCAGATACGTTGCGTTTCCAGCAGGCCGTTGACACAAGGCCTGCTAGCGCAGCCACGGATGGCTGCGCCGACGAAGCAAGCGCGTCAGCGATTGATTCGTCGTGAGCGAGTCCGGGCATGAACCGGACTCGCGACTTGAAAAACGCACAGGAAGTGCGTTTTTCAACAATCCGCCAGCAGTAGATGCGCTCTACAATTTCGGTTACGCGCAAATCAGGTATTTCGGCCATCGTGCGATTTCCCTATTCGCCATCGACACCCGCATCATCCGGCACATCGCGCTGACCGTGCACGGCCCCGGCTACGGACTGGATGAGGTGGAGGCTTTCGAATCGGAACTGGCGGGCGTGATCGAGGCCATATCGCAGAACGACTACCCCGCGGAACTCGAAAAAATCACTTTCGTCGAAAGAAACGCAGACCGGGCGAGGCGACTGAAGCAGGCCTTGTCGAAGCTACTGCCGACGGGCCGCCTCACGATCAACCAAGAAAGAAGAATGAGCGGATTGGCGGTCCCGGCCCAGGAAGCGCTGAGATCGGTGGGCTACAATTCCGACTCGAAGCCGAAAGTCTTCGTGGCGATGCCCTTTGCCGAGCACATGAACGATCTATTCCATTACGGCATACAAGGCGCGGTGAATTCGGCCGGCTTCCTCGCCGAGCGTGCGGATATGGCTTCGTTCACCGGCGACATCATGGATTGGGTGAGAAACAAGATCGCAAGCGCGGAGCTGGTCATCGCCGATCTGAGCGGCGCCAATCCGAACGTTTACCTGGAAGTAGGCTATGCCTGGGGCAAGGGCATACCGACCGTGTTGATCACCAACGACGTGAATGGGCTGAAATTCGATGTGCGCAATCAGCGCAGCATTATCTATGCCTCGATCAAGGATCTCGAGGAAAAA
This sequence comes from Lysobacteraceae bacterium, assembly GCA_008015095.1. Classification (GTDB taxonomy): domain Bacteria; phylum Pseudomonadota; class Gammaproteobacteria; order Xanthomonadales; family Xanthomonadaceae; genus Lysobacter_I. The sequence goes on along the minus strand of SSEV01000225.1, from coordinate 4,491 downwards.
CTCTGTTCGGAGCTGAAATCGCTGCGCGCATCCAGGCGCTGAACCCGGTCTGATTCTCAGCCCAGCACACGGCGCAGGAACGGCACCGTGATCCTGCGTTGCGCGGCCAGGGATTCGCGATCGAGACGATCGAGCAGCGCGGTCAAGTTGGGCATATCGCGATCAACGCGCCTGAGCAGCCAGTCGATCGCAGCCTCGTCCAGATGCAGGCCGCGCCGCTGCGCACGCAGGCGCAGGGCTTCGGCGCGATCGATATCGTCCAGCGGCGCCAGCGCAATCCGCACGCACTGCGCCAACCGCGAACGCAAGTCAGGCAGATCCAGATCCAGCGCATCGGGCATGGCCCGCCCGGCGTAGAGCAGATTCCGCCCGGCGTCGCGTGCACGGTTGTGCGCATCGAACAGGGCGATCTGATCGTCGCGATCGCCGACGATCGCCTCGAGTCCGTCGAGTGCGAGCAGATCCGCGTGTTCGAAGGATTCAAGCGCCGCCCGCAACATGCCTGTCGCCGCCGTCAGCGGCAGATACGCGGCGCGACGTCCGCAGGCTTCGGCATCGGCGCAGGCCGCGAGCAACAAATGCGTCTTCCCCGTCGCGGCAGGACCGGAAAGATACAGCGCATCGAGCGGGAGCGCCCCGGCGTGCGCACGCGCCAACGCGCGCAACTGCGGCAGCACGTGGTCATCGGCGTCGACGTAGGTGTCGAAGCGTTGATCCGGCGGATAGCGCAAGGCCAGTGGGAGTTGCGCCGCCGCGATGCGGGTGTCGCGTGCGTTCACGCCGAATCCGTCGGCTCCGCGGCGACGGATGATGCGACCGACGTCATGTGCGGCGTGTCGCCGGGCGTGGCCGACGCGATGGCGCCGTTCGCGGAATCCGTCGTCACGATGTCGACACCTTCGCCAAGATAAAACCTGCTCGCCGTGTAGCGCTCCAATGCATGCCGGATCAACACGTTCGCGACCGACGCCACCGGCAAGGCCAGCAGCATGCCGAGAAATCCGAACAACGTACCTCCGGCCATCACCGCGAACACCACCGTCACCGGGCTCAACCCGACCCGGTCGCCGACCAGCTTGGGGGTGAGGACGTAGCTTTCGAGCAACTGGCCCAGCCCCCAGACCACGAGCACGCCGACCAGATGTTGCCAGTCGCCGAATTGGACCAGCGCGGCGGTGACGCCGCCGAGCAACACCGTGGTCGGCCCGATGTAAGGAATGAAGGTCAACAATCCGGCCAACACGCCGATCAGCACGCCGACTTCAAGGCCGACGATCCACAAGCCGGACGCGTAAAACACGCCCATCGCCAGCATCACCATGAACTGCCCGCGCAGGAAACTGCCGAGCACCGCATCCGATTCCCTGGCGAGCTGACCGACCATGGCGATGCGATTGCGCGGCACCAGATCCGCGGCGCGCTTGATCAACGCGTCCCAATCGCGCAGGAAGAAGAAGGTGATGAACGGAATCAGCACGAGATTGGCGACCCAACCGAGCACCGCGAAGCTGGAATGGGTCAGGTATCCGAGCACCTGCGTGGCGATCCCGCCCGCCCCCTTCCAATTGCGCTTGAGCATCTCCAGCAAGTAATCCGGGTCGAGCCACGCGGCCAGATTCAGTCCGGTCTTGGCCTGCAGCCAGGGCAGTCCGGTCCGCACGATCCACTCGAAATAATCCGGCACCGACCGCGCCAGCACCAGCACCTGATCCTGGATCACCGGAATCAGAACCAGCACCAGCGCGATCAGCGCCAACAACATCAGACTGAAGACCAGGCCGACCGCGCGGTTGCGTGACATACCGCGCTTCTGCAGGCGGTCGACCACCGGATCGCCGAGCCAAGCCAATAGCGCCGCAGCCGCGAACGGCGTCAGCACCGGCGCGAGCAGCCAGATCAACGCACCCACGCCGATCAGCAGCAGGGCCCATTGCAGGCGACGGAAAAACCGTGCGATGTCTTCGACCGCTTCAGGGTTCATGGAGGCTTTCATCAAGACTCAGCGCAGATCGTAGGTCGGCATGCCGGTGCTTTCGCGAGGTTGGCCATCTTCGCCGTCCTCATCGGTCTGGGTGCCGCTGTCCCCGGCGATCAGCACGCCACGGCCATCGACCATCCTACGGAATCCGGGCAACCCGCTGATCAACTCCAGTTCCAGAACGAGACCGTTCGGGCCGGCGTTGACCGGACGGAACCGGCGCACCACCGAAACTTCCTGCAGATAGGCGGAAAGACGGATGTAATCGTCGGCGCTGTCGATGCCGGTGAAGAGCACGCGGTACGTGCCAGCCGGACCGGAAGCGCCGCTGCCGCGGGCGTAGCGCCTGATCAGCGCATCGGCGGCGCCGTCGGCGCCGCCGGCCATCGCACGCCGGGCGTCGCCATTCTCGCTCGACCATTTCGACAAGACCCGCCCACTGTCGACGAACACCCAGTCGGCTTTCCAGCCGGCGCCCTTGCGATACAACTTGCCGATCAACTGCATCGGCGGACTGTAGCGGGCCGACAGCCGGGCGATCGCTCCGGTATCGCCGCGCCAGATTGCACTGACCGCAGCCTGTTCGGCAGCACTGCCGCTGGGCAGGCCAAGACGGTAGCCGCGTTCGGTCGCTCGATCGAGCACCGAACGGGCGGCGTTGTTCTGCGCCAAACCGACCAGGCGCGGCCCTTTGCCGTCGTCGATCGCCAGCCACAACACCGGTTTGGGCCGCGGCTGCGGCCAGACCGGCAGCCCCAATGCGCCGATCACGCCATCGACCCGCGCGCGGTCGAAACGCACGACCAGCACAGTGCGGAAACGGGTCGCACCGGTGGCATCCGCGCTCTCGTCCTGCCGATAGTCGTAGCCGCTGACGTATTCCTTGGCCCGTCGCAATTCCTGGCCCACACCAGGACGGCCCGTGGCGCTGCGGTCGCCGCTGATCTTGGCCAGCACTTGCGCAAGCGCGCGCGAAAAACCGTTATTGCGTTCGGCCTCGCCCTGACCGCTGACCGGCACCTCGGCCTCATAAATGCCGCTGGCGGCAGCCCGGTCGCCCTCGACCCGTTGCGCCGATACCGGCGGCACGGCCAGCATGACCGCCAGCCCAAGCATCGCCAGCCCGAACCCGGCCATCGAACTCCACCGCTTCGGCCATCGCAGCGCTCGGCGCATCGTCGGTTCCCGTGATTGCAATCGCGGAATGGTGCCACAGGCCCATACGGCCCGGAAGCGCAGCGCGACGTTTCGTCCGTCACGGCACGGAGCAGTCGATGGCGCTCGATCCTGCATACCAGCAAGAACCGCCGGTGGCCGGCTACAATTTCGCTTTCCAGCGCTGCGAGCCGCCGTGACCGCCCCGACCCCCCTGACCTACCGCGACGCCGGTGTCGACATCGACGCGGGCAACGCAGTCGTCGAACGCATCAAACCCCTGGTCAAGCGCAGTTTCCGGCCCGAAGTCATGGGCGGATTGGGGGGATTCGGCGCCTTGTTCGACCTCTCCGGCAAATACCGTGAGCCGGTGCTGGTTTCCGGCACCGACGGGGTGGGCACCAAACTCAAGCTCGCCCAGCAACTCAGACGTCACGACAGCATCGGCATCGATCTGGTCGCGATGTGCGTGAACGACGTGCTGGTCCAGGGCGCGGAGCCGCTGTTCTTTCTCGATTATTTCGCCACCGGCAAACTCGACGTAGACACTACGGTCGCGGTGATCGGCGGGATCGCACGCGGCTGCGAACTCTCCGGCTGCGCCCTGATCGGCGGCGAAACTGCGGAAATGCCCGACATGTACCCGCCGGGCGAATACGACCTCGCCGGATTCTGCGTCGCCGCGGTCGAGAAATCCGACTTGCTCGACGGCGCCAAAGTCCGCCGCGGCGATGTCCTGATCGGCATCGCTTCCAGCGGCCCGCATTCCAACGGTTATTCGCTGATCCGCAGGATCTACGACCGCGCCGGCCAGCCGGCGGATTTCGCCCTGGACGATGGCCGCGCGCTGGTCGATGCGCTGATGGCGCCCACCCGGCTGTACGTCAAACCGATCCTGCAACTGCTGCACGGCGCCCACGGCGGCGACATCCACGCAATGGCGCATATCACCGGCGGCGGCCTGACCGAGAACATCATCCGCGTGGTGCCCGAGGGCCTTGGCCTGTCGATCGACGCAAGCAGTTGGCGACTGCCCGCAGTATTCGATTGGCTGCAACGCGAAGGCGCGGTGTCGCACGATGAGATGTGGCGCACCTTCAATTGCGGCATCGGCTTCGTGCTGATTGCGGCGGAGCGCGCAGTCCCCCGCCTCGAAGGCGAACTCGATCGCATGCAGCTCCCGCATTGGCGCATCGGCGAAGTCGTCGCTTCCGGCGACGGCGAACGGGTGCGGATCGGCTGATCGCGACGATGTCCGGTCCGCCCGCATGCGATCCGACCAAGAAGCGCGAGCGCCCACGCGGTGTTTTCGATGCGCATGCTGGACCCGATGACGCGAATCCCGCAGCGATCCGGCG
>SSEV01000241.1 GCA_008015095.1 Lysobacteraceae bacterium | reverse complement strand
GACCTGCCGGATCTGCCGGCGATGCGCGAGGTCGGCCTGGCCTGCGCGCCCGCTGACGCGCATCCCTGGACCGGCGCGCACGCGCACTGGCGCAGCGCCCGCCGCGGCGGGCGTGGCGCCGCGCGCGATCTATGCGATCTGATTCTGATCGCGCAAAACCTAATCGCGCGAAATCCGAGCGTGACCGACGACCTTCGCGGTGATCGCGCATGAGTTGGCGCGGACTGCTGATCGTGCTGTTAGCCGCGGCTGCGCTGCTCAGCGGTTACGCGGTGTGGAAACACCGGCAACCGCAGGCCAAAGCGGTTGCCGTCGGCAGCCGCCCGGATTACGTGCTGCGCGATTTCGAGCTGATCGCGCTCAACCGTGAAGGACGCGAGTCCTTCACGCTGCGCGCGCCCACCCTTGAGCGCCATCCGGGCGACGCCACGATGACGCTGAGCACGCCGCTGTTCTTACTCCCCAACGGCGAAGGACGGCATTGGGAAATCCGAGCCGCCAACGCCTGGGTCAGCGCCGATCACAAGGAAATCCGCTTGCGTGGCGGCGTGAAAGCCAATGGCCCGCCAGAGGATCTGCGCCCGGTCACGGTCAACACCGACCACCTCGACGTGTTCCCCGAACAGAATCGGGCCGCGACCGATGGCGTGGTGACCATCGTGCAACCCGGCTCTATACTCCGCGGGCGCGGTTTCGCGGTGTCCACCACCACCAAGCGCTATGTATTCCGCTCCGAGGTGAAGTCCCGATATGCCCCGCACAGCCATTGACAGGTTGTTGACGCGATTGATGAAAAACACATCGCCCCCCCCGCCCGATCACATCAGGCCAGCCGACATCAGGCCGGCTGACATCAGGCCGACCGGCACGGCGACGTTCCGATTCGCGACTGCGATCATGCTGACGGGATCGGCGATCGCCGCCTGCGCAATCGGCGCGGATGCGGCGCATGCGCGCTCTTCGGACCGCAATCAGCCCATGGATATCGACGCCGGCAGACAGGAGGGCTCGTTGGACGGCAACAGCGTCAACGTCTTCTCCGGCGGCGTGACTATCACCCAGGGCACGCTCGATATCCGCGCCGATCGCGCCGATATCCACCAGCGCGGCGGCGAAGTCGTGCGCGCCGTGCTCACCGGCAAACAGGCCGTACTGAAGCAACAGATGGATGACGGCATGCCGATGACCGCGAAGGCGGACCGCATCGATTACGACATGACCACCGATGTGGTCGTGCTCAGCGGCAACTTCAGCGTGACCACGCCGCGCGGCACGTCCAGCGGCCAGCGCCTGACCTACGATCTGAAGAGCGGCTATCTCAAGAGCGGCGGCGAAGGCGAAGGACGGATCAAGTTGCGCATCCTGCCGAATGCGGCGCGCGCCGCCGCCCCGACCAAGCCCGCCGCGACGAGCAAGCCCTGATGCTGACCGCCGAGGGCCTGCGCAAACGCTATAAATCGCGTGAGGTCGTCCGTGATTTCGGCCTCACCCTCGGCGCGGGCGAAGTCGTCGGATTGCTCGGCCCCAACGGCGCCGGCAAGACTACCTGCTTCTACATGATCGTCGGCCTGGTGCCGGTCGACGCGGGCCGCATCGTTCTCGACGGCCATGACATCACCGCCGAGCCGATGTACCGCAGGGCCAAACTCGGTGTCGGCTATCTGCCGCAGGAACCCTCGGTCTTCCGCAAACTCAGCGTCGCCGACAACCTGAGACTGGTGCTGGAACTGCGGCCGGATCTCGACCGCGCCGGGCGCGAGCGCGAACTGGAATCGTTGCTCGACGAGTTGCAGGTCGGCCATGTCTCCGAACAGATCGGCGCCAGCCTGTCCGGCGGCGAACGGCGCCGGGTCGAAATCGCGCGCGCATTGGCGGCGAAGCCGCGGATGATGCTGCTGGACGAGCCTTTCGCCGGGGTCGACCCGATATCGGTCGGCGAAATCCAACGCATCGTCCGCCATTTGAAACAGCGCGGGATCGGCGTATTGATCACGGACCACAACGTCCGTGAAACGCTGGGCATCTGCGATCGGGCTTACATCCTCAACGATGGCGTGGTCTTGGCCCAGGGCGCTCCGGACCAGTTGCTGGTCAACCCGGATGTTCGCCGGGTCTACCTTGGCGAGTCGTTCAGACTGTAGCCGACCGCTTCTGAAAACCCTGCCATTCATCGCCATCCTGGCAGTTCTGCGAGTCGCGGCCGCATGCAGTTATGCGCAGGATGCGGACATGGGGGCGTTGGGGGCGCAGAGATCGGGGCGAAGGTTTGGACGGCATACCGGCAAGCCGTTGCAAAAACGGCTTGCCGGCTGAACCATGCATGGCGGCGGCGAAACAAGCGCATAAGCGATTGATTCAACGCAAGCGAGCCTGGAGATACCAGGCTGTAAGCCGAGTCCGCCGGCTAGGGCCAGTGTTACTGCGCGCCCGCGCCAGCGACGCCGGTTCTGATGCAGCACGTCGAAACGGTCGACATGGTCGTGCTTCCTCATCTCGCCGGACCTGCTCGGACGATCAGGAACAGGTGGGACGCCGGCGATGGGATAAGGCGCAGGACCAAGCGCTCTGTCGCGAGCTGGCGTTCTAACATAGAGAGATATGAAGCCACGTCTGCAGACATCGCTGGGACAGCAACTGATCCTGACGCCGCAATTGCGTCAGGCGCTGCATCTGTTGCAGTTGTCTTCGCTGGAATTGGAAACCGAGATCGCCAACGCTGTTGAAAGCAACCCGTTGCTGGAGTGGGCCGAACCAGAAACCGACGCTTCCGACGGCCCGCCGCAACACGACCTTGGCGCAAGCACCCCGACGGACACGACCGAGCACCGCTCGGACGAGGATGAGGCCGGGGCCTGGGAACTATCTGAGCCCTGGGGCACTGGCGGCGGTGGCGGCGGCGATTTCGATGAGGATACCGGCGATCCGGTCGACCGCCTCGCCCATGCCGAATCGCTGCACGACCATCTGTTATGGCAGTTGCGCCTGACCCGGCTGTCGCCGCGTGACGTGCGGATCGGCGAAACATTGATCGATGCGATCGACGACGACGGTTATCTGCGCGAAAGTCTGGACACCATCGCCGAAACCCTGCGTCCGGAGATCGACGCCGACGCCATTGAGGTCTGCACCGTCTTGTCGCAATTGCAACGTTTCGATCCACTCGGTGTCGGCGCACGCGATCTGCGCGAATGCCTGAGTTTGCAGCTCGCCGCGCTTGACGACGACACCATGGGCAAGACCCTCGCGCAGCAGATCGTGGCAGGGCCTCTCGAACGCCTGCCGAAGATCGGCGCCGACGGCCTGGCCGCCGAACTATGCCGACCTGCCGAAGAGGTCGCGGTCGCACTACAACTGGTGCGATCGCTCGACCCCCGTCCGGGCTCGCAGTACGGCGGCCTCGGCGCTGACACCTACGTCACTCCGGATTGCGTCATCTGGCGCCAGAACGGCATGTGGCGGGCCGCCTTGGCCGGATCCCATCACCGCCTGACCATCCACCGCGGTTACGAGGGCATGATCCAACACGTCAGCGCCAACGACGCTGCCTATCTGCGCGGCCGCCTGCAGGAGGCGCGCTGGCTGCTGAAACATCTCGAAGCGCGCGGCGAAACACTGCTCAAAGTGGTGCGCTGCCTGATCCGTCAGCAATCCGGTTTCCTTGAGTTCGGCGAGCAGGCATTGCGGCCGCTGACGCTGCGCGAGGTGGCGACGAAGGTTGGGCTGCACGAATCCACGGTTTCGCGCGCGATCGCTCGCAAATACGCCCTGACGCCGCGCGGCACGCTGCCGTTGCGCAGTTTCTTCGCTTCGGGCATCAATACCGAAGGTGGCGGAGAGGCCTCCAGCACCGCGATCCAGTCGATGATCAAGCGTTTGATCGACGCGGAGAATCCGCGCAAACCCTTGTCTGACGCGCGCTTGGCGGAAACGCTGAAGGCCGCCGGCGTGCCGGTGGCTCGGCGCACCGTCGCGAAATACCGCGAAGCCTTGAATATCCCAGCCTCGCACGAGCGCGTACGCATCGCCTGAACGGCGCTCGGCCGCATCGCGCCTGCGGTGGCGTTCGATACGACACTCCGAACCCGGCAAACACCGAACATTCGACACCGATGTCCAGGCTTGCGTCCGCGTCCGGCTGGGGTACCCTGTCGGCAGGGATGAATGCAGTCGATGGCGCGTGGTTCGTCCTGTCCGGTGGCAGCCAGGGGCGGCACCGTCCTCACGTTTCGGACAGGCGATCGTTCCGGGCGCGTTGTTGAGTTAGCAGGCTGTTGAAAAACGCACTTCCTGTGCATGTTTCAACTTGTGTCGGCTTGGGACGGTTGGCTTAGGACAGGTTCTTGTGTCCGCGCGCCGACGACCGCATATCCCCGGTGAAGCCTGCCGATTCTCGGCGCCGGCTTCCGGGTTCCACCGTCGCGCGAGCGACCGGGCCCGTCCTTCATGTACGTCAAAGAGAGGACTTCGCCGATGCGTATCGAAACCCACAGCCAACATATCGAGGTAACTCCGGCGCTGCGCAACTATATCGAAAACAAGCTGGGGCGGCTGAAGCGGCATTTCGAACACCCCATTGACGTCCGTACGCAATTAAGTATCGACAAACCCGTGCACCGCGCAGAGGCGACGGTCAATGTCTCGGGCCGCACCCTGCATGCGGATGCCAACGCCCACGACATGTACGCAGCGATCGATTTGCTCGCCGACAAACTCGACCGCCTGCTGGTGAAGCACAAAGAAAAGATGGTCGATCATCATCGCGGTGAAAGCCTCACCGATAACATGCCCCGCTGACTCTCGCCGCAATCGGCGCCATCCCGCGCCGATCCGCAACCTCTTGCAGATCCGGCTTCCGCGGCCCGCGGGAGCCGGAAACCTCCGAAGCCGGCAGCCTCCAAGAATCCGTATATCCTGTCGACCTTCCGGCTGCAGTCGAATTCGACTCTCTGCTGACGAAGAGAGCCGCAGCACGCGCCCCGTCTCTTGAAACAGGTTCCGATCACAATTTTCGACGACCACGCCATGAGCGCCAGCACATGAACGCCAGCATCAGCGCGCGCCATCTCTTCGAACAGCAACAGGAGCGTCTCGGCCTGCGCCGCCTGGCCGGCGAACGCGGCGAGGATCGGGTGCTGGAAGCGGTGGAAACCGTCGCCCGCCGCCCGTCGCTGGCCGGTTATCTCAATATCATCTATCCCAACAAGGTGCAGATCCTCGGCACCGAAGAGCTGACCTGGCTGGATGCCCTCGATCCGCGGCAGCGCTGGGAGACCATCGCCAAGATCATCGAATTCCGGCCGTTGGCGATGGTCATCAGCAAGAACCAGCCCTGCCCGGACGATCTGCGCAACGCAGCCGAAGAGTCCGACACGCCGCTATGGACATCGCCGCGGCGTGGGCATGAACTGTTCAATCACCTGCAATACCACCTCGCGCGCAAACTCGCGCCTCGGATTACGGTCCATGGCGTGTTCATGGAGATCTATTCGATCGGCGTGCTGATCACCGGCGAGTCCGGCGCGGGCAAGAGCGAGCTGGCGCTTGAACTGGTGACCCGCGGCCACCGCCTAGTCGCCGACGATGCCCCCGAGTTCACCCAAATCGCGCCTGATGTGCTCGACGGCGCCTGCCCCGACCTATTGCAGGATCTGCTCGAACTGCGCGGACTGGGCATCCTCAATGTCCGCCAGATGTTCGGCGACACCGCGGTGAAACGGAACAAATACCTGCGCCTGATCGTGCATCTGACCCGCCCGCACCTCGAACCCCAGGCCAGCGGCATGGAACGACTTGTCGGCGACATCGGTTCGCGCCGCATCCTCGACCTCGACGTACCGATGATCACCCTGCCGGTGATGCCCGGCCGCAACCTTGCGGTCTTGACCGAAGCGGCCGCCCGCGCCCACATCCTGAAGATCAAGGGCGTCGACCCCGCGGCCGCGTTCATGGCGCGGCATTCGCACTTCCTGGAGCGTGCGGAGTGAGCCACCGCCGCAGATGCGCGCATAGGGCAAGCACACGCACAATGCCCACATCCCGAACCCGTATGCGCCGCGTATGACCACGACGACACCGCCTCCCGCTTCCAGTCTGATCATCGTCAGCGGCATGTCCGGCAGCGGCAAATCGATCGCGCTGCATACCTTCGAGGATCTCGACTACTACTGCGTCGACAATCTGCCGGCGGAACTGCTGCCGGAGTTCGTGCGCAACGCGACCGGCAAAGGCGACGCCGATGATGCCGCGATGCCGCCCAAACTCGCGGTCGGCATCGATGTGCGCAACCGCCAGACCGACCTGGGTAATCTGCCGGCCTGGCTGTCGCAAGTCGGCGCGCTGGGCCTGGATCCGAAGCTGGTGTTCTTCGACGCCGACGACGACATCCTGCTCAAGCGTTATGCCGAAACCCGGCGCCGCCATCCGCTGAGTCATCGCGGGCTGGCGCTGGCCGATGCGATCGCGCTGGAACGGCAGCTGCTCAAGCCTTTGCGCGCGCTGGCCGATGTGGTCATCGACACCACCGGCACCAACGTGCATCAGATGCGGCGTCGAGTGATCACCGAACTCGGGCTGGCGACCGACCGTGCGGTATCGCTGCTGTTCGAATCCTTCGCCTACCGGCGCGGCGTCCCCGCCGACGCCGACTTCGTGTTCGACGCGCGTGGCCTGCCCAACCCGCACTGGGATGCGCGCCTGCGCCCGCTATCCTGCCGTGACCGCGAAATCCGCGAGTACTTGGAAACCCAGGCCGACGTCGGCGAGTACGTCGCCCAGGTCGCGGCCTTTCTCGACAATTGGCTGCCGCGGATCCAGGCCGATACCCGCAGCTACATCACCATCGCCTTCGGTTGCACCGGTGGCAGGCATCGCTCGGTGTATCTGGCCGAAACCCTGGCCGCCCACGCCCGCAGATACGGCTGGCGCGATGTGGCGACCTATCATCGCGAACTGGAATGACGGGCGCGGACATTCAGTGCGGCGCACCGGTCTGACCGGTCCGCAACGCGCGTTCGCATCGAGGATGACCCGGTCGCTTGCAGGCGACTGAGCGCAGCCGCTTGCTGCATCGCAACATCTGTGTTTAAGTCGGAGACAACCCGTCAGGAGCCGACTGGCCACAGCGCTCTCCCCTTCCACAGATCTTTCATTCGGACCCCACCCGATGAAGCGATGCCGTACGACCGAGGCGCCCATCCCGGGTCGCCTGTATGACGCCCGCGACGAGCGCGATTGCTGCGGTTTCGGCCTGATCGCGCGTCTGGACGGCCGCCCGGAGCGGGCCATGGTCGATCAGGCGCTGACCGCGCTGGCGCGGATGGCGCATCGTGGCGGGATCGCCGCCGACGGCCTGAGCGGCGACGGCTGCGGCCTGCTGCTCAAGACTCCCGATGCGTTCCTGCGTGCGCTCGCGGCCGAATCGCGGATCGCGCTCGGCCAGCGCTATGCCTCCGGCCTGGTGTTCATGCCGCATGCGCCGGAAATCGCGGCTCGCGTACGCGAGACCTTCGCTGCGGCCTTGCGTGAAACCGGCCTGGCCGTTTCCGGCTGGCGCAAGGTGCCGACCGACATATCGGTCTGCGGCGCGCTGGCCAAGGCCACCATCCCGGCGATCGAACAACTGTTCGTGGTGCCGGTGCTGGACGTGGAGGGCGCGCGCATGTCGCGCGAGGCCTTCGCACTGGCCCTGTATCTCTCGCGCCGTCGCGCCGAACAGCGTCTGCGCGACGTTCCGGAGTTGTACGTGGTCAGCCTCTCGGCCGAGAGCATCGGCTACAAGGGCATGGTGCTGCCGCAATATCTCTCGCAACTGTATCCGGATCTGCAGCGGCCCGAACTGGCTAGCGCAGCGGTGGTGTTCTACCAACGCTTATCCACCAACACCAGTCCGCGTTGGCCGTTGGCGCAACCGTTCCGGCTGCTCGCGCACAATGGCGAAATCAACACCATCGCCGGCAATCGCGCATGGGCGCATGCGCGCGCGCACATCTGGCATAGCGACGGTCTCGAGCCTGCCGAGTTCGATCCGCCGATCGAGACCCGAGGCTCCGACTCGCAAAGTCTCGATTCGATGCTGGAACTG
>SSEV01000123.1 GCA_008015095.1 Lysobacteraceae bacterium | reverse complement strand
CCAACATCCTGCGCCCGGCGACGCTGCGCTCGCTCGATCCCGATCAGGTGCTGGTGCTGGTCAACGGCAAACGCCGTCATCAGCAGGCCCTGGTCAACGTGCAGCAGACCATCGCCCGCGGCTCCGCCGGCACCGATATCAACGCCATTCCGGTCACCGCGATCCAGCGCATCGAAGTGCTGCGCGACGGCGCCGCGGCGCAGTACGGCTCCGACGCCATCGCCGGCGTGATCAACATCGTGCTGAAGAAGCAGACCGAAGAGACCCAGTTGTTCTTCGAAGCCGGCCAGACCCGCGAGGGCGACGGCGACGTGCTGCACGGCGGTCTCAACCACGGCTTCGGTCTCGGCGAAGACGGCTACCTCAACCTCAGCGTCGAATACCGCGACCGTGAAGAGACCAACCGCGCCGGCCCCGACACCCTGCGCGTGAGCCCGCCGCGCGTGACCCAGCGCATCGGCGACGCCGATTCCAAAGACGCGTACGTCTGGCTCAACGGCGCGGTCGGTCTCGGTGGCGGCGAGTTGTACTGGTTCGGCGGTCTGTCGCGGCGCGAAGGCGATTCTTCCGGCTTCTTCCGCAGCGCGGGCGACGGCCGCACCGTGCCGGCGCTGTATCCCAACGGCTTCCTGCCCAACATCATCACCACGGTCGATGACGGCTCGCTGGCGGTGGGCTACCGCTCGCAGTTCAACGACAACTGGGATTGGGACGTGTCGGTCAACCACGGCCGCAGCCGTTTCGGCTTCCACGAGCGCAACTCGGTGAACGTGAGCTGGTGGTACGAGCCGATCAATCCGGCCAATCCTGCCGGCCCGCGCTTCAACCAGTCGCCGACTTCGGCCGACACCGGCACCCTCGAATTCACGCAGACCACCGTGAATTTCGACGTGCGCGGCAGTGTCGACTTCGGCGGCAGCGAACCGCTGAGCCTCGCCGCTGGCGCGGAATACCGCAACGAGAACTATGCGATCGAAGCCGGCGACCCGGTGTCCTACACCTACGGCCGCACCAACAACCCGGCGATCGTGATCCTCAACCAGAACGGCGGTTTCGCCGCGCCGGGCATCCAGGGCTTCCCCGGCTTCTCGCCGAACGAGGAAGTGGACGATGGCCGTCACAACTACGCACTCTACGCCGACGCCGAAACCCGCTTCGGCGGCAAGTTCCTGGTCGGCGGCGCGGTGCGTTTCGAGGACTACTCGGACTTCGGCAACACCACTACCGGCAAGCTCTCGCTGCGTTACGACTTCACCGATACCTTCGCCGTGCGCGGCACGTTCTCCACCGGTTTCCGCGCGCCGGGCGTGCAGCAGCTCTTCTACAGCCAGCGTTCGACCAATATCGATCCGAGCACCGGCCTGCTCGCCGACACCCTGACCGCACGTCAGAACAGCGCAGTCACCCGCGCCTTCGGCATCGACCCGCTGAAAGAAGAGGAATCGGTCAGCAGCAGTCTCGGCTTCACCTATCGTCCCAACGACAACTTCTCGTTGACCATGGACGTGTTCCGGATCGATATCGACGACCGGATCATCTTCTCCAGCAACATCGCGCCCGAGGTCGCCGGCACCGACGGTTTGGCCTGTAACGGCACCAACAGCAACTGCCCGATCCGCGCGATCCTTGCGCCGTTCGGCGTCGCCCAGGCGCAGTTCTTCACCAACGCCATCGACACCCGCACCACCGGCATCGACATCGTCGGCGAATACAGCACCGAAGCCGGCGGCGGTACGCTCGATCTGACCGCGTTGCTGCACTGGAACGACACCGAGGTGCGCAAGCGCCGTTCGCAGTCGCCGATCCTCAGCCCGACCCAGTTGTTCGACGACAGCCAGGTCACCCTGATCGAAGAGGGTCAGCCGGGCGAACACCACGTGTTGCAGGGCGTGTGTGCGCGCGGTGGCTGGGACTGGACCTTGCGCGCGAACTACTACGGCGAGGTCGCGGGCGAAGGTTTCACGCCGGGCTTCAAGCAGACCTGGGGCGGCCAGACCCTGATCGACGCCGCGGTGGGCTGGGACATCAGCGACAAGCTGCGCGTGAGCATCGGCGGCAACAACATCTTCGACGTCTATCCCGACAAATGGGATCCGATCAACGCCTTCCCGTTCCCGCAACTGGGCTTCACCTACGGTTGGGAAACCCTGCCCTTCGGCATCAACGGCGCCTACTACTACGGCCGCGTGGACTGGAAATTCTGATCGAGACGCAGACCGACGTAACGGTCTGCGTCACCCGCATCGTAAGACGCGGACATCGCGATACCAGACAGGCGGCGTAAGCCGCCTGTCTTTTTTGCGGATCTTTGCGCCAGTCAGTCAACACGCTTCAACCCCACTGCGCCGCCTGGGGCGTTTGCCGGTCTGCCTACTTACGGAGACCCGCCATGCACCGCACTGCCACCCGTCGTTCGTTCCGTCCGCTGCGCTCGTCCTTGCCGCATTCATCTTCGCACTCTGCGCCTAGGTCACTCCTATCCGATGCATCCCCCGGCGCGCGCGCCATGGGCGGATTGTCGAAGCAGGCGCTGCCGTTCGCGGTGTTCTGCGCATTGGGGCTTGGCGCCTGCCACACCACGCCGACGCAGGAAGTACAGGCCGACACCGCAGCAGATCGCGACGAGAACGCGCCCGCGCTCGTTGTGAAAGAAGGCCATGCTTACGGTCAGGCCACGGCCAAGTCCGCAGGCAGCGCGGAAACGAAGGACGATGAGGCGTCGGGGCGTTCGGACAAGAGCAAGCCCGCAGGTCGCGCAGAACTCGATCAATTGGTCGTCACCGGTGGCCGGCTACGCAAGAACGAAGCGGCGAAAATTTATCAGGCCGTGCCTGCCGCACCGCCGCCGATGGCGATGCCCTCGCAGCCGTCGGTCTCGCATGTCATCAGCGCGATGCCTGCGATGACGCCGGCCGAGCCCGAAGTCAACACCGAGAAATACGCCGCGCGCGAGGACAATGCGGTGCAGCGCGTGAGCGAGCAGCCGGTGTCCACCTTCTCGATCGATGTCGACACCGGCAGCTACAGCAATGTGCGGCGCATGCTGCGCGGCGGCTCGCGTCCGCCTGCAGATGCGGTGCGCGCGGAAGAGATGATCAATTATTTCGATTACGGCCATCCCGGGCCGTCGTCGCTGTCCACGCCGTTCAAGGTCACCACCGAACTCGCGCCCGCGCCGTGGAATGGTAAGCGCCAGTTGCTGATGATCGGCATCAAGGGTTACGACGTGCCCAAGGCGCAACTGCCGCCTGCGAATCTGGTGTTCCTGATCGACACGTCCGGTTCGATGCAGAGCGAAGACAAACTGCCGCTGCTGAAACAGTCGTTCGCGCAATTGGTCGAACAATTGCGTCCGCAGGATCGGGTAACGATGGTGGTCTACGCCGGCTCGGCCGGCCTGGTGCTGGAGCCCACGCCGGGCAGCGAGAAAGACAAGATCCTCGCCGCCCTGGACAATCTGCAGGCCGGCGGCAGCACCAACGGCGGCGCCGGCATCCAACTGGCCTATGCGATGGCCAAGCAAGCGTTCGTGAAAAACGGCGTGAACCGGGTGATTCTGGCCACCGACGGCGATTTCAACGTCGGCACCACCGATCAGAAAGCCCTGGAGACGCTGGTCGGCGATCAGCGCAAGCACGGGATCGCATTGACCACGCTGGGCTTCGGCCAGGGCAACTACAACGATGCGATGGCCGAACGCTTGGCAGATGTCGGCGACGGCAATCACGCCTACATCGATACTCCGCTCGAAGCGCGCAAGGTGCTGGTGCAGGAGATGCAGTCGACGCTGCTGACCATCGCCAAGGACGTGAAGATCCAGATTGAATTCAACCCGACGCAGGTCGCGGAACACCGCCTGATCGGTTACGAGAACCGCATGCTGCGTCGCGAGGATTTCGCCAATGACAAGGTCGATGCCGGCGATATCGGCGCAGGGCATGAAGTCACCGCGTTGTACGAACTGACCCTGGCCGGCTCGGGAGCCGAGCGTCTGCCGGCATTGCGCTACGCGCGCCCTGGCGAAGAGACCAGCAAATTAATCGAAACGCCGATCGCCAGACCGCACGAACCGCGCCGCTACGCGCCTAGCGAGTCGCTGCGCTTCGCCGCTGCGGTAGCCGCCTATGCCGACGCGTTGCGCGGTGGCAAGAATCTCGATCAATGGGGTTGGGAGGATATCGCCAAGGCCGCGCATGCAACCCGCGGCAAGGATCCCTGGAAGCAACGCGCCGAGTTCATCGAACTGGTGGATACGGCCCGACGCCTGACCACCGGCGACACGCCTCAGGTCGGCATGATCTCCGACTGAGCCCACACGACTGAGCCCACACGATTGGGCCCGCAAATGACGGGGGGCCGACCAGCCCCCCCTCGCCCGAGGCCCGAGCATACCGCCATGCAGACCGCGACCCTTCGTCTCCGCTCCGCTTCGGGATCCGCACGGCGACGTCAGCCGCATCGCCGGGTGGTGGCGACGGGCTTCACGAAGTGCTGCGCTGGCTTTACCCTGCCGCATATGAATGATGCGGCCGAGGCCAGCGACGAAAGCCTGATGCTCGCCTATGCGGCGGGCGACGTCGTCGCCTTCGAACGACTCTATCAGCGGCACCGCGGCAAGCTGTATCGCTTTCTGGCCCGTCAATTGCATGGAAATGGCGCGCTTGCGGACGAGTTGTTCCAGGATGTATGGCAACGCGTGATCAGCGCGCGCCAGGGTTGGAGGCCGGATGCCGCATTCTCGACCTGGCTATACCGGATCGCGCACAACCGCCTGGCCGATCACTGGCGGGCGCTGCAGCACCGTCCGCCCGCGCCTGAGGACGCGGACGAACGCACCGAACGGGTGCCCGATCACGACACGCCGGAGCGGCAGTTGACGGAGTTCGAGGAACGGCGGCGGCTGCAAATGGCTTTGGACGAATTGCCGGACGATCAGCGCGAAGTCATCCTGCTGCGTCTGGAACAGGAATTGACCTTGGAGGAAATCGGCGAAATGACCGGCGTCGGCCGGGAGACGGTGAAATCGCGTCTTCGCTACGCGATGGACAAACTACGCGCGAGACTGCAGCAATGACAGCCAACGAGCCCCTGTCGCCGGAAGAACGCGACCTGGCCGAACGCCTCAAGCGTTTGGGCGGGCCGCGCGAACCTGCGCCCGCGCTCGACGCGAGGATTCTCGCCGCAGCGCGTGCGGCCGTATCCGAAACCGCGCCCGTTCCGATCCAGCATCCTGCCGATGCCGGCATCGATCCCGCCGCTGACGTCGGCGTTGGGCCCGCAACAGACCCTAACGTCGTGCCATTGCGTCCACGCGCGAAAACACAGCGCTGGCCCTTGGGCTTTGGTTTGGCCGCATCGTTGGTGTTGGCTGCGGGCATCGGCTGGCGGTTGCACGGCGATGGCGATGGCAGCCTGAAGGCGACCGAAGACGCCGCGCCCGCCACATCGTTTGAATCCGCCGAGTTTGAATCCGCCGAGCATGTCACAGAAGCGGTGATATTGCCCCCGGAATTGCAGCGCGAACCGCCGCCGCTCCCGCCTCAAGAAACCGAAGCCGAGATGCCGCGCATGCGCGCGCCGGCCAGCCCCGGGCAGAAACCCGCCGCGCCGCCACCCGGGTTCGCCGCCGATATGCCGGCGCGCGCCTCCGAACCGGTCGCCGCTGATGCCGCTGCCGAAGGGGCTGCCGATACGCGCAATCTTGCCGCCAGCGAAGCAGATGCATTCGCTGATGCCGCTGCGAGCGAAGACAAAACCCTGGATTCGGTGGTCGTCACCGGCGCGCGAGCCTCCGCCGAACGCAGCGTCGGCGCAGCCGAGTACACCCGCACGCCGTTGAATGAACGCCGCGAACAAATGGCGAACGTACCTGCCGCATCCGCTCCTTCCGGCCAGGCGGGCGCTAGAACTGCGGCAAAAACCACAACCGCCAGAACAGTCCCCGCCGCCGCGCCTGCAGCGCCGCCGCCCGCGACACGGCAGAATGCCGTCGCCCGCGACGAAGAGGTCAAACGCCGCGCCGACCTCGTCGGTGGCGCCATCGAACAGCGCAAATCCGAAAGCGCCAAGGACGACTCGGCTTCATCCGGCGCGCATGCGTTTGGAGCCCCGGATTTCGACGATCGCCCCCCGGCTTCCGCCGACTCCCCACAAGTCCGTCAGGCTTGGTTACAACGCATCCGCGACCTGTTGGCGCGCGGCGAGACCGCAGCCGCAGCCAAGAGCCTGCAGGAATTCCGACGCCGCTATCCACAGGCGGAGTTACCCGAGGATCTGCGTAAGCTGGCCTCCACCCTGCCGCCCCCCACGCCCTGATCGTTCAGGATCATGGGTGACATCATGGCGGCACGCTCGACCCTGGCCGCGCCGGCCTCGCATCTGGTCGAAGTCAAACACAGTCGTTTTCTGGCGCAGGCGCTCGCGGTCGATTCGCCCGAGGCGGCGATGGCCGCACTGCCGGGCTTGTGTGATCCGGCTGCGACGCATAACTGCTGGGCCTGGAGAGTGGGCGCGCATTACCGGAGCAGCGACGATGGCGAGCCGGCCGGAACGGCAGGCAGGCCGATCCTGGCCGCGATCGACGGACAGGCCTGCGACCAAACCCTGGTGGTGGTCACGCGCTGGTTCGGTGGGATCAAACTCGGTGCGGGGGGACTGGTCCGCGCCTATGGCGGCGCCGCAGCCGAATGTCTGCGCCGTGGCGCACGCCGGCCATTGATCGCCTATGCCGAATTCGCCGCGCAGGCCCCATTCGCCGACCTCGGGACGATCCATGCCGTGCTGGGCGCATTCGAAGCGCAGAAGCTGCATGAAGACTACGACGCCGCAGGCGTCGTCCTGCACATTCGCTTGCCCGCCGATCGTGTCGACGACTTGAAAACCCGCCTGCGCGACGCCACCCGTGACCGCATACGGTTTTCGACAGCCTGACGCATCGTGGATCCGATTGGACAGCCCCCTATTCGCCGTGAAGCGCCCGTCGCAAACGCCCGCACCTCATACTCCGACAGCGCAATCGACCTCGCGGGTCACAATCCGTGATCGCATATTCGAACGCATGCATATCGCCGCAAAGGAAGTTGAGGCAGGATGGTCGTGCGCGGCGACGTTCGACGTTCCCCTTGTCCGCCTCTCAGGATCTTCGGACTCCTGCCTGCGTCATCACCGAGCGAAATAACCCGGCATGAGCCATCCCGCACCGACGAAAACCAAGGCCCGCATCGGCAGTCTGCGCGCGCTGTGGCCATTTATCCGCCAGCATCAGATCCTGTTCATGGCCTGGTTGTTGGCGCTGGCCGCCTCTTCTGCGGCGACCCTGGCCCTGCCTGTGGCGTTCAAGACCATGATCGATCAGGGCTTCTCCAGCGGTCGCGGCGCCGACATCGACCGCGCCTTCCTATTCGGTTTCGCCGTGGCCGCGGCTCTCGCGCTGGCTACCGCCGCGCGCTTCTTTTTCGTCTCGATGCTCGGCGAACGCGTCGTCGCCGATCTGCGCGAACGTCTCTACGCGCATCTGATCGGGCTCGATGCCGAGTTCCACGAACGCAACCGCAGCGGTGAACTGGTGTCGCGCCTGACCGCCGACGTAGAACTGCTGCGCGGCGTAGTCGGCAGCAGCATGTCGGTGGCCTTGCGCAGCACGGTCACCGTGATAGGCACGCTGATCATGCTGTTCGTGACCAGCCCGCGGTTAGCGAGCTGGGCCCTGCTCGGCATCCCCTTGTCGGTGTTGCCGATCATGTTCGGCGCGCGTCGCCTGGAGAAGATGTCGCGCGACAGCCAGGATCGGGTCGCCGACGCCAACGCCCTCGCCACCGAAACGCTGGGGGCGGTGCGCACGGTACAGGCGCATGCGCGCGAGCCCTACGAGCGTGGCCGTTTCGATCAGGCCGTCGCCCGTGCGGTGCGCACCGCGAAACGGCGGATCTGGGTGCAATCGCTGGTTACCGCGATCGCGATCGTGCTGATCTTCGGGGCGATCACCACGGTGCTCTGGATGGGCGCGCACGATGTCATCGCCAAGCGCATGACCGGCGGCACGCTGGCTCAGTTCGTGCTGTACGCGATGATCGGCGCAGGATCGGTCGCGGCCCTGGCGGAAGTCTGGAACGACCTGCAGCGCGCCTCCGGCGGCATGAGCCGGATCGGCGAACTGCTCGAAGAACGCTCCAAGATCCTGCCACCGCCACAACCGCGGTCGTTACCGCATGCGTTGCGCGGCGAACTGCATCTGGACCGGGTCTCGTTCCACTATCCGTTACGTCCCGACCTGCCGGCGCTGGAAGATTTCAGCCTGCATGTGCGCCCCGGAGAAACCGTCGCGCTGGTCGGACCGTCCGGCGCGGGCAAGAGCACGGTGTTCTCACTGCTGCTGCGCTTCCACGACCCGCAATCGGGCACGATCGCGATCGACGACGCGGATGTCCGCGAATTCGACCCTGCGGCTCTGCGCGCGCGCATCGCGCTGGTGCCGCAACAGCCGACGTTGTTCGCCGCCAGCGCGCGCGACAATATCCGCTACGGTCGATTGGACGCGAGCGACGCCGAAGTAGAAGCGGCGGCCCGCGCGGCCGAAGCCCATGAATTCCTCAGCGATCTGCCCAAAGGCTATGACGAGGAATTGGGCGAACGCGGCGCTCGCTTGTCCGGCGGCCAGCAACAACGCATCGCAATCGCCCGCGCGCTGCTCAAGGATGCGCCCGTACTGCTGCTCGACGAAGCGACTTCAGCGCTGGATGCGCAAAGCGAGCGCGCGGTGCAGCACGCACTGGAAAATCTGATGCGCGGACGCACGACGCTGGTCATCGCCCATCGCCTCGCCACAGTGCTCAAGGCCGACCGGATCGTGGTCATGGATCGCGGCAGGATCGTCGCCGAGGGCACGCACTCGCAATTGCTCGCCCAGGACGGGCTGTACGCGGAACTGGCGCGATTGCAGTTTCTCGACTGAATCAAGCGCGCTTATCGACACTCCGCCCATCTATGCGAAAGCCGCCCGACTTGCAGGCGGCTCTTCGTTCGCAGTCCCGCCAAGCGGGGTATGCCTGGGCGATTGGCAGGCTGTTTTCAACCGCCTGAAGCGCCTTACTTCACGCCATGCATCAGCTTCTGGATCAATGGCGCCAGGATGAAGTAGATCGCACCGACGATCAGACCGGCCCAGATCAGCATGGTGAAGGTTTCGGAATACTGCGCAAGCGAGCCAGCTGCTTCGCCATGTCCGCCACCACCGGAAGCGATCGCCGAAATCCGACCGGCCAGATAATTCGCCACCGCAGTCGCCAGGAACCAGCCGCCCATCGACAGGCCCACGTTCTTCGGCGCCGCGAGTTTGGTCACCATCGACAGACCGATCGGAGAAAGACAAAGCTCGGCCATGGTGTGCACCAGATACAGACCGGCCAACCAGTACCACGCGACCTTATTGTCTGCGCTGAGGAAATTCTTGAGCGCGAAGACGATGATCGCGAACCCGAGCGCCAGACCGACCAACGCCAGCGCGAACTTGCGCGGGATCGACGGGTTCATGTTGATCTTTTCCAGCTTCGGCCACATCGCCGCGAACACCGGCGCCAGCAGAATGATGAATAGCGGATTCGCCGACTGGAACAAAGTGAAATGGAAGGGCGCATCGACATGGTCCTGCGCGAGGAAGTTCAGCGAAGCACCTGCCTGTTCGAACAGGGCCCAAAACAGGATATTGGCCGTGAACAGGATGAACATCGCGATGTATTTCTGCCCTTGCACCGAACTTTCGGCGAAGCCGCTCCAGATCAGGTAGACCGCGAGCAACGCGAACAGGCCAAGCAGAACGAAGCCGAGCAGATCACTCTTGCTCAACAGGAAATAGATCACCGGCACCAGCAGCAAGGCCCCGACCAGTACGTTCAGGAACGGCATCCAACCTTCGCGGCCGGCCGGCGGCTTGCCGATGTGGCCGAGCATGCCCGAGAGGAACTGGAACACGATGATGCCGAAGATCATGCCGATCGCAGCGGCAAGAAAGCCGTACTGATACCCGTAGGTGGCGCCGATCCACACCGAGGTGATGATCGGTGCGATCAACGCGCCGGCATTGATACCCATGTAGAAGATCGTGAAGCCCGAGTCACGGCGGGCATCGCCCGGCGCATAGAGCTTGCCGACCATGGTCGAGATATTCGGCTTGAACAAGCCGTTACCGGCCACGATCACCGACAACCCGATCAGGAACCACTTCAATTCGGGCGAAAGCAGCATGAAACAGCCTGCGGCCATCAGAATGCCGCCGAGGATGATGGAGCGCTGATAGCCCAGATAGCGGTCGGCGATCATGCCGCCGAGGATGCCCGTAGCGTAGACCAGCGAGGTGTAACCGCCGTAGGTCAGCGACGCCTGAGCCTTGGCCTCGCCCTCGGGCAAATGGCTGAAGAACTGCGCTGCGACATAGACCGCGAGAAGCGCGCGCATGCCGTAATAACAGAAACGTTCCCAGAACTCGGCGCCGAACAGCATCCATAGCGGTCTGGGATGGCCCATCATCTCGCCGGGCGGCGGCGGGACATACTCGTGCGTCGTATTGGCGGCTCCGCTCATGCGATGTTCTCTCTCAGATGATTGACGGGACAGGGGCGGCGAACATGGAACTTCGACCTTAGTCGAACCGGCGGAGGATGACCGACTCGATTTCATGCGTCAAACGCGCCTTTTGCGCGAACCGTTTATGCTGCGCCGCAACAACGACCCTCTCGCGTATTTGCTCGCCGTCGGGATCGAAACCGGTACGCCATTCACTTCGGATTCCCCGCCCTCGGAATTCCCAATGCGGGTTCTCGAAAAAGCGCGAGGCCAGCGAATTTTGATTCGCCGGCCTCGCCGTCATGCTGATCATCTTGATGGCGCGCCCGGAAGGATTCGAACCTCCGACCCCCAAGTTCGTAGCCTGGTGCTCTATCCAACTGAGCTACGGGCGCGTAATGCAGAAGCGGAATTGTGCCAATGTCTCCCGGCCAGGTCAACGCCATGCGAACCGACCGAGCCAGATGCCTGTCCGAAACGAGGAAACACCACAGTCGTCTTTGGGGGCAGAAGCACATCTACAAAAAGCGTTGCCATGACCAAGCCGCCATCTCGCGCCGTTTGCGGAGCATGCCGCGAAATAGCCCTACCCGGTTGGCGACGCGCCACAGCGCATTCCCGCGTCGACTTAAGAACGACAAGCCCCGCTGAGACAGCGGTAGATCGCTCATCGTTTCACCCCAGAGACAAGAGCGGGCGCGCGTGAGACGCAAGGGGGCCACTTGCAAGCTATCGGCTCGCGCCCAAGCCAACGCCCGCCGCGCTGCGACGGGCAAGACATTGGCTTCACGAATGATTTCGCTTTCGGCGAAACAATGGCGGAGAGTGAGGGATTCGAACCCTCGATGGAGCTTTTGACCCCATACTCCCTTAGCAGGGGAGCCCCTTCGGCCTCTCGGGCAACTCTCCGATGTGCTTTTTTTGCTGCGGCGTCCGAAAGGATACCGACTCAATCCTGATGCGGCAAACCTGAAAGCGGACCTCACCGCCGCGACCACGGTCGGTTTCACCGCGTTGGATGCGCTGATAGATCTCTTCGCGATGCACGGCGACGTCTTTTGGCGCCGTGATCCCGATCCGCACTTGGTTGCCTTTGACCCCGAGCACAGTCACGGTGACGGTGTCACCGATCATCAGAGTTTCGCCAACCCGGCGAGTCAAAATGAGCATTGAATGTCTCCGTTGGCCGATGTCCCCTTTCATCGACCTCTGTGTAGTTGTGTTTTGCGACCGGAGATTTGGGGAGGTACGGACGTCGCAAACGTAAAAAACAAGGATAACCGCACGGAACTGCTTACGGGAAGCGTCAGAAGTCAGACCTGCCCTTGCATCCGTCCAGCCACCCAGTCGTTAATGCCATCCAGTGCGATGCGCAAGCGGGGGCTGTCTTCCCCTCCCCCCTGGGCCATATCGGGCCGGCCTCCTCCCTTGCCCCCGATCTGACCGGCGACGTGAGCCAGCAGTTCTCCGGCCTTGATCGGCCCAAGCGCTGCGCCGCTCACACCCGCAACGAGCGCAACTTTACCATCCGCCGCGCCCGCTAACAGCACTACAGCGTCGCCGAGTCGCTGTTTCAGATCGTCGACCGCTTCGCGCAGACCTTTTGCCTCCAGCCCTTCGACCCGCGCCGCCAACACCCTGACCCCACCCACCACCGTCGCGGAGGCGGCCAGATCGGCCACTGTCGCGGTCGCGGCCTTGGCCTTATACGCTTCCAGCTCGCGCTCCGTTTTTTTCAGTTTCTCGATCAGTGATCGCAACTTCTCGCCGATCTCCGCGGGATTGCCGCCAAGCAGTTCGGCGGCCTCGCGCAGGCGCTTTTCCTCGGCAGAAATGTGCTCCAGCGCGCCTTGCGCCGTCACGCCCTCGATGCGACGGACGCCCGCCTGGATGCCGCCCTCGGACACGATCTTGAATACGCCGATCTCGCCCGTTCGCCGCACATGCGTACCGCCGCACAGCTCCGTCGAGGTCTCGCCCATGCGCAGCACGCGTACACGCTCACCGTATTTCTCGCCGAACAGGGCCATCGCACCGAAGTCCAACGCCTCCTGCATCCCCATATGACGGATCTCAGTCTCATGGTTGGCGCGGATTTCGGCGTTCACGCGGCGTTCGATCTCGGCCAGTTCATCGGCCGCAATCGGCTGGAAATGCGCGAAATCGAAACGCAGGCGATCGGGTGCGACTAACGAGCCTTTCTGGGTGACATGCGTTCCGAGCACGCTGCGCAGGGCGGCATGCAACAGATGCGTGGCGCTGTGGTTCAGCACAGTCGCGGTGCGTCGGACCTGATCGATCTGAGCATATACGCGGTCTCCGCGGCGCAAAGCACCTCTTCGCAACGTGCCGACATGACCGTGGAACTGCCCCGCCAGCTTCTGGGTGTCGGCGACAGTGAACAGGACGCTCTGTTCCGAGAGATGTTCAGAGAGCTGCCCAGCATCTCCGACCTGACCGCCCGATTCCGCATAGAAAGGCGTCCGATCCAATACAACGACCGCCTCGTCTCCCGAATCGATGAGATCGACCGGCTTGCCGGCTTTGATCAGGGCGACCACTTCAAGTCCATCTGCATCCTGTCGCTCGTATCCCAAGAATTCGGTCGGCGACAGTTGCGCGATCAATTCAGCCGGCAGAACGACGCCGCCACCGAATTTCCCGGCAGCGCGTGCGCGTTCGCGCTGCTCGCCCATTCGCCTTTCGTAATCGGCCATCGCGCCCGGAGGAAGTTCACCGCCTTTCTCGCGCAAGATGTCGGCAATCAGATCCGGCGGACAGCCATAGGTATCGTGCAATTGGAACAACTGCTCGCCGTCGATCGTACCGCCACTCTGGGCGAAGTAAGCCTCCAGTCGCACCATACCGGCATCGAGTGTCTGCGCGAACGCGGCTTCTTCGGCTTTCAATGCACGCTCGACCAACTCGCGTTTCTCGACCAGTTCCGGATAAGCGCCGCCCATGACGTCGGCCAGTGGTTGCACCATGCGCCAGAAATTGCCGTCAGCCGAAAGTGCGCCGAGTTTCCACAAATGTCGGATCGCTCGACGGATGATACGTCGCAGCACGTAGCCACGCCCCTCGTTGGACGGCAGCACGCCGTCGACAATGAGGAAGCTGCAGGCGCGGATGTGATCGGCAATCACGCGCAATGATTTGTGCTCGTGATCGGCCATGGAGGTGATCGCGGCTGCGGCCTTGATCAGATGCTGGAACAGATCGATCTCGTAATTGCTATGTACGTGCTGCAGCACTGCGGCGATCCGCTCCAGGCCCATGCCGGTGTCCACGCACGGGGCCGGCAAAGGCAGCAAACTGCCGTCCGGCTGACGGTCGAACTGCATGAAGACGTTGTTCCAGATTTCGATATAGCGGTCGCCGTCCTCGTCCTGGCTGCCCGGGGGACCGCCGGGGATGTGGTCGCCATGGTCGTAGAAAATTTCGGTGCAAGGGCCGCACGGGCCGGTGTCGGCCATCTGCCAGAAGTTGTCGGACGCGTAAGGGGCGCCTTTGTTGTCGCCGATACGGACGATCTTCTCCGCGGGCACGCCGACGGTCTTGTTCCAGATCTCGAAGGCTTCGTCGTCGGTGTGATAGATCGTGACCATCAGCCGCTCTTTCGGCAGTTTCCATACGCCAGTGAGCAATTCCCAGGCCCAGACGATCGCGTCGCGCTTGAAATAATCGCCGAAACTGAAGTTGCCCAGCATCTCGAAGAAGGTGTGGTGGCGTGCGGTGTAGCCGACCTGATCGAGGTCGTTGTGTTTGCCGCCTGCACGCACGCAGCGCTGGCTGGAGACTGCACGGGTGTAACTGCGCTTTTCGGCGCCGAGGAAGACCTCCTTGAACTGGACCATCCCCGCGTTGGTGAACAGCAGGGTCGGATCGTTGCCGGGCACAAGCGGGCTGGACGGCACAATGCTGTGGCCTTTCGAGCGGAAAAAATCGAGAAAGTCGTGTCGAATCTCGGCGGTGGTCTTGGTGGTATCGGTCATGGCGAAAACGGAAAGGCGGGCGCAGTCCTCACGCCGCGATGACGGCACTCTGCCGACGCGGAATCGAGCGAACAACCCAGGAGGCGCTAGGTTAACAGGCGCCCGCCCCGATGCGGCCCCCTAGAGAGGGATTCAGTCGTCTTCCGGGTCGAATCGGGTGGCGGAACGGACCTGGTCTGCGGTGAAACCGCGCCGGATCAGGAATTCGGCCGCCTTGCGCCGGACCTCGCGGTCGTCGAATCTCCCAGCGAAGCGACGGCAGGCCAGATCACGGGCAAGTCTTGTCCAGTCGCAATCGAAAGCATCGATCGCCCCAGCGATGACATCGCGATCCAGGCCATGCGTCCCCAACTCGGCACGGATTCGCAAGGGGCCGTAGCCATTCCCGGCCCGGCTACGGACCAATTGCTCCGCGAAGCGACCATCGTCCTGCCAACCTTCCGCCGACAGGCGCTCGACCGTGGCCCGCACCACGTCCACGGTCAAGCCGCGGGCGACAAGTTTGCGGGTGAGTTCCTTGCGCGAATGCTCGCGCCGAACCAGTAGCGCCAAAGCACGCTGGCCCGGCGTCAGGTCCGGTCGCGCGCGCTTGTCCAACGGTTTGACCGTCGGGCCGTCATCGGGAGGATCCATGCGCGAAGTCATCGGCCGTCCTTCAGGCGGTCAGCCCCTCACTCCGCCAGGCGATGGTCGTAGCTGATAACTCGGGACAGCCTCCACTCGCCGTCGATCTGACGCCAAACGTCGATGAAACTACCGGTTTCTGTCAGCTTGTCCGGCTGACCCGGCTGCAGCGCGAAGAAGCGATGCTCTCCCATCTGCATCGCGCCGTAATCGTTCAGCACGAAGACGCGCATACTACCGTCGATCAGCTCGCGGCGAGCCCGGAAGTTCTCTCCGGTTTTCTGACGTTCGCAATTGTCGCGCGCGCCCTGCATGAATGTCGCGCCGGAATCGGCGGTCCGCCCCCATTTGTCGTGGATGAATTCGAAATCGCTCGCGATCAGCGACTGGAGCAAATCAAGCTTGCAGTTGAATACGGCGTCGAACAGTTGCCGGTCCTTTTCGGCCAGCGTAGCGATTAGCTCAGGCGAAGCGGGCGCGGCCCCCGGTGTCAACCGAATCTCCGCAGCCTTGGCGGTCGTCGGCGCGCTTTCGTCCGCCGCCGCAGCCGGGACGCCTCCGAATAAAGACATGCCAACGAGAAACAAGATGGTTCTGGTCATCGCGACTTGAACTCCGGACAGAACGGGAAGAATCGTAACGCGAATCCACTCTCGCCACACGAACCCGGCCTCAAGATCGACTCGTCGCGCAGACTCATCGCTTTGTCATGCCTCATATGGTTGGTCATCGCGAAGTGACGTGACGATGTCGGTATCGCGACATGCAGAATGATCCACCAGGTGTGCGCGATGTGCCGGCGCTTTGAATGGCTCTGGCCAGAATTCGACAATTCGGACGATCTTTCCATCCAATACGGTGAAGAACGAAATCGCGCGTCCGTTCTGCACGCCATCGGCGACCAAGACATCGGTGACGACCGCATCGCCTTGAGCCAGCAGACGCTGAATCTCGAATGTCCACACCCCATGATGTGGGTACTCGGCATTCATACGGCAGAAATTTTCCGGCCCGCGAAAACGCTCGCAAGATTGCGGCCATTCCAGCACGAAGTCTTCGGCAAGCACCGTAGCGACGGAACCGAAATCGTTGGTCGCCATCAGGCGCCAGAATTCACGGATCAAGCTCTCTGCAGAGAATGGCGTCATGCTCGGCTCGCTATCGGCAATCGTTTGGCTCCAGCAGCCTTATCAAGGTCATATCGATTTTTAGTGAATGCCTGCGAGCAAGCAATCCTTGACTCACCTATTGATCCAGCGATGCAAAATTCAGATTGTTGAATCAATTATGCGTGGGGATTCGCGGTGATCCGAGCATGACGAGAGGCGGCCAACTCGCAGCGGAAGAACCGGCAACCCCCATCCCTGAGAGCTACCGGCGTGCGACTCCACCGGCGAGCGGCGCCGCGATTTGCGAACCGAGCTTGGGGTCTCGGCTCGCCGACGCGCCTTCCATGACGCATCGTGTCTGGCGATCAACATGCGCAGGGCGCGTGCCGCAAACGGGGGCGGGCCTTCCACTGACGAGGCGACCGGCCCGCCCCCGCCGCATCAATCATCAAGATCGGTGTCATCCTCTTCCCCACGCGGCGCATCGTCGGCGACGAACTGCGCGCGCAGCGCGGCTTCGAGTTTGGCTGCGACTGCGGGATTTTCTTTAAGGTACTGACGGGCGTTCTCTTTGCCCTGCCCGATGCGTTCGCCGTCATAGCTGTACCAAGCGCCCGACTTTTCGACGAGTTTGGCATCAACGCCCATATCGATCAGTTCGCCCTCGCGGCTGATGCCTTCGCCATAGAGGATTTCGGTGACGACCTGTTTAAACGGCGGAGCGAGCTTGTTCTTGACCACCTTGATCTTGGTCTGGTTACCAATGATCTCTTCGCCCTTTTTGATGCTGCCGATGCGGCGGATGTCCAGGCGCACCGATGCGTAGAACTTGAGCGCGTTGCCGCCGGTGGTGGTTTCCGGGCTCTGCCCGGGCATCATCACCCCGATCTTCATGCGCAACTGGTTGATGAAGATGACCAGGCAGTTGCTGCGTTTGATGTTACCGGTGAGCTTGCGCAGGGCCTGGCTCATCAGGCGCGCCTGCAGACCGGGAAGCTGGTCGCCCATCTCCCCTTCGATTTCGGCTTTCGGAGTCAGCGCGGCGACCGAGTCGATGACGACCACGTCGACTGCATTGGAGCGCACCAGCATGTCAGCGATCTCCAGTGCTTGTTCGCCGGTATCGGGCTGCGACAACAACAGCTCGTCGATGTTCACGCCAAGCTTCTGCGCGTAGATCGGATCGAGCGCGTGCTCTGCATCGATGAAGGCGGCGGTGCCACCGGCCTTCTGGCATTCGGCGATCGCCTGCAGGGTGAGCGTGGTCTTGCCCGAGGACTCGGGGCCGTAGATTTCAACTACGCGTCCTTTGGGCAGGCCGCCGATGCCAAGCGCGATATCGAGCATCAGCGAGCCGGTGCCAATGGCCTCGACTACTTCGACCGGGCGGTCGCCCATACGCATGACCGAGCCTTTGCCGAATTGTTTGTCGATCTGGCTCAATGCGGCGGAAAGCGCGCGCTTTTTGTTCTCGTCCATCGTGGATTCCTCGTCAGTGTCAGTTGGTCAACAAAGTGGGCGCAGATTAGGGGCGGCCCGTCGCACAGACTGCGACGGACGAGAATTTAGGTTGGACGCAGATTCCGGACCATCGGCGGAACGCCGGTTCTGGGGTCGGAAAAATCCGAATCGCCGGTCGCCAACAGGATGCGGAGGTCTTCGGTCGCATCCGCCAATTCGAGGTAATCATCCGCCTCGACATCTCCGGCAAGCACATCCGCAATGCGATCGACGTGCGTCGCGCCGGGCACAGCGATCACCCGCGCCGATTTGCCCAGCAGACGCATGGTCGCCTGTTCAACCGCAGCGACGGCCTGCTCAATCAAAGCCTGCTTGAACGCGACATGTGGATCGTCCGAATGGGGTTGGCCGATGGCGTGCTTACGCCAGAACTGCACCGATGGCATCAGCAGATGCTCGATTCGGAAGATCGCGGCTTTGAGAAGTCGGCTATCGGGAACGAGGCTCCCCGGCGACGCGCTCATCGGTTCGGCCTCACTAGGCCGCAATACAGACCCTCGATCGCGAAGTCCTGATCCGGCAGCACTTCGATCGGCTTATAGTCGGGATTGCGCGGCAACAGGCGGATGCGATCTTTGCCCTTCTTGAACAGTTTGACCGTAATTTCGTCATCGATGCGGGCGACCACGATCTGGCCGTCGCGGGCTTCGCGGGTGCGGTACACGCCGATCAGATCGCCTCCAAAGATGCCCTCTTCGATCATCGAATCGCCCTGCACTTTAAGGAGATAGTTCGGGGCGGGCGAGAACAGGGCGCGATCGAGCAGGATGTAGTCGTCGGAGCGCAGATCGGCGCCGATCGGCAGGCCGGCGGCGACCCGACCGAGCACCGGCAACCGCAGGGCGTCATCGGGCGAGATGACAGGCGGGACTTGGTCGAGCGCTTCGTTAGCGGCCTCATGCACCAGTCGGATGCCCCGGGCTTGGCCCGGCAGCCTGCGAATCACTCCGGCCTGCTCCAGGGCTTCCAGGTGGTATTGCGCTGCACGCACCCCCTTGAAGCCCATGGCATGGGCAATCTCCGTCTGTGAAGGGGGCACCCCATCGGCGCCGATGCGCTCGGCGATCAAGGCGAGGATGGCTTGCTGGGTATCGGTCAGATCCATGGTTAGTAGTAATACTACTAACGAATATTTTCGTCAACCGCCGTTCGTCTGCACAGGAGCGATGCCTCGGACGATCAACAATCGCCCCAACCACAAGCCATAGAAGAGCAGGATCGCGCGTACGGGAAGATGTGCGTCATCGCCGAGAGCTTCGGCGATCGCGAACAGCCCGCGCACGCCGGCCCCCAGGGTCACCTGCCCTTCCTGCGCCCAGGTGTCGTATTGCGGGATGACATAGGTCCGGATCAGCAGCCCCGCCACGAAAGGCAACGCCACGGCCGTGATCACGAAGACCAACAGCAGTTGCGTATGCAGCTAGGCGCCCAGAAAGGGCCCGCTCAATAGGCGCGCGGTCGCCACTGCGGTCCGCGCCAGCGCAGTCGCTGCGACGAACAGCGCGACGAGCGCCAGCCAAGCGGGTATGCCGGTGAATCTTTCGACGACTTCTTACAAGCCGCGACGCGGCTCCAACGAGATCATGCTCGGCAATAGACGCACGATTTCGAGCGGGGCTACACCCAGAACAGACGCCAGGCCGCGAATACGAGCGACACGCGCCAAGCGCCGTACGCACCTGGATCGCGCGCGCCCGGGACACCCGGAATTTCGCTCATGGAATATCCAGCAGCGATTCCAGCCCATCGAATGCAGCGGCAACGGTTTGCCTGCGGACATCCTCTCGCCCGCCATCGAAATGGAACAACCGTGCCTGCGCATAACCGCCACGACGTTTCCAGGCGATCCAGACCGTGCCCACCGGCTTGTCAGCCGACCCGCCACCGGGGCCTGCGATGCCCGTCACCGCAACTGCGATGCTGGCGCCGGAATGGACCAGGGCGCCGGAGACCATCTCGATCGCGGTCTCGCGGCTGACCGCGCCATGGTGTTCGAGCGTTTCCGGACGCACGCCCAATAACGCCTGTTTGGCTTCGTAGCTATAGGCCACCATCCCGCAATCGAACCAGTCAGACGAGCCGGCGATATCGGTGACCGTTTTGGAGATCCAACCCCCGGTGCAGCTCTCAGCGGTGACCAGGGTGTGGTGCGCGCTACGCAGGCGCGCGCCGAGCGCTTCGGCCTGATCGTGAAGTACGGCGTCGGTAAGATCGCTCATCAGCAGGCGTCATAGGGCGAATGCTGCGCAACATCATACCTGCCTCCGAGCGGGGGCATGCTGCCGCGTTTGGCAAATGCCGAATCCGGGCGATACCTCACTGGATCGCGGCTTGATCGATCGCCGCTTCATCGACCGCTGCGGTCGGCGCTTTCGCGAACGCCGACCGCAGCCGCTTTCATTTCTTCTCTTTATTCGCCGGCTTCGCCACGGCGGACGCCTGGAACAATTTCTTCTCGATGTGACTGACCGTCAACGGCGTGCTCGGGTCGTAGTTGTGGCAGCCGAAGCAGTTAGGGACGAAGGACGCATCGCCTTGCTCGAACGTCTCCATCGTCATGTTGGTCAGCTCCAGCGAGCCGCGTTGCGGGCTGTTCGGATCAGCCGGGCCCTGTGCGCTGGGCACCGGCAGCTTGCCGGACGCGGCGCCGTTTTTGGTCCAGAGCGCGCCGACCATTTCGTAGTTCTGCCAGACCGCCATTGGATCGTCCGCGGATAATTGCGTAAGCAGTCCCTGCGGCCCGGCCAAGGCCGTATTGAGCTGTTCGATCGCCAACAGGTTCGCGGCGTTGTCGTTGCCATTGACCGCAACGCCCGGTTGATTGCCGTTGGCGAATTGCCGGCAGATCTGATTCGCAGTGTTGGTCGGGGGCGGCGCATCGCCATTGAAGGCATCGGGCGTGTTGAAGTTGAAACTGGCGCAGGCGCTGTTCGGCGGACCGGCCCCTGGCTGCGGATTCGCGCTGAGGCATTGCGCGGCCTCATTGCTCGCCAACGACCAGCCGGATGACGGCGTGACGCTGGAGCCGTCACACAGCGGCGCGTTGCTCTTGTGCTCGAAGGTCGCCCAGATCATTTCCGGGTGTTTGGAAGTCCAGTTGACCAGATGGAATCCCACTAGGCCCAGGGTAACCGGCTGGGTTCCGCCTGGCAGCGTGGCCTGCATGGTGAAGAACGTCGGATCCGGCTTGGGCAGGATCTTCCAGGCGACCTTGATTTCCATGGTGCCCGGCGCGAAACCGCTGGATGTGGAATCGCATTCAGCCTGCGAATACCAGATGTTGTAATAGAGGATGTTGCCGTTCTGATCGTAGAGCGCGCTGCCATCGGCCTGTTCGTCTTCGAAGTTCTGCGGTTTGACATCGCGTAAAGACAGCAGCCTGACCGCATTGGCGCGGCCGGTAATCGCATCCATCGCACATTGTCCGCTCGCCACGCTCGGATCGTAGAGCCGATTGCTTTCGAAGACCCGTTCTCCGCTTGGATTCGCGGCGATCGCGGGCGAGACCTGGGCAAGGAACCATTGCCAGGAGAACTGGTAGAAATCGCAAAAGGTTTCGGTCGCCGCCACTTCCGACGGCATGGTCGGATCCGTAATCCAGCTCATGCTGGCCTGGCACAGGGCGTCGTCGGCCTTGGCCGGGGCGGCGTCTTCGTTTTTGACAGCCGTAGGCGTTTCCTGCGGCTGAGGTCCGCAGCCGGGCAACACGATCGCCAACACAAGA
Organism: Lysobacteraceae bacterium; assembly: GCA_008015095.1. Lineage (GTDB taxonomy): Bacteria > Pseudomonadota > Gammaproteobacteria > Xanthomonadales > Xanthomonadaceae > Lysobacter_I. Next base: position 5,855 of record SSEV01000123.1, on the reverse strand, counting down.
CTGAGCGCGAGCGGCGCGAATCCGAATGGCGCAGTCCGCCTGCCGGAGCGCGGATGGAAGGTCGTGAATCGCTCGAACATCGTGAATTCCTCCTTGATGAATAGCTGAACCAGAAAACAGGTTCCGGGACGCTGGTTTTCAAATTCTTCGCAGCCCGTGTCGTCGGTGGGGACTCCCCCAGACTGACTGCTGAAAGCCGTCTGTTGGGATGGCCGTGGATGGCTACCGCAGCGAACCAAGCACGTAAGCGATTGACTCGCCGAAAGCGAGTCCAAACGCGTATCGGACTCGCTCGCAGAAAACGCTTGTGAAGCGCGTTTCCCCAGAACCTGACGGTGGCCCACAAGCACTCTGACCGCTAACAGACTCTCGAAAAACAGCCTGCTAACGCAGCCGCGGATGGCCGCGATTTGAAAAACGCATCGAGAATGCGCTTTTCAACACCCTGCTAGACAGTCAGCACAACAAGTCAGCAAAACCATGTGATAACGAAGATGACGGCTTCGGTCGCCGCAGGCGGCCACGATCGCCGAGGCCACGCGCCATTGCCGGCGTCATCGTCTGACTTCTGTTGCGATCATCCGCTTCCGCGCCCCCCCACGCGGCGGTTATCGGCAACTGGCTTCGCCAGTCTGAAAGGCTGATTCCCTTGGCCGGTAAGGTCCGGCGGTGCGTCCGACGACCACACCGGCAGGAATGCCCTGAGGATGCGCCCAGGCGAAGGCCGAGGCAAGCGCACACGTACCGGCCGCGCCTACGGAGGCCGTCTCCAAACGCATACGGCCCGCTTGAGGCGGGCCGTATGCTGCAACGCAAAAAAGAGAGATCAGTACTTCACGCGGAGCGTCAGGCCCACGGTGCGCGGCGGAGCGAGGAACGCATTCCACGAACCGGTCTGCAACGGTGCGTCGAAAGCCACCTGCATGTACTCGGCGTAGGTCAGGTTCTGCGACCACAGTTCCAGGCCCCAGCGGTCGTCACGGCTGCCGATCGCGAAACGTGCATTCATCAGGGTATAGGCGTCCTGCACTTTGGGCGGATCGAGGTCGGAGCCGGTGTTGTACTCGGACATGTACTTGGCGCCGACATTGAACCTCGCCTTCAGTCGCTCGCCGATATCCCAGTCATAACCAACCGAACCGGTGACCGCCCACTTCGGCGCGAAGCTGGCGGTGTTGCCCGGCAGCAGGGCCAGATCGGCGTCGGGCAACGGATCGTCGCCGTATTGGGTGTCGGCGTAAGTCAGTCCGCCCTGGAACATCCAGCCGCCGTTCTTCCACAGCAGATCGGCATCGAGGCCCTGCGAGGTCACCTTCGGAATCGAGCGCACCACGAAGCTGGTGCCGAGGAAGCTGTTGAGCTGGAAGTCGGAGTATTCCTGATGGAACAAAGTAGCGTTGAACAGCAGATTGCCGCCCAACCATGTGGTCTTGGCGCCGAGCTCGAAACTGTCGACGAACTCGCCGGGGAAGGACGTGTCGTTGACCGGCACGATGCCGGCAACCCCGCTGGAGAGGCCATTGTTCGATTGCACGCGATCGAGATTGAAGCCACCGGCCTTGTAACCGCGCGCAGCGGAGAAATAGGTCATCAAGTGCTCGTTCCAGCGGTAAGCCGCCTTGAATGTGCCCGACCATTCTTTCTCTTCGCGCTCCTGATGGGTGGCGCGACCGTTATGGAGAACGTTGGTCCACGGCAAACAGCCAAAGGCGACCACCTGCGGCGCCGCCGCAGAGGCCTGGGCCACGGTCAAACCGCGCGCCACCAAGGCCGCCACGACCTGGGCGGGATTGGCCCGCATCGCCGCGCAGCCCAGGCCGCCATTGGGATTGCTGTAACTCGAATCCACTTCCTTGTCTTCGCGGGTGTAGCGCAGACCCAGGGTCAGATCGAGTGCGTCGCTCACATGCCAGGTGTTGTTGGTGAACAACGCCAGGCTCGTGGAATCCTGATGATACCGATCGGCGGCGGAGTGGCCCGCGAACACCGTTCCGAACGGCCGACCCGACGCCTGCGAATAGAACAGCGGCGCAGTAGGGCTGGTGCCGAGCAAGGGATTGATGCGCGAGAGAACGGCGATCGACAGATAGGGCTCATAGGCGCTACCGACACGATAGGCTTCGTTGCGCTTGAGGTCTTCGTCGGCATAGAACAGACCGAACAGCCAATCCACTTTGTCGGTGCTGCCGGCCAGACGGATCTCCTGGCTGAAGGTCTTGAAGCGCGAGAAGTTGTCCGATTCCTGCGGGTTGCGATAAAGCAGATCGGCGCTGCTGTAATCGAAGTCGATGCCGTTGATGCTGCGCCAGTCGCGGCTGCCGGTGATCGAGGTCAGCGTGGCGCCGCCGAGCCATGAGGTTTCCCAATCGACCTGCGCGGCCACGCCCTTGTCTTTCACGAATTGCGAAGTGGCGCGGTTGCTCCAGGCTTCACGCTTGAAGGGATCGGCGACCGGCGCCACGCCACTGTCGGTGGCCAACGCGTCGATGATCGCCGCGGTGGGGCCGCGCACGATAGTCACGCCGGCGCAGCAGTTTTCGTCGCGGTTGGCGAAATCGGCGCTGATGTTGATGTCGACGGTGTCGGAAGGTTCGAGCAGCAACTGCCCACGCACCGTATGGAAATTCTGGTCGTTGTCTTCGGTTTCCTGACGCGGGCCGGCGCCGGTGTGCACATCCATGTAACCGTTGCGCTTGCGCTTGGCCGCATAGACCCGGAACGCGGCGCTGTCGCTGAATGCGTCGCTGTAGGAGCCGGAGACGCCGACCGCGCCGTAATCGCCGATGGTCAGCTCGCCTTCCAGACTTTGCTGATACGTCGGGCGTTTGGTCACGACATTGACCACGCCGGCCGAAGTGTTCTTGCCGAACAGCGTGCCCTGCGGGCCTTTGAGCACTTCAATACGTTCGAGTTCGCCCAGATCGGTGAAGCCGACACCGTTGCGCGGACGGTAGACGCCGTCGATGACGATACCGACCGAGGATTCCAGACCGACGTTGTCGCCCACCGTGCCGATGCCGCGGATACGGGCCACGGTCTGCGATTCGCTCTGGGTGCTGGTGACGGTCAAACCGGGGACCAGCGCCTGCAGATCCTTGATGTCGCGCACGCCGGAATCTTCGAGCAGTTGCTCCGACAGAGCAGTCACCACGATCGGTACGTCCTGCAACGCCTCTTCGCGCTTCTGCGCGGTGACCGTGATCTGATCGAGCGTAGCCGCCTCCTCATCGTCCTTCCCGCTGTCCTGTGCGATCACGGTCGGCGCCATGGCTGATCCAATCAGCGCCAGCAGCAATGCCTGTGCGAGTGTCGTCCGTTGCGGTGCGCGAAATGCCATCTCAACCCCCTCTCTGCATGTTGTCGGTATTGTCGTCGTCGATATGTAATCGGTTTCTCGCCAGAACTGTACGTCTGGGCGTGAATGCCCCGGCACGGATCCTTATCGAATCCGGCCCCAGCGGACACAGGGATTGCCAGCGGAGTGTGGGGTGGCTCCGAGGCATGCGGCCGATGCGCAGGGACAAACGCGTGACGACGGTATCACAACCGTACACAACTGTAAGCGGGCGGAAGTCAGGGCCATCGGCCTAGCCCACTGGCATACTAGCGCCCCATTCCATCGCGGCCGGCTGGCCGACCTGCCCCCCGTCAGCAGCGCCGTGTCCGATTTCAGTCTTTCCCTCCGCGACCAGCACACCCCGCTGATGCGCCAATTTTTCGCCGCCAAGGCGGAATATCCCGATGTCTTGCTGTTCTTCCGGATGGGGGACTTCTACGAACTGTTCTACGACGATGCGCGCAAGGCCGCTCGCCTGCTCGACATCACCCTGACCCAGCGCGGCCAATCGGCCGGGCAGCCGATTCCCATGGCGGGGGTGCCGGTGCACGCCTACGAAGGCTATCTGGCGCGTCTGGTGGCCTTGGGCGAATCGGTGGCGATCTGCGAACAGATCGGCGACCCGGCACTCGCCAAAGGACTCGTCGAGCGCAAGGTCGTTCGCATCGTCACCCCGGGCACGGTCACCGACGAGGCTCTGCTGCAAGATCGCCACGACACGCTGCTACTGGCGATCGCGCGCGCGCCGGCCGGCAAACACACCGCATATGGTTTGGCCTGGGCCGATCTGGCCGGCGGCCGCTTCCTGGTCAACGAGGTCATCGGCGAAGACCTTCTCGAAGCCGAACTGGCGCGACTGGATCCCGCCGAAATCCTGCTGCCTGACGAAGAGGGCTGGCCCATCGCCCTGGCGACCCGCGCCGGCCTGCGTCGCCGCGCCCCCTGGTTGTTCGATGCCGATAGCGGCCGCCGCCAATTGCTGCGGTTCTTCGACGTACACGACCTCACCGGCTTCGGCATCGACGACAGCCTGCCCGGCAAGGGCGCGCTGGCCATCGCCTCCGCGGGCGCCCTGCTCGGTTATGTCGAGGAAACGCAGAAGCAGCGTTTGCCGCATTTGACCTCGATCCGTGTTGAGACCAGCGACGCCGCGATCGCGATGAACGCAGCCACGCGCCGGCATCTGGAACTCGACACCCGCACCGACGGCGATAGCCGCCACACTCTGATGGGCGTGCTCGACAGCACGGTCACGCCGATGGGCGGGCGCCTGCTGCGGCGTTGGTTACACCGCCCATTGCGCGACCGGCAAGCCGTGCGCGAGCGCCACGATGCGGTGGCGCAGTTGCTCGAACGCCGGATCGACGGCGAGATTCGCGAGATCTTCCGCAGCCTGGGCGATATCGAACGCATCCTGGCTCGCGTCGCTTTGCGTAGCGCCCGGCCGCGCGATCTCTCCACCCTGCGCGACGCGCTCACCCTGCTGCCGCAGCTGCACGGATTGCTGCAGGACTGCGATTCGCCGCGGTTGCGGCTTCTGATCGCAGAATCCGGCGAACACGCCGCGCAGGCGGAGTGGCTGACTCGCGCGATCGTCGCGCAACCGCCACTGCTGGTGCGCGACGGCGGCGTGATCGCGGCAGGCTATGACGTCGAACTCGATGAACTGCGCAAACTCAGCACGCATGCCGACCAGTTCCTGATTGATCTGGAAGCGCGCGAACGCGAAGCCAGCGGCATCCCGACGCTGAAAGTCGGTTACAACCGCGTTCACGGCTATTACATCGAAATCAGCAAGGGTCAAGCCGACAAGGCCCCGGTGCACTACACCCGGCGCCAGACCCTGACCGGCGCCGAGCGCTACATCACCGAAGAACTGAAACAGTTCGAGGATAAGGTACTGTCCGCACGCGAGCGTTCGCTGGCGCGCGAACGCGGCCTATACGAAGCCATCCTCGACGAACTTAATCTGCATCTGGAACCGCTCAAACGCTGCGCCGCCGCGCTCAGTGAGCTGGATGTGCTGGCCTGCTATGCCGAACGCGCGCAAGCGCTCGACTGGTCGCGGCCGCTGTTAAGCGAAGAACCGCAGCTGCGCATCGAACGCGGTCGGCATCCCGTGGTGGAAGCGGTTCGCGAAGATCCGTTCGAGCCCAACGATCTGCATCTCGACCCGCAACGACGGATGTTGATCATCACCGGCCCCAACATGGGCGGCAAATCCACCTACATGCGTCAGAACGCGCTGATCGTGCTGCTCGCGCACATTGGCAGTTTCGTGCCGGCCGCCAGCGCCGAGATCGGCCCGATCGACCGCATCCTCACCCGTATCGGCGCAGGTGACGACCTGGCCCGGGGGCAATCGACCTTCATGGTCGAGATGAGCGAAACCAGTTACATCCTGCATCACGCTACCGCGCAGTCGCTGGTGCTGATGGACGAGATCGGCCGCGGCACCTCGACTTACGATGGCCTTGCCCTCGCCGAAGCCTGCGCGCGCCACCTTGCCGAGTCGAAT